>JAOTVL010000156.1 GCA_029863525.1 Gemmatimonadota bacterium
GGAGGTCGCCGCGAGAGTCCTCGCGAGCACGCTCTCGTCTTCCGAGACGTCGAGCTGCAGCGTGGGCTCTTCGACGGCGGGGGTCTCGGTTTCCGAGGGCGCACGTGGGCTCGTGACGCCCGACTCACTGCCCGTAGTCGTGCTCTCCGGGTCCGGCGGCACGCCGGCCGTAGGGGCCGCGGGTCCCTCGACCGACGCTTCCTCGACCGCGGTCGAGTCGCCTGAAGCCGAATCGGGCGGAGCAGCGGGATCGGCAACCGGTGAATCGACGGCCGCCGCCGCCGTCCGTGCCGCCGCCGCTCGGGCCGCTTCGGCCTCCGCCCTCGCGAGACGAGCCTGACGGCTGACGTACTCGACGCTTTGAGTGCCGAGCTCGTCGAGGTCGTACACCACCGTGAAGGGCGCGGCGATGTCGACGCCACCACCAACCAGCATGAGTCCCACGAGCGTAGCCTCGCCCGCGACCACGCCACCGGAAGGAAGGCCGAGACTCACGACCTGCCGCGGGTCGATCGCGGTGGTGTCCGTTCCCTGCACGATCGACCATCCCTGCTGGCGGAAGAGACGGAGCCGCGAGCCGTCGATCGCGTAGAGCACGAGATGCTCGGCGCCGCCCCTCCGCTCGGCGGATTGGAGACCGCGCTGGTACAGCGCCTCTCCCAGGAAATACCGCCCGAGGCGTTCGCTCTCGATCAGCGCGAGCGCGATTCCCGCCGAGCCCTCGCCCGGCTCGGTGACCTCGAAGCGCTCCACCACGCCGAGCTGTCTCAGCTCGAACCAGGAGAGCCCGACCGGGTCCACCTCCTCCCCACCGATCGCCTCGATGTTCGGCGCCAGTCCGTACGCATTCGCGACGCGTCGAGCCGCATCGCGGACACCGCGAGAGAGGGCGCGCACGCTGATCGATACGCGCGAGATGCCTTCGACGTCTCCCCAGACCTGGAAGGGATCGCCGAGGTGCTTCCCCCGGAACTGCTCCTGGAACCCGGGCCGGCGTAGGAAGTCGCCCATGCTCTGCATGTACGATTCCTGATAGTCCAGCACGCGAACGCCCGTGAGCTCGCCGTCGGGGGACATTCCGACGAGCGCGACGATCGGGCCACTGTACCCGAATTGCTCCGGAGGCAGATCCGGGGTCGCGAAGAGGTAGCCGTGGAGCACCTCCTCCCCGGCAGGCCCGATCGAATACGCGCGTACCACCGGGGGATCGCCCGACGCCCGCTCGAAGCGTTCGGCACCTGGCATCACCTCGCGGTAGAGCCCCGGGTCGACGACGTCGACGTACTGGGCGCTCAGGGTCGCGGCGTGCAGCGCCACCGCGAGCGCCGTGGCTGTGCAGCAGGCGAAACGGTGAATCGCGACGACCTTCACGGGGCGCAGGGGCGGAGAGGGTGGGTCGATGGCCGAGACCCATGGAGCGCGACGATAGGCCGTCCGGCACGGACGCGCCACTCCGATCACGACCACTTCCATCCGGAGCCGATGGGGGCGCCTACGCATCTTGACGTAGAGAGTGCAGCGCCGCATTCGGCAAGGTTGAAAGCCCGACCCCGCCCCTTCCACGAACCTTGGAGGTGAACGATGAAGCCAGGCGGATTCCACGTCTTACCCATCGGCGCGATCGGTGCGCTCACCGTCCTGCTGGGTGCCTGCACCGACGCGGGTCCCGGCTCCCTGACGGGTCCGCAGAACACGATCATCCATGCGAATCGCGGTCTACCGCAGGATCTCGAAGTCTACTCACAGAATCTGTACCTGGGTGGCGACACCGGACCGCTCTTCTCGCTGGACTTCGGCAATCCGGTCGCCATCGTCGAGGCGACCCAGACGTTTTGGGCTTCGGTCCAGGCGAGTGACATCCCGAGCCGCGCCCTTGAGATCGTCGACGAGATCGAGGCTCGGATGCCTCACGTCGTGGCCCTCCAGGAAGCCTTCCAGTTCACGGAGATCGCGTTCACGCCCGCACCACAGCCCGTGGCGCATTACGACCTGCTTGCGGCCATTCAGACCGAGATCGCCGCTCGAAATCTGCCGTACGCTCGGAGCGAGGTCATCATGACGACCGACGGCGCCCTGCCCCTGGGAATCGACTTCTCGACGTTCGATTTCACGGGCGTTCTGCAGTTCGCCGACAGAAACGCCGTCTTGGTGCGTGACGATCTGGAGAACGTCGACTTCACGTCCAAGATCTACGACGCCTTCATTCCCATCCCGCAGACGCCGACGCCCCTGCTCCTCGTCGAGCGCGCCTGGATCTTGGCTTCCTTCGACTTCGACGGCACGCGCCACAACGTGGTCGCGACGCACCTCGAGACGCAGGGCGCCCAACCGATCCACGACTGGCAAGCGGACGAGCTGATCGCGACGCTCAACACGCTCGACGGCCCCACCATCGTCATGGGCGACCTGAACTCCGATGCGGAAGCGCAGCCGGGAGACCCATCCTGGACGCCGACCTACGGCCGACTCACGAGCGCCGAGGGGGGCTTCACGGACGCGTGGGAGGTGGCGGCGCGCGCTCGGACGGATCCCGGGTTCACCTGCTGCACGGCGAAGGATCTCCTGGGCCCGGCCAACTTGGATGAGCGCATCGATTTCGTCCTGTTCCGCGATGCGGAGTCATTCGAAGGCGAAGGTCAGCACCGCGGCTTCGTCATAATGGACATCATCGGGACGCGCAGGCTCGACCAGACAGCGGGCGGACTGTGGCCGTCCGATCACGCCGGCCTCACAGCGACCCTTCGCACGCCCCTCGGGATGAGGTAAGCGTCGGCCGATCGAAGGAGCGCGCGAGGAACAGCGGGGCGCGCCCTAGGGCGCGCCCCGCCTCGCGTTCAGTTGCCGCCGAAGCTCCTGCGGGGCGGACGGCACGTCGGCCACTCGCCGAAGGCGCTGGACGCCATCGTACGTCGCGACGGTTCGGTCGGGTCGGACGGAGGCCCCGACGGAAGGACTCGGGTGTCGCGGGGCATCCGCTCGGGATCCTCGGAAGCCTGGTAGGCGAGCATCGCCGCCAACGTCGCGTTGTTGCGCAGGTCGGCGAACACGATCTTGTCGAAAGTGTCGAGGTTGGTGTGCCAGGTGTACTGCCGGTAGTCCGGGTAGTTCGACTGCAGTCGGAAGCCCGGCGCCGGGGCGCAGATGAAGGACATGTGGTCGCTGCCGCCGCGCTCCGGCATCCCCGGAATATCCAATTCGATGTGATCGGTGATCTCGTTCGGGATCGCCGAGAACCATCGTGCGAAATGGGCCCCCGCCCCCGTGAAGCCCATCATCCGGACGTAGTCGACGCGCCACGTTCCATTGTCCTGATTGAAGGCGGCCTGGAGGCCATCGATCACCTCGGGGTTGTCCGCCGCGAACGCGGTCGACCCGATCAGACCCTGCTCTTCGCCGCCCCAATGGCCCACCATGATCGTCCGGCGCGGGCTCGGATACGCGGCCTTCAGGATCCGCATCGCCTCGAGCATCATCAGGGTACCGGTCCCGTTGTCGGTCGCGCCCGACGCGCCGTCCCACGAATCGAGGTGTGCGCTCAGGAGCACGTATTCGTTCGGGAGCTGGGTGCCGGGAATGACACCGACGACGTTGAAGGCCGGGACGTCGCCCAAGAACTCCGACTCGACGTCGATGCGCACGCGCGGAGACTGATCGTTCTCCGCCAGCCTCGCCACGAGGCCATAGTCCTCGCAGCTCAGGTGCATCGACGGTATCTCGGTCGTGCTCGCGGCGAAGATCTTGTCGGCGCCCCAGCCCTGCGACCAGTTCCCGGTCAGGACTGCGACCGCGCCGGCCTCCTCGAGTCGAGCTTCCAGGCCTGCGCCGATCGCCCGCCGAGACTCGTTCCACGCCGCGGCGGCGCGTGATCGGTCCGCGCGCATCTGTTCGTAGGCCTCCGCCGTCGCGAACTCCTCCCACGACTCGGGCGCCCGGCACGTCGGCTCCGCGAAGGAGACCGCGACCGCCTTGCCGTCCACGCCAGGAAGCCAGGCCTCGAACTCCGCGGCGCTCGTCACCATGGGCAGGACGACCACGTCGGCCTCGACGGGTCCGTCGGAGTCAGGGCTCCATGCCAGCATCATGCCCGAGAGGGACCGTACCCGCGGCGAGATCAGGTCGATGTGAGACGGCCCTCGCTCCCAACCGCGCCACGTCCCGTACACCTGCTTGTCGGCGTCGACGCCCCACTCGGCGTATCGCTCGAGCAGCCAATCGCCCGACCGTTCGTAGGCCGGTGAACCCATGAGCCGTGGCCCGATGGAGTCGAGCAGCGCCTGCGCGAGCTCGAAGATCTGCGATCCATCCCCCATCCCCTGCTCCCACATCTCGCGGATCACCGGATCGTCGGTCGGAAACGTCTGCGCTCGGAGCTCGGCGTGGGAGCCGACGAGCGCGAGTGTGGCGAGGGCGAGCACCGTCTTCTTCATGCGAGCGTCCCGGTTTGAATCATCGCAGCGACTGAAGCAGTATCAACATACCGCCCCGACCGAGTGTCAACCTCGTACCCCACAGAAGGAGAACTCCATGCTTCGGTCCGCCCTCACCGCCTGCCTCCTCGTCTCGCTGTCGCCCATCGTCGCAGCCGCCCAACAAGGCCAGATGCTCGACATGGACACCTTCCCGCGTCCGATCGCGATGGCCGATAACGTCTGGATCGAGGAGCTGACGATGTTGGAGGTACGGGACCTCCTCGCGGACGGCTGGCGGACGGCGCTCGTTCTGACCGGGGGAATCGAGGAGAACGGCCCCTATCTGACGACCGGCAAGCACAACCACGTGCTCAAGGTGATGGGCGAGTCGATCGCGCGCTCGTTCGGACGCACGCTCGTGGCGCCCATCATCACGATCGAGCCGGGCAATCCGGAGCGCGCGAGCTCTCCCGGTGGGATTCGTTACTCACAGGAGACGTTCCGCGCCGTGCTCCGCGACTATGCGGTCAGCCTCAAGGCCCAGGGCTTCAACAACATCTTCTTCATGGGAGACAGTGGCGGGAACAGCCGCGGCATGGCGGCGGTCGCCGAGGAGCTCCGGTCGGAGTGGGCCGGAGAGGACGTCGTGATCGCGCACATCCCGGAGTACTACAACTACGACGACGTGCTCGCGTACCAGCGCGATGAGCTCGGCATCGACGAGGACCCCCGACTCGAGGGGCTCCACGACGACTACTACATCACGACGATCATCATGCATGACGATCCGGAGTACGTGCGACTGCAGCAGCGGATCGAGGCCGACAAGGCCTCCATCAACGGCATCAGCATTCTGCCTGTCGCCCAGGCGCTCGAGCACGGCCGGGCCCTGATCGACTTCCGCACGCGGGCGACCGTGGCGGCCATGCGCCAGGCGATCGCCGAGCAGAGAGGCCGGTAGGCGCGGAGGTCAGAACGCAAAGAGCTTCGTGACCTTCAGGGTGATGCGTCGGTCGAGCACGGAACGACCGGCTCCGACGATGGGCGACCCGTCCGTGCTCCGTCGCTCGGAATAGACGAGGAAGACGTCGCTCAGCGGGGCATGGATGTAGTTCAGCCGAACGTTCGTGACCACCTCCTCGCTGGCGTCGTTGTATTGAACCCAGGCGCCGACGAGGAGCCTCGTCGACCAGGAAAAGTCCATCCTCCCGCTGAATACGTCCGCGGTGAACGCTTCGCCGGTCAGGTCGATCACGTTGTGGTCGGCTCCGAGCTCCATCCCGAACCGAGCGAGCGGGCGCCAGAGAAGGCTCCCCCCGATCGAACGGCGGTCACCCTGGAAATACCCACCTCCGGAGGCGCGAATGACCCCCGAGAGGGCCCTGGCCGCGTTCGACGAGTAGGTGACCGCGCCCTCACGGAAACCATAGCTCCCGGCCGGCACGGAGCCACCCGAGAGCTCGAATCCGTCGACGAGCCACTCGTAGCGATCGGTTCCTCGAACGTTGAGGCTACCTCCGTCGAGGAACGCCACTTCAACCGCCCCCGTCAGGTTTCGCGTCTCGATCTCACCGCGGAGGTCCGTGAAGTACTCCACTTCGGCGTAGGGATTGACCTCGTTGATGCCCCGAATCCCCGACCGCGGATGCGCCCCCACCGTGCCGTAGTAGTGCCGCACCCCGCCTCGTCGGACGAATCCGACTTCGGGGTTGAACCCGTCGCCGAAGGAGCGAACGAGGGCCGATACGTCCCAGAAGGCATCACGCCATGCGGCGGAGATCCGCAACGCCCGGTTGTCTCCGGTGCCCCCCGGATCGTGCGTCTGCGCCCAGTACGAGTGGAGCACCAGGTTGTTCAGAACTCGGGCATTCGCGTCGACGCCCCAACTCCGGTTGTACTGAGCCGGGCCGCTCGTCGACTGTCGGTTGACGAAAATCCCACCCACGTCCAACACGCCAAACAGGGAGCGCCGAGCTCGGGCCACCGTGAAGTTCTCCGCGTCGAGCGTCTCCGTCCGCTCGGTCTGCATGTTGATGAGTCCCACCTCGAATCCGGCCGCGCGCCCGGTGAGCCGCCCCCCTCCGACGATTGGAACCGGGCGCCCACCATCGAGCCCGATGCGGCGGGAGTGAAAGAGCGTGAAGTCCCGCGGGGAAGCTCCGAGCCGGTAGTTCCGCTCGGAGAGATCGCCGAACTGATACGTGCCTGAATTCTCGATGAAGAATTCACGCTTCTCGGGAAAGAACAGGGAGAAGCGGGTCAGGTTCACCTGCTCCTGGTCCGCCTCGACCTGAGAGAAGTCGGTCCGCCACGTGAGATCGGCGGTCATCCGGGGCGTCACGCCCCATTTCACGTCGATGCCCCCGTCGTAGCTCTGTCCCCGATCCGCTGACGCAGGCAGCGTACCGCCGACGTCCGCACCCAGGAGGTAGGGCTTGACGCTGAGGTTCCGGCCTCCCTCGAGCTGCGGGAGCCCTATCAGCGTGCCCGCCTCGGCCATCCGGTGGACCCGCGTTCGCCGCGCCACGGGGGCCCACAACGAGTCCTCGTTCTTCCTCCGCACCCGGCGAATGAAGTTGATGCCCCATTCCTGGGCTGGACGACTCGGGTCGAATCGGAGCGTCGAGAACGGGATGGCGAGCTCGACACTCCATCCGTCGTCGCGGCGTGACGTTTCGACATACATCACGCCTTCCC
>JAOTVL010000157.1 GCA_029863525.1 Gemmatimonadota bacterium
GCTCGATATGGCGGGGCTGGCTCCCGACGCGGTCGATCACGTCAACGCCCACGCCTCTTCGACGCAACTCAACGACCGCACGGAGTCCCAGGTGATCCGGCAGGCGCTGACGACCCGGGCCGACGAGGTTTCGGTGACGGGCACGAAACCGTACCACGGCCATGCCCTCGGTGCCTCGGGAGCCATCGAGGCGGCGATCGCATGTCTCTCGATCGCCGACGGGTGGATCCCTCCGATACTCAATCTGGAAACGGCCGGTGAGGGGTGTGACCTCGACTACGTTCGAGCCGACGAGCACGTAGACCGGCCCGGCCGGGACGCCCGCGTCGGCGTCGCCTTGTCGAGCTCCTTCGGCTTCGGAGGAATCAACGCCGTGCTCTGCATGACGGCGCCAGAGTTCAAGACATGATCGAGCTCCCCATCGAGCTACTCGCGCTCCCCCCGCTCGCGCTGGCGGCGGGCCTCGATCTCTACCTGACGCTCCTCTTCATCGGCGCAGCGCCGACCACGGGACTCTGGGCATTGCCCCTGCCCGGGGCGCTCGGTGACCTCGACCCGCCCTCCGTACTCATCACCGTCGGCGCGTTCTATCTCGCAGAGTTCGCCGCGGAACGCTTCCCCCCGGCGGCACTCGTTTGGAACGCCTTCCACGCGATCATCCGCCCGGTGTCGGGTGCGCTGCTCGCGCTCCTGCTGCTCGATGGTCAGCCGGTACCCATGCTCCTGGTCGGAGCCGTGCTCGCCGGGGCGCTCGCCTCCCTGGCACACGGAGCCCGGAGCGGCGCCTGGGCGATCCGGGTCCTGCGGGGCACCGACAGCCCCTCGCCCCTCCTTCTTTCGGTGGCGGAGGACGTCGTCGTGCTGGGCGCCGTTGCCCTCGCGCTGGATCGCCCGTCGTGGGCCTTTGTGGCTTCCCTCGCCGTGCTCGCCGCGCTGGCGCCGGCGACTCCGTTCCTCCTGCGCGCGTTCGCGTATTCGATCCGACTGGGAGTCGCCCGCGCGTTTCGGACGCTCGGACGCAGGCGGTGGCGCCGATCGGACGAACTGCCCGCAAGGGTCCGCGACGCGCTACACGACAACGACGAGGCCCTGGCCCACGGAGCGGCGCTTCGCGGATGTCCGGTCGGGGCCTGGCGCCTGGACGGGGCGCCCCTCTTCGCCGTGGGATGGCTCGTCGTTCACGGGACCCGGGCCGCCTTCGTACTCGAGTCTCGCAGACGATCTCGTCGAATCGATCTCGAAGGGTATCAGGCCACGTCGGTCACCGATCTCGATCTGTTTCGGCGGATCGAATTCGCGGATAGGCCACGCTCGTTCGTGATCGTGGGAGCGAACGGACCCAGCACGGAGGGGTTGAGCGCCGAGTTCTTGGGTGAATGACACAGGGTCCTGCGCGTCGTCCCCCGCGGGCCGAAAAAAAACCTTTGACCCCGGAAACAGGCTTTTATACCTTCGTTTTCACCCTGAAATATCGCCGACTGGTCCTTTTCAGCCCCCCAGCAAGCCAATCCCCAGGCGGATTGTAGGGCGGTGCCCCTACCGGGATCAGTGCCTCATCGACCCGCAGAACCGAGGTCCGGAAAAAACGAATGTTTTCTTCCTCTCGTGGCCTGGACTCTTTCGACCAGTACCTGCAGGACGTTGAGAAGTACCCCCTGATCCAAGACCCCCGCGAAGAGCGGGAGCTCGCTCGACGCGCCCGCGTGGGAGACAAGGAAGCCGCCGAACGGCTCGTCACGGCGAACCTGCGCTTCGTCATCTCCTATGTGAAGAAGTACCAGGGACGGGGACTCGGACTCGCCGAGCTGGTTTGTATCGGCAACGAGGGGCTCCTCAAGGCTGTGAAGAAGTTCGATCCCGACAAAGGGGTGAAGTTCATCAGCTACGCCGTCTGGTGGATTCGGCAGACCGTTCTTCAAGCGCTCGCGGAGCAGACGCGCTCGGTCCGCATCCCGCTCAACCAGAACTCGAACCTGGCCAAGCTGGCGCGTACGAACACAGCGCTGACCCAGTCACTCGGCCGTACGCCGACGGATCAGGAGATCGCCGACGAGATGGACGAGCCGGTCGACACGATCCGCGCGCTACGTCGGGTCGCGGCGTCGGAGCTAAGCCTCGACGCGCCGATCGATCGCGGCGATCGCGACAGTGCGAGCTTCGGTGAGCGTTTCGCCGGTGCAGCCGCTGCCGACATCGAAGAAGACGTAGAGGCGATCGCTCGGCGTGAATTCCTCGAGGGAATGTTCGAGAGCTACCTCACCGAACGCGAGCGAAAGATCCTCTATCTCTACTACGGGTTGGACGACGGAGAAGAGCGTACACTCGAAGAGATCGGCTCCCTCCTGGGTGTCACGCGCGAGCGGATCCGTCAGATCCGCAATCGTGCGTTCGAGAAGCTGCGGGAGAGCCCGCACGGTGAGTCCCTGTCCGGTTTCTGGAACGCGAACTGACCCGAGACTCGGCCGGGCCGCGACGCCCCGCCGCCGCCATTTGTCCCGGTTGATTCAAGGGCCCCGTCCGACGGACGGGGCCTTTGTCGTGCCCCCGCACCGGCATTCACTCGAACGATCGGGACCTCCCGCGGGGGTCGAGCAGGAACCGCCCACCCGACACGAACGTACCACCCCCAGATGACACCCTCCGCCACGCGCCTCACACTGACGACCGCCGCGCTCGTCCTCGCCGCGATCGTGGCGCAATTCGGTTCGTGCCCGGGCACGCTGTCGGCCCAAAGCGCAGGCGACCCCGATCGAGCCCCTCCGAGGCCGGAGGAGGATGTCGGGCAGCAGCGCGGCGACTGGAACGACGTCCGCGTCCTTCGGCTCGTCGAGCGCGCGCGTGATCAACGTGCCTCGGCCACCGTGGATTCCGAGGTCACGTCGTATCAGGCACGGGCGCTCGGCCACGTCTATTTCTTCGTCGACCGACCCGACTCCGCGACCAACGTCCTGGTGAAGGGCGACCAAGTGGCCCTGGACCTCTTCTGGCGAGCCCCGAACGAGACCCAGCAGTGGATCGTGGGGATGCGCGACGAGAAGGTGCTTCCCACTGGCATCCGCTACCACCTCGACCACCTGACCGTGGTTCAGGACGATTTCGGCGATTTCATCCGACTCGGTGACGGAGACGAGGTCGAGGCCGTGGTGCACCCGGTCGGGCCGAGGGCCGAATCCGTGTACGACTTCCTCCTGTCAGACTCGCTCAGCCTGAGCTATGCGGGCGGACTCGAGGAAGTACGTGTCTACGAGATCAGCGTGCGGCCCAAGAACCTCGATGGGCCGGGGTACGTCGGAACGCTGTTCGTCGACCGCGACCGCGCGGCGATCGTCCGGATGAACTTCTCGTTCACGGCGGCCTCGTACGTCGATCCTTACCTCGACTACATCCGGATCTCGCTCGACAACTCGCTTTGGCTGGGAACGCACTGGCTCCCCTACCGCCAGGAGGTCGAGATCCGACGGGAGATCCCGTATTTCGACTTCATGGCGGGCAGCACGATTCGGAGCACGTTCGACATCCGGGACTACGACTTCAACGTCGACATCGACGACGATCTGTTCCTCGGAACAGGCGTCCGCTCCGTCTCTCCCAACCAGAGACGGAGCTTCGCCTTCGAGCGGGGCATTTTCGAGGAACTCGAGGAGTCCGGTGGGATCGGCCCATCGGTCAAAATGGAGGAGGTCCGCGAGCAGGTCCGCGGCGTCGTCGAGGACGAGGTTCTGAGCGGTCTGTCGGGATTTCGACTATACGCAGCTCGCCTCTCGGACTTTGCGCGCTACAACCGCGCGGAAGGCATCTATCTCGGAGCCGGTATCACGCTCCGCCCTCGCGGCGAACTGCAGATTCGCACGACGGCGGGATACGCCATCGGGCGCGATCGCCCTTCAGGAGCCGTCTCCGTGGGGGGCGGTGGCCAGGGAATGGCACCGACGCTCGATCTGTACTGGGACGCCATGGGTGACATCGGGGGCAACCCCGGAGCCACACCGCTGGAGAATTCGATCTCGTCGGCGTCGGGCTCCAAGGACTACCTGGACCCCTTCTTCCGACGGGGGGGCACCCTCCGCTTCGGTCACCGGCCGGCGAGCCGATGGACGCTGAGCCTCTCGCTCGAGGAGCATGGCGGAGCGCGCGACGTCGTCTCGGACGGGCCGGACACCGAATTCCGTCCCGTTCGATCGATCGAAGAGGGAACTCTCGCCTCCGCTTCCCTGGGCCTTCGCACCGGACTGCCTGGTCGCGGCTCCGCCCAATGGATAGGAACCGGGGGTGTTTTCGACGGTCGCCAATTCGGCTCGATCGCGGTCGAAGCCGCGTGGGACCTCGGGGCGACCGGCGATCCGTTGTCCGGTCGCGTGTCCGCCGAAGGCGCCCTCACGAACCCCGATGCCCCACCGCAGACTCTGTACTTGATCGGGGGTAGGTACACGCTACCGGGGCACGACTACCGTGAGTTCGCGGGCAACGCCTACTGGCTCGTTCGGTCGGAGGTAACCGTGCCCGTCTACCCACCCTATCTGGGCGTGCGCGCCATCGGCTCGCTCGGTGCGGCCTATCTGAATGGGGTCGAATTGCCGCCGGATTGGTCGGCCTCCGGCGCCAGCGAGCCGAAGGCCTCGGTGGGCCTCGGCCTGTCGTTCGGCTGGGACGCCATGCGTTTCGACGTGGCGAGAGGGCTGGGAGGCGGGGGATGGGAAGCCGTCTTCTCCGTTGCACCGAAGTTCCGCAACTGGCTTTAGAAGGCTGTTGAAGAAGCATCGGAAGGGTGTTGAGGAAGCTTCAGACGGCTGTTGAAGAAGTGCGGTGAGCCGGCCTGGTATACCGTGCCGACCCACCCACCCCAGCGAGAGACGAGCGGCTACGCCGCCTCGTCCATCTCCAGATCGACCTCGGCGGAGCCGACCTTGGAGCTCAACCGCACGACCTCCCAGACGACGACCTCGGCCGTGGGAATGACCACGCCGTCGCGTTCGTACGAGTCGTACTCGAGGCGTCCCTCCACATAGAGGCGGTCACCCGTCCGGATGTAGTCCTCCGCGAATTGCGCCTGTCGATTCCAGAGGGTGAGCCGGTGCCAATCGGTCCGCGCCTCCTCGTCCGACCCTGTGGGTATGCGGCGGTTCGTCGCGAGTGAGAAGTGGGCGACCTTCTTGCCACTCTTGGTCTGCTGGATGTCCGGATCACGACCGACGTTCCCGATCAGGGTGATCTTGTTCACGGACCGGCTCATGGGATCCCTCCCGTTGTGATTGCGTCGACCCGCGCCCTCGCGCGGGCTCTGCAGGAAAGGATGCACGTAGCGACGGGGCGGGCGGATAGCAGGGGAGGACGATCGCCCGGACCGGCCTCGGCGTGACGTTCGCTTCGCGGTCCTACCGGTTCACCCCTTCGCGTCGTACCAGCTCGTTCCAACGCCCCACTCGGCCACGACCGGGACGTCGAGCTCGACCGCTCCCTCCATCTCCTCGACGACCAGGACGCGAACGTCGTCGACCTCGCCCTCCGGCACCTCGAAGAGAAGCTCGTCGTGTACCTGCAAGAGCATCTTCGCGTTGAGACCCGTGTCGTCGAGCCGCGTCTGGACGTCGATCATCGCTTTCTTGATCATGTCGGCGGCGGTGCCCTGAATCGGAGTATTCTGCGCGATCCGCTCTCCAAACTGGCGCACGCTCCAATTCCTCGATCTCAACTCGGGAACGTACCGCCGCCGCCCCATCAGCGTCTCCACGTACCCGCTCTCCTTCGCCTGCTCGACCTGTCGGTCGAGGAAGTCACGCACCCCTTGGAAGCGCTCGAAGTACGTCGCGATGAACTCCTTGGCCTCCTCTCGGGTGATGCCGAGCTGCTTCGCCAGGGAGAACGGACCCTGTCCGTAGAGCGTGGCGAAATTGACCGTCTTGGCCTGTCCCCGCTGGCCGGCGGAGACCTGCTCGACCGGCACGTCGAAGATGACCGACGCCGTCTGGCGGTGAACGTCGATGCCCTCGGTGAAGGCGGTCACGAAGGCGTCGTCGCCGGAAAAATGGGCGAGCACCCTCAACTCGATCTGTGAGTAGTCGACGCCGAGGAACACCTTTCCCGGCGACGCGACGAAGCCTTTACGGATTTCCCGGCCCAGTGGGGTCCGGATCGGGATGTTCTGAAGATTCGGGTCGCTCGAAGAGAGTCGGCCTGTCGCGGCCACGGTCTGGTTGAAGCTCGTGTGGATACGGCCGGTCCGCTGATTCACCAGCTTGGGAAGCGCCGAGACGTAGGTGGAGCGGAGCTTCTCGAGCTCACGGTACTCCATCATCAACCGGGGGACCTCATGACCCATCGTCGCGAGCTCTTCGAGCACGGATGCATCGGTTGACGGGCCGGTCTTCGTCTTCTTTAGGACCGGAAGGTCGAGCTTCTCGAAGAGGACCTGACGCAGCTGCTGGGTCGAGTTGAGGTTGAAGTCGCCCCCGGCGACCTTGAAGATCTCGTCCTGAATCAGATCCAGCTCCACTTTGAGCTTGCCGCGCATCGTCTCGAAGAACTCCTCGTCGATGGCGATCCCCTCCAGTTCCATGCGGAGCAGCACAGGGACGAGCGGCATCTCGAGGTCGGCCATGAGAGCACCGAGCGACGCCTCGTCGAGCCGGTCCTGCAGGTGCTCCGCGAGCTGCCACGTGATGTCGACGAACTCGCAGAGGAAGTCCCGCGCGCGCTCGACCGGCACATCGGCGAACGCGATCCTGCCGCGCCCTGACCCGACGACGTCGCCGCGTGCGATCGGCTTGTGCCCGAAGATCTCCATGGAGAGCGTCTTCAAGTCGTGGTCTCGGCGCCCCGGGTCGAGCACGTAGCTCGCGATCATCACGTCGAAGTCCAGCCCACGGAGCGTGACGCCGGCCACCGAAAGGGCCAGCGCGGACCGCTTGAGGTCGTGTCCGATCTTGGCGACCTCGCCGTCCTCGAGAAGCCCCTTCAATCCGGCCATCTCGGCTCCGTTCAGCGGCGGTAGGTTCCGAACGACCCCGCCCGCTTCGCCCTCGAAGGTCAACTCGAACGGCTGATCGTGGCCCACGGGCAGATACCAGGC
>JAOTVL010000037.1 GCA_029863525.1 Gemmatimonadota bacterium
CGACGTCGTGAAGATCCGCGTGACGAACGACCGGAGCGCTTTCCACGCCATGCAGCACCCCCTGCACATCCATGGGCAGCGGTTTCTCGTGCTCGAGCAGAACGGTGTCGTCAACGCGAACCGGGTTTGGAAGGACACCGTCCTGTTGCCGACGGGCTCGACGACGGACATCCTGCTCGAGTTGTCCAATCCGGGGCGCTGGATGGTGCATTGTCACATCGCCGAGCACCTCGAGTCCGGAATGAAGTTCGTCTTCGACGTGGAAGGAAGCAGACCATGAACGCCAACGCCGTCCTCAGAGCCCTCGTCCTCCTCGCGGGCGTGGTCCTCGCCCCCTGTGGGATCTCGGCTCAAGACTTCTCCGAGTTTGTCGCCATTCCCCGGGGCACCATCGCGCTCACCAATGCCAAGGTGTACGACGGGACCGGCGCCCCGGCGATGAGCGGGCAGACGATCGTCCTCGAGGGGGAGCGCATCACGGCGGTGGGACCCACCGGGAGCGTCCAGATCCCCTCGGGGGCCCGAGTGGTCGATCTATCCGGACAAACGGTGATCCCTGGCCTGGTCGGCCTGCACGACCATAGCTACTACACGGGGGGCAACGGGCGCGCGGCCCAGTTGTCGTTTTCCGGCTCCCGGCTCTATCTCGCTTCGGGGGTCACGACGATTCGCACGACCGGCGCCCAACAGCCGTACGCTGAACTGAACCTCAAGCGCGAGATCGATGCGGGTCGGGTGATCGGGCCGACGATGTTCACCACCGGACCGTACCTGACCGGTGAGCAGGGCTCACAGACCATGACACGCCTCGAGGGTCCGGAGCAGGCGCGACGCGTGGTCCGCTACTGGTCCGAAGAGGGCGTAGACTGGTTCAAGGCCTACACCTGGATCTCCCGTGCCGAGCTCCAGGCGGCGATCGAGGAAGCACACCGTCATGGTGTGAAAGTGACCGCACACCTCTGCTCGGTCGGGTACCGAGAGGCCGTCGCGCTCGGAATCGACAACGTGGAGCACGGCCTCTTCGCGAACAGCGAATACGCGCCGAACAAGAGGCCGGACGAGTGTCCGCCCGGGTTTCGAAGCGGATACGCGGATCTCGACGTGAACGGCCCGGAGGTGCAGGCCACGTTCAGGGATATGATCGACAACGGCGTGGCCATGACGTCTACGCTGGTGGTCTACGAGATCTCGGTCTCGGGTCGGCCCCCGATCGACGAGCGTGTCTACGACGTGCTCGCGCCGGAGATCGCCGAGGAGGTTCGCGAGATCGCCATCGCGCGGCGCGCCGGCCGTGGCGCCATCGACCCAGCCGTGTACGCGAAGGCCCTCGAATACGAGCGGGCGTTCGTCGCCGCGGGTGGGCTCTTGGCGGCGGGCGTCGATCCGACCGGGTACGGTGCGGCGCCTCCGGGCTTCGGGGATCAGCGGAACTACGAGCTGCTCCTGGAGGCCGGCTTCACACCTGCCGAGGTGATTCAGATCATGAGTCGCAACGGCGCGAAGGTGCTCGGCATCGACGACCGTGTCGGCACGATCGCCCCCGGCATGACCGCGGACCTCGTCGTCATCGACGCCGACCTCGATCGCGCGGGTAACCTGCACGATACGAGCATCGTGTTCCGAAACGGGGTCGGGTGGGATTCCGCGAAGCTCATCGACTCGGTTCGCGGAATCGTCGGGGTGCGTTGAGCGAGGGCACTGCGTGGGTTATCTGATCGCGGCGGCCGCAGCGCCGGTCCTCGGGCCGGTGCTGTACCGCCTCCTACATCCACATCCACGCGCGGTCACCTTCGTCGACGGCTTCGTCTACCTCGCGGTCCCGCTGCTGGTGGCATGGCAGGTCGTACCGCATGCGTGGAGCGAGGGAAGCGTCGTGCCCCTCCTCGCGGTCGGGGCAGGCTTCGTGATCCCGACCGTGATCGAACGCGCCTCACACGCGCTCGCGGACCAGACCGACAATCTCGCGCTCCTGGTCGGCCTTTCGGGGCTCGTGCTACACGCGCTTCTCGAGGGCGCGGCGTTCGGCCCCGGGGGCGGGAGAATCGACGACGCCTTCGCGCTCGCCGTCATCGTTCACCGGATTCCGGTCGGGTTGGTCATCTGGTGGCTCATCCGGCCGCGTTTCGGACCCACGGCTGCGACGGCCGGCGTCGCCTCGGTCGTCCTGGCGACGCTGGCGGGATTCGGATTGGGCACGGAGTTTCTCGGAGACGCGCACGGAGGGGGCGCCGAGTTGTATCAGGGGTTCGTCAGTGGGTCGCTGGTCCACGTCGTCTTCCACCAGGGGCGGCACGACCACGACCACGCTCGAGCCGACGGCACGGACGGCGACACCCGATCCCAGAACCTTCATAGGTAATCCACCATGAGCACCCATTCCCGAGTCGCGAGCCTCCCCTGGATCCTCGCCGCCCTCACCCTCGTCGATCCAGGCGCCATCGAGGCCCAGGCCCGCGCGAAGGCGGGCCCGATCGTCGAGTCGGCCGGAGCCGTCTTCGCGGTCGATCCCGACCTGGTGACGCCGACCGATCGCGACTACAAAGTGGCCTTCGAGATCGCCGCTCCCGCTTCTACGCCCGAGCGAATGAACGCGAGCATCAACACGGTCGCTCGATTCCTCAACATGCACGCGCAGGCGGGGGTGCCGGCGGAGCGCCTCAGTGCCGCGATCGTCGCCCACGGCGCCGCCTCGTTCGAGCTCTTGAATGACGAGGCCTACCGCGCACGCTTCGGCGTCGACAACCCGAACTCGAAGCTCATCGCAGAGCTCATCGCCGCGGACCAGCCGGTGATCCTGTGCGGCCAAAGTGCCGCATCCCGCGGTGTGCCGACCGATCAGCTCATTCCCGGAGTGCAAGTGGCGCTCTCGGCCATGACGGCCTTCTTGCTGCTCCAGGACGAGGGATACCGGGTCAATCCCTGGTAGGGCGCGTTGACGCCGACGTCCGTAGGGCGGTTGAGTACCCCCCGAAGCGCCGGCACGAGGGTAGGCGGCTCGCCGATTTGGGGCCGATCTTCAGCACCGACGCCAACGGCGCGGATCGTCTCGACCCAGGCATCCGGCCGCCGGAGGAGATCGACCATCCGGCCCCGATCCATCGCATTCCAACTGCTCCCTGGTTGCACAACTCGCCTCCATGACGGATTCTCAAGGACTTGAGGGGCTCCCCACGCCCTGAGGGCGCCACGCACGCACGGAGGAACGAGACCATGAATCGCAACGACGTCTCTCGTCGGAATTTCGTCGGAGGGGCGGCCGCCGCCCTCGGAACACTCGCGATCGCCCCCGAAGTCCTGGCGGCCCGTGAGCTTCACGCCGCCCAGCGGGGCATCCGACGGATCCCGGGGGGTCCCCCGATGCTCCGTGCTCTTCAGTCACGGGTCGACGAATACGACGCGCTCGCGCATCTGTCGTCGAACGAGAACCCGTTCGGTCCCTCGCAGAAGACCCTCGAGGCGATGACGTACGCGTTCAAGTACTCCATGCGCTATGGGTACCCGGACAACGACGTTCAGCAAAGGATCGCCGACGCCCACGGGGTCGACCGTGAGCACCTCCTCTTGGGTGCGGGCTCCGGCGAGATCCTCGAAGTGGTCGGCCTCACCTACCTCGGCCACGGCAAGAAGGTCATCGGCGTCGAGCCGTCCTACGGTTCGGTGTACAGCCACGCGACGGGGATCGATGCGGACAACGTCTTGCTCCCCCTGGAGCCGGACCACCGCCAGAACGTGCAGCGCATGGTCGACGCCACGAACCGCAACTACCGCGACGTCGGCTTCGTCTACGTCTGCAATCCGAACAATCCGACGGGCGTCACGATGACCGCGGCCGAGATCGAGTACCTCCTCGACAACATCCCGGAAGACGTCCCGGTCCTGATCGACGAGGCGTATCACCACTTCGTGGAAGACCCGGAGTACGAGGAGTCGATCAAGTACGCACTTGAGGGCCGTAAGGTCATCATCGCGCGGACGTTCTCGAAGCTCTACGGGATGGCAGCGATGCGGATCGGCTTCGCGATCGCTCCTGCCGACATGATCCAGGAGATGCGCGCCTACAGCACGGGCAGCGTGAACGCACTCGCCCGGTGGGGAGCAGTGGCGGGCATGCAGGATACTCAGGCGCAGAAGGCGATCCTCGACCACAACCGCAAGTGGCGCGAGCAGACCATCGCCGATCTTGCCGGCCTCGGCTATGAGAGCATTCCGTCGCAGACGAACTTCTTCATGGTGAACCTGCGGCAGCCGGTCGCCCCGATCCGCCAAGCGTTCCGAGAGCGAAAGGTCGCGGTGGGCCGAGACTTCCCACCGATGCTCGACCACCTCCGCGTCTCGATCGGAACCGAAGAGGAGATGGGACGCTTCATGAACGCGTTCGAGGACATCCTCAAGACGTCCGTCATGAGCAGTCAGCGCGGGTAACAGCGCTCCGGGCCGAGGCGCCCGAAAACCGACACGCACAGAGGGTCGCGGGATCCGTCCCGTGGCCCTCTTTGCGGCACCGACCCCTGGCGAGCAGATTCGTCGCTCGCTCGTAGCAGCTCCCGCCGGATTGACCGAGGAAACCCATGGGCACCACCAGAAAAGACTTCTTGAAGCTTTCGGCCACGGCCGGCGGAGCACTCGGACTGGGGCTGGGTCCGTCATCGCTCGGGGGGCAGGAAGCGCCGAGCGAGGGTCCAGCCGCTCGATATGCGGCGCGCGACGTCCAAGAGGCGCCTCGTAAGCTCGACGTGCTCGTCCTCGGCGGCACCGGATTCATCGGTCCGTTCCAGGTCCGATATGCGCTGGACCGGGGACACAACGTGACGCTCTTCAATCGCGGCTCGGGCCGCTCGGTCTTCCCTTATCTGGAAACGCTCGTCGGGGACCGAAACGGGGACTACGAGGCGCTGCGCGGTCGTCGATGGGACCTCGTCATCGACAACTCCACGTCACAGCCCGATTGGGTCGAGATGGCCGCCGAGTTCCTGAGGGACCAGGTCGATCAGTTCATGTATGTCTCGTCCCGCTCCGCGTACGCCGATGTGAGTCGAGTTCCCATGAGCATCGCCGCACCTACCTGGACGTATGAGCGGGCCGGGCTGAGCCCCGGCGATCGCCTGCCCTACGGTCTGGCCAAGGCGGAATCGGAGCGCAACGCGATGCGCATCATGCCCGGCCGGACGACGATCGTGCGCCCCGGCCTGATCATTGGCCCAGGCGACGAGACCGATCGCTTCTCCTATTGGCCGATACGGATTCACCGGGGAGGTGAGGTGCTCGCTCCGGGCGACGGGACCGATCCGGTTCAGATCATCGACGTGCGCGATTTCACCGAGTTCATGATCCGCCTCGGTGAGGACTCGACCATGGGTACCTTCAACTGCGTCGGTCCACGCGTTCCACGCCCGATGTCCGAGCTGCTCTACGGCATCCGCGCGGTGACGACTGCGGAGACCAGCTTCACGTGGGTGGACGATGTCGAATTCCTCGCAGGGATGGGCGTGCGCCCCTACGCGGAGATGCCGGTCTGGCGTCCGCCGACCGATGGGAACGAAGGATTCGCCCGCTTCGACCTGACCCCCGAGGTGGAGGCCGGCCTCACCTTCCGCCCGCTGGCGGAGACCGCGGCCGACACGCTGGACTACCACTTCTCCCGACCCGAGCCCCGGCGCGAGGCACTTCGCTCCGGGCTCACCGCCGAGCGTGAGGCCGAGGTGCTCCGCGCCTGGCACGCGCGTCGAGGATAGGGCGCATGGAGCAAGCGACGGTATCCGAGGGCTCCAGTATCCTCACCTCGGTCACGGGGGCCGTCCACGAGCGCATCGTCGGACAGGACCACGCGGTCGAGGGGCTGCTCGTCGCGCTGCTCACGGGCGGACACATCCTGCTCGAGGGGCTGCCTGGCCTCGCAAAGACGCTCATGGTGCGCACGCTCGCCGAAGCGATCCATACAGGGTTCCGCCGCATCCAGTTCACCCCGGACCTGCTGCCCACCGACATCATCGGCACACCGATCTTCGATCAGGCCGCGGGTGAGTTCCGGGTCCAGAAGGGCCCGATCTTCTCCAACATCATTTTGGCAGACGAGATCAACCGCGCCCCGCCGAAGGTCCAAGCCGCGCTGCTCGAGGCGATGGAAGAGCGGCAGGTCACGATCGCCGGAGACACGTACACGCTCGACAGACCATTCATGGTGCTGGCGACCCAGAACCCGGTCGAGCTGCACGGCACGTATCCGCTCGCGGAAGCTCAGCTGGACCGGTTCGCGATGAAGCTCCAGATCGGATATCCGAATCGGACGGAGGAGAAGGAGATCGTTCGCCGGGTCGGCGCGGGCGACCGGACGCCGCTCGAGTCGGTGGTCACCGTGGAAGAGATCGAGGAAGCCCGCGGGCACGTGGCCGAAGTGCGCCTCGACGACGACGTGCTCGACTACATCGTCGAGCTCACCTTCGCCACGCGGGAGCCAGCCGAGTACGGCCTGAGCGACGTCGCCGGTCTCATCGAGTACGGTGCGTCGCCGCGCGCGACCATCTTCCTGACGCGCGCGGCGCGAGCCCGGGCCTTCCTGAGGGGTCGTGACTTCGTGATGCCTGACGACGTGAAGGCGATGGCGCTCGAGGTCATGCGCCACCGGCTGCGGACCACCTACGAAGCCGACGCTCGCGGCATCGACTCCGACGCGATCGTGCGGCGCGTACTCGAGGCGGTTCCGTCTCCCTGATGTTTCGGCGGCGCCAGAAGGATGCCGACCAACCACGATCTCACCACGTCTTTTCACCCGAGATCAGTGCTCAGGTGAAGAGAATCGAGCTCGCCACGCGTCGCTTCGTGGAGTCTCTGTTCAGCGGCGAGTACCACTCGATCTTCAAGGGGCGAGGTCTCGAGTTCTCGGACGTCCGTGAGTACCAACCCGGGGACGACGTCCGGGCGATCGACTGGAACGTCACGGCGAGGCGGGGACGCGTATTCCTCAAGGAGTTCGTCGAAGAGCGACAGCTCAACGCACTCGTCATCGTGGACCTGTCCGGATCGAAAGCCTTCGGGACCGGAGCCAAGTCGAACGCGCGTGTGGCCGCCGAGATCGCCGCCATCCTCGCGCTCGCGGCCACGGCCAACAACGACCGTGTCGGGCTGCTCCTCGTCACGGATCGTGTCGAGTATTTCGTTCCTCCCGACACGGGTCGCCGTCACGCACTTCGACTCGTGCTCGATATCCTGGCGTTTCGTCCACAGGGCCGTGGAACGAGGCTCTCCGAAGCGTTTCGTTACGCCGAAAAGGTGTTGCGGCAGCGGACCACGGTCTTCGTGATCAGCGACTTCGTGACGGCGAAGGCCAGCGACCCCGACCTCCCGCTATCTGCGCGTAAGCTCGCGTGGGACCATGACGTGGTCGCGATCCGGCTGTCCGATCCGGCGGTCGGGACACTGCCCAATGTGGGAATGATGGCCGTCACGGATCCGGAGACGGGCGCGCGTCGAATCGTGAACACCAGTAGTCCGGCCGTCCGCGCCCGCCACGAGGAAAGCCTCGAAGCCGCACGCAGCGAGGTGGACTCGATCTTTCGTGACCTCCGGATGGACGTCGTCGACGTCGACACCACTGAAGAATATCTGCCCCCGCTCATCGGGTTCTTCCGACGACGGGCGCGGGTCTTGCGCTCCGTTGCGCTCTGGCTCGCCACGGCGGCCGCCGCCGCGTTGGCGACCCTGCCCGCCGCGGCCCAGGTCGGCGTGCTCGACGTGGGCCTCTCTGCGGACACGGTCGGCATCGGGGACCGCTTCGAGCTTCGATTCATCCTCGAAGTGGGCGCGGATGCGGTCGCCTTCTTCCCCGACTCGCTGGAGGCGGGTGCCTTCGAGTCGTTTGAAGCCGTGCAATGGACGTCCTCACCCGGCCCCGGCCCCGGCGACGGCTCGACGCTCGAGGTGGTGTACCCACTCATCGCATTTCAGACCGGGGTCGTGGCCGTTCCGGAGATCGACGTCTTCGTGGCACCTCTAGAGGAGGGCCGGTCGGCTGGCTTCGTCGACGCTGACGGCCGCGTCGGCTCTTGGTCGGCGTTCCGGGAATCGCCGGGGCGAGTGCCCTCCGCCGTGATGCGGACGGTCCCCGAGCAGCGCATTTGGGTCGCTTCGGTCTTCACGCTGGACGACCTCACCACACAGCTCGCCCCGAGGCCGGCCGCCGACGTGTCGGGAGGCGATCGCGCTTGGGCCGTGACACTGCTCCTCGCGGCGTTCGGCGTCCTTTTCGCGGGTGTGGTGGTCGCATCGGCGCGCGATTGGGTCGAAGAGCGGAATCGGCTTCTACAGCCGCCGCCTCCCGATGCTCGCGCACGCGCGCTCGCCGCGCTCGATGAGCTACACGCGGCCGACCTCCACCGGTCGGGCCAGGTGCGCGCCTTCTATGCCGGGTGGAGCGACACCATCCGCCGCTACGTCGAGACCTTCCGCACCGACTGGACGCCCTCATGGACGAGCTCCGAGCTCATGACGGACCTTCAGGGTCCCAGGAGGTCGGAAGCGATTCAACGAAAGGTCGCCGGCGAGGCGATCGCCGCCGAGATGCGGCTGGCCGAGGCGGTCAAGTTCGGGGGACGGAGGCCGGACGAAGCCGCAGCCGAGGAAGATTGGCGAGCCGTGCGCGCCTGGGTCGAGTCGTCCCAGCCGGGTGGTTCGATCTCGGCCGGAGGACCGAAACCGACCGACGGGCGAAGCGCTTCCGAGGACTCGTCATGACCTTTGGACTCGCGGAGCCGGCGTGGCTGTGGCTGATACCCGGGTTCATTGCGCTCGCGGGGTGGATGAGACCTCGCCCGTCGGCGGGCGTCATCCTTGCGCAACCCGACGAGCGTCGTGGCATCGGTTTGCTGGGGGCCCTCCTCGAGTCGATCCCGCCTTTCCTTCGCGTGCTCTCCTTCACCTCGATCGCGGTCGCGCTGGCGAGCCCGCAGGCGATCCGCGTGATCGAAGAGCCACGCGTGGAGGGGGCAGGCATTGCCCTCGCGTTGGATCTCTCCACCTCGATGTGGGCCGAAGACATGGGTGCCCGACAGAGCCGCCTCGACGTGGCGAAGGCCACCGCGCTGAGCTTCATCGAGGCACGAGACGACGACATCGGTCTGGTCGCGTTCGCCGGTGAGGCGCTGACGCGACTTCCACTCACGCACGACGGCTTCGTCGTCCAGGAAGCGGTGCGGGGGCTCGAAGTCGGACTTCTGCAGGACGGCACCGACATCGCCGGGGCGATCGCGGCGGGGGCGGGTCTGCTACACGACGCGCCCCATCCCTCCAAGGTGCTGATCCTGGTCACGGATGGCGCGCACAACAAGGCCGGCGTGGTGCCAGCGCTCGCGGCCCGGGCCGCCGCCACCGTGGGCGTTACGATCTACCCGGTCGCCATCGGCCAGGAGCAGGGTCGCGACACCGAGGCGATGGAGACTGTCCTCACGCAGGCCGCCCGGATCACAGGGGGCAGGTACTTCAAGGCTACCGACGTGAGCGCGTTGGAAGCGATCTACCGCGAGATCGACCGGCTGGTTCAACCCTCGGAGGACACGGTCGAGCGCATCGAAACGACCCCGTACGGATGGGTCTTCGCGCTTCTCGCCCTCGTGCTGGCGGTGGGCACGACCGTTCTTCGCGGCTCACGGTGGGGCGTGATCCCATGACCTTCGATCGTCCGGAATTGCTGCCATGGGGGCCGGTCCTCCTGGTGCTCATTGCCCTGGCGATCGGGTGGCAGTGGTGGCGCTCTCGTCGATTGGTCACGGCATACGGAGGGCCCGAAGCGGCTCGTCGCCTCACCGGCCGAGCACTGGACCGCTTCCCCCTCGCTCGACTCACCTGTGTCGTGGTCGCGACCGCGACGCTGCTCCTCGCGGGCGCGGGTGCGCGCCCGGAGGCGGCGGAGCCCCCACCGCCCCCCACGCCGGTCGACCTGATCATCGCAGTGGACCTCTCTCACTCGATGGCCGCGACGGACGTGGCTCCGTCCAGGGCGGAGCGTGCGCGCGAGGTGGTCGCGCAGGTTCTCGACGCAGGCGTCGCCGACCGAGTCGCCCTGACGCTCTTCGCAGGCTGGCCGTACCGGCTCGTGCCCGTGACGGACGACCGAGCCGTCGTCGACTTCTTCGTACCGACGATGTCTCCCGAGCTCGTGGAGCAGCGCCAGCAGGGAACCTCGCTCGCGGAGGTGATCGGCTTCGCGGCCGAAACGTGGGCCGCACGGTCTCGGCCCGACGCGATCCCGGTTCTGCTCATCGTCTCGGACGGCGAAGCCCACGGAACGAACGCAGCGGTGCTCGACTCCGTGGCGGTCGTGGCACGAGCCGGTTTGCGC
Source organism: Gemmatimonadota bacterium (assembly GCA_029863525.1). Taxonomy (GTDB): domain Bacteria; phylum Gemmatimonadota; class Gemmatimonadetes; order Longimicrobiales; family Gaopeijiaceae; genus UBA2589. The sequence continues at coordinate 10,331 of JAOTVL010000037.1, forward strand.
GTGTGGACGGCCGGCGTCGGTACGACCGGTGGGGGGCCGCTCTTCGTCGCCGGCTCGACGAGCGCACCCCTCCTGGACGCCACGGGAGCACAGGTCGTCGCCTCGTACGACCCTGACCTCCTTCGTGAGATCGCGGGCGCCGGCGGAGGAGCGTTTCACCACATCGACGACGAAGCGGCCGTCGGCGCGCTCTTGAATGAGCTGCGGGAGCTCGGCGGCGACGTGGCCACGACCGACCCGGCGCCTGCGGACCCCACGATGTGGTTGCTGCTCGTGGCACTCGCGCTACTGATCACCGACGCGATCCTGGACACTGGGATCATGACGCGGGGCCGCAGCCGACGAGGGGATGCAGCTTGGTGAGGCGGGGTTGGATCCGACGAGCGACACTTGGCGTGCTCTCCGTGGCGGGCCTGGTGACGGCGTGGTCTGCCGAGCGAGGCAGCCTGGAGCGCGCGAATCGACTTCAGAGGGGAGGTCGAGTCGCAGAGGCGGCCGAGCTGTACGAAGCGCGCACGCTCAGCGCACCGTCCGACGCGGAAGTGCGCTACAATCTGGGTACCGCGCTCATTGGGCTCGACTCCAGCGCGGCGGACATCGAGCTCGGCCGCGCGACCCAGTCGGGCCCGCGAGAGATCCGGGGCCTGGCCCAATACAACCTCGGGCTCGTGCGCCTACGTCGGGCGCTCGGTGCCACCGATCCGGATTCCGTCCGAGAGAACGCGGCAGCCGCGATCGGCGCGAACCGGTCCGCCTTGCGTCTGCGCCCTGAAGACCAGAATGCGAAGTGGAACCTGGCCATGGCGCTGCGCCTGCTCGACTCGATCGACGCCTTCGAGCGGCGAAGTGGGCGGGAGCTCACCGAGGGTGCGGTGGAAGCCGACGTCGTGACGCGCTCGGTGAATGTCCCCGATGCCGCCGAGGACGAGTTCGCGGAGGACCCCCCGGCCGAAGGTGAGCGCGAGACCGTCGCGGTCGCCGGAGACGAAGCGCCGCTGTCGCCGGAGGAGGCCGCGGAGATCCTCGGCACGAGTCACCGCGACCCTACGGAGATGCTCGGTAAGCTCCTACAGCTCGAGGGTCGGGCCCGTGCATTCCGCGTTCGTCGCCCTACCGGCGTGCGACGCTGGTAGCCACGGCGAGCGGCCCGGTCGGTCGGATGCCGATCAATCTCGGACCGCCCATCCCATGATTCCCGTGGCGCGTCCTCGGTCTGTGCAGTCCGGATCGGTATGCCGGCGCGCCAATCCGAGGAGCTGAAAGTCCTCCCTCGTGGTTTCGTCGCCGGAGCCATCCGAGCGAATGAATCTCAACGAGGCGCCCTTCGCCCGAGCGTCGACGCCCTGGACCGGGATGCACTCCAGCCCGAGTGAGAGGCTCACCGGGACACCGCGAACGATCCGGATGTCCCCATCCGAGGGACGGTGGGACGGATCCCACGCTCCGATCGGAAGCTCCTCGAACTCGCGCTCCTCGTCCCCCGGGGTGATGGGCTCACGCGGCGCATCTCCAGGCAACGGAATTCGCCACAGCCCCGTGCTCACGCTGATGTGCGCGTCGAGCAGCCAACTCGCCCGATCCCGGTAGCCCGCATCGACGAAGACCCTTCGGTCCGCCATGGAGACATAGGCGACCGGTCGCTCCGCGAGGGGCGCGGCCAACCAGAGAGCGTCGTCCCAGGATCGGAGGATCGGACGAGCGACACTCGCAGGCTCATCCCCTGCCCCCTTCGGTCCGTCGGCACACGCCATGATGGCGACGACCACGCCGAAGCCACCTGCCAGGAGCCGCCCGCGCCGGACCCATTCGGTCATTCAGAATCCTCGCCCGATCGAGAGGTGAAGGTGCCACCGACGGAGTGACTTCGTCTCGAGTGTCGACAGCGGAACCTGGTCGACCAGAGCACGCGCCACATCACCCGGATCGAGCAGATCCACTGGCACTGGGTTGAGCTTGTATCCGGCGCCCAAGCGGACCGGCCCCACCAACGTCCTGAATTCGAAACCGCCGCCGACGGCGTACGCCCACCCCTCTCGCCTGAGCTCGGGATCGGCCGGGTCGAACACGTCGCCGGGACTCCACACGCGGCCGGTGTCGAAGAAGAGGAAGCTTCGGTGCGGACGCGGCAGGAACGGGAACGGAAGGCCCAGCTCGGCGGTGCCGGTAAGGCGCGCCAGCCCGCCAGCGGGCACGTAACGATTGGCCACGACACTGCCATCCGAGTTCACACGCACGTCGGGGATCTTCGAGCCCATCAGGCCACTCGCCCAGCCGCGGACGTCGCTGGTCCCACCCGCAGTGAACATGACGTCCCGAAGCCCGACGATCGCACGGGTTCGCGAGACGCCGCGCTCGGGATCGCTTTCCCCGAACGGAAAGAGGCGTCCGGCGGTCCCGCGCAAGAACAAAGTCGCGTCGGTCGAAACGGGGATGACCGTCATGCTTCTCACGCCGACCCTGAGGAACTCCACGTCGCTGATGCCCGTGGGGCCCGTCACCTGGACCGAGGGCTCGATCAAGTACCCGGAGCGCGGGTCGATGCGGTCATCGAGCGTTCCGTAGGCACCGCTGAGCCGGAAGATGCTCTTCACGAAGGTCGGGGTGAAGGTGCTGTCCCCCTGCAGGACCACTTCGCGGACCGGTGTGAGCTGGTAGGTGTCGTCGACCCTGAGACGAGACAGCTGATGCTGCAGGGTTACCGCTTCAAGAGCCCGCTTCCGATAACCCAGCGACGACTCCACGCCGAAGAGGAGGGAGCGGTCTCGGAAATCGTCCCTGAATCGCACGAAGGGCCCGAAGGAACCATCCATCGTCCGTTGAATGAGGTAGGGCTGCCGAACGAGCGCCGAGAGACCGAGCGTCCGGGGGTTGTTGACCTCCAGCGCGGCCCAGCCGGTCTCGGCGTTGGTGGACACGGTCAGCGAGCGTCCGCCACCCAGGAAATTTCGGTGCGACCAGTGGGCCTCGGCCGACACACCCGATGCCGAACGCCATCCGACCCGTCCCCAAATGAGACGTGGACGGCCCTCGTTGACTCGAAATTGCAGCGCCACGGTGGAATCCGACGGCTGGCTCTCGACGATGCCACCCAGAGCCTGGCGTACCAGTTCGAGCTGGTACAGCTCGCGCTCGCCCTCCGAGACGCGGCTGGCATCGTACCAGTCGCCGATCCGTATGGGGATCTCACGGATCAACACGTCGAGCGAGAGACGCTCGTTCCCTTCGATCCGGATCTCTCGCACCTTCGCTCGCGGTCCCGGCACGGCGTCCAGAGTGACCGATACGCGGGTGTCGACGGTGTCGGCGCGAGTTACGGAAGCCCGGGCCCACGGATATCCGCGATCCAGGAACCAATTCGTGGTCTCGTTCACGAGGCGCGCACGTTCCTGCTGACCGAAGCGGCTGCCCCGGGACGCCCCCAGGTCCTCCACGAAGGCCTCCCACTCGTCCGACAGCTCCGGGGGCAGGTCGACCTCCGACGACCCACTCCCACCGTCGCCGGAGCCACCCAGGGGCCACGCCTCGGGCGGTGCGGAGTCATCCAGCACGCGAACGTGGATGGAATCGACGGTCAGCGGCTCCCCTTGATCCACGATCAAAGTCACTCCGACCCGGTTCGTTGTCGTATCGAGCCGCACGTCGTAGTCGACCCGAGCGCGTGGGAATCCGGCGTCGCGATACAGGTGCCGGAGTCGTACGACGTCACGCTGCAACACAATCGGGCTGAACGGCGCGTACTCGGGTCCCGAAACGCCGGGTAAGAAGTCGAAGAGGCTTCTCAACCACGCGAAGCTCCCGGGGCCCCTGACCGCGACGCGTTCCCTGAGCCGGCCGCCCCCGATCGCCGAACCGGCTGGAAACGACCAACCGAGCTTCTGGATCCGGGTCTCGCTGTCGACGAGGAACAGGGACGGGGCAGCCGACGATCGCTCGGAGATCACCGACCCCTCCGACTGCTGCGCCGCGAGCGACGTCCCCGACGTCGAGAGCAGAAGAACGAGGCCGAACATCGCGCACCTGTCAGTACGCATGACGCCCCCGAAGGAAGAAGCGGAGATCCGAGCCGGACCCTTCGATGTTGATCAGTAGCCAACGCAGGGCTTCATACTCGATCTCGAGCTCGGAACGACCGTCGGCTCCGGAGGAGAGGCCGTCGCCCTCCTGAAGGGAGATCGGTTGCGCGAACCCCACGTACAGCCGTGGTGAGACGTACTTCCCCGCAACCAGGGTCGCCTGGCGAAGGCCCTCGCGGCGGATCTCGATGACATCGAGCCCGACGCTCCGGGCCGCGGCACCTTCGATCAGCCCAGTCATCTGACTCAAGGCATAGTCCGCACCCGCGGCTACGAGTCCCCCCTCCGCCCCTCCATTCTCGAAGGACAGGCTCCGAGAGGCGGGGCGTCCGGTCGCGATGTACGAGACGATGTCCGCGTTCTCCATCTGCGGATCCGAAGACAGCGTGAGGCCGAGGTCGTCCTGCGTCCCGCTGATCTCGAGGACGATGGTGACCTCGGCATCGTCGGGATTGTCATGCGACGGTACCGTATACGTCGCCTGCAGGTCGACCCGAGTCGCCTCCGGAGGGCCGTTGAACGTGACCGTACCCTCCGTCAGATCGAACCGCCGACCGAACTGCTCGACGAAGCCACGCCCCTGAGTGACCTCGACGGACCCCTGCAGGAAGGGCTCCTCGCCCGGCCGGAGCTCGACCTGAATGGTTCCGCTGAACGGAACCGCCATCTCGGGACTGGTGCGCTTACGAAGCCAGGAGTCACGGCCGAGGACGACTTCCACATTGGCGGTCAGGTGATCCTCGAGGGGGCGCCCGGCGGGCTCGAGATCCGGTGTCACGCCGAACCGTTCGCGGAGCATCATGAGGTCCTCGTCCGTCAGTTCGACCGGTTCGAGGCCCTCGGAGGTCACCCGCTCATCGAGGAAGACGTCGAGCGACGTCACCGTCACGCTGCCATCGACTTCGGGGGCGCGGACGGCTCCACCGACGTCGATCTGCCCCGAAACGACAGCCCGGTAGGCGTCCGTTCGGATCGCACGAAAGTCCTCCATGGATACTCGCAGATCGAGGTCCATGTCCCCGAGCACTCCTACCGTGCCCGAGCCGACCAACGCTCCTCCGGACCCCGCCACCCGAACCGAATCGACGGCCAGGCGGTCGCCGTCACCACGCACCACGGCGGACACGTCATCCCAGGAGACGCCCAGCCCCGACGGGCGAGCCGAGCCGTCCCGCAGGCGCAGGCTGCCCCCCAAATTCGGATCCTGGCTCTCGCCTACGAGCGTGAGCGAACCCTCGAGGATCCCGTTCAGGGAGGCCAGGGTCTCGGCGGTGAGGAAGGCCTCGATCCACCGAAGATTGAAGGCCTCGGCCCTGAGCACGACATCGATGGAGTCCGAAGCGAAACCCATCAGGGTCTCTCCCCCAGCCGGTCCACCGCCGAGTCGAGCTCCACCGACCAATTGCATGGACCCCGAGCCGGAATCTCGGAGCCGTACATCGCCGCGCACACTTCGCCCGTTGGCTCTGACGCGCACATCGACAGGACCGGGTGGCCGGTTCGCTCGGTGAACGGCCCCGCCGAGGTCGACCCACGCCTCGGGCGTCTCCGTGGTGCCCTGAATTCGAACACGACCGCCGATCCAACCCCGGAGTCGTGGCAGTCCTACCAGGTCGGCGACCGTGGAAATGTCGGTGGAGTCCACACGGGCGTTGAGGTCGAGCACCCCCTCCTCGGAAATGCCCCCCTCGATCCGGAGTTCCTGCTGGCGCGCGCGAAGCAGGAGGGGCTCGACGGAAACCCCACTCCTGTACTGGAGAACTGCCTGCTCGGCGAGCGCCCATTCGTCGTCGTCGACCCGAAAACGAACGTCCTCGAGCCGCACTCGCTTTCGATCCGGGCGTGGATCGACGTGGGCGAGCGCCGTCGCGCGCCTCCTCTCATCGACGAGCGCCTCGGCGCGCACCCGAAGGCTGTCCGGGCCTCCCGCCGCATTCACCGCGATACTCCGCACTTCCGCCTCGGGGAGGATGACGCGATCCATGGTGAGATCGACGACCGTGGACCCGAGCCCGTATTCGTGGTCGCTCGGCGTAGCGACGGTTCCCTCACCCTCCACCCGCAGCCCGTTCACCCGGATGCCATTCAGCACGATCGCCTCCGCCTGAAAGACACCGTTCCAAACGAGCGAGTCGAGTGAGCCCTCCGCCGAGGCTTCGAGTCTCCCTCCTCCGGCACCCAGGACGTCGGCCCCGATCATCGCGCGGATGGGCTCCAGATCACGCAGATCGGCCACCACCTCCATCCGACCGTCCGCTTGGCCGACAGGCAGGATCCCTCCGCCGCTCGCCTCGAGCAGATTCGACAGGACGTGCAAGGTGTCGAGCCGAAGCCCCGTCGAGTCGTAGGCGAAGGTCGTGAGCGCACGGCTCAGCGTGAGGTCCCTCCACCGCGCCTCGGCGAGTGTCAGGGTGCCGTCGAGGGCATCCCATTCGTCGGAGGCCCGAAGACCCGACAGCTGGAGCGAGATCGAGTCGAGCACGGCCCCCCGAAGGACGGCGAGTGGATCCTCGAAGCCACCTTCGGCCCCGAAATCGAACCGGATCGTATCGCCCATCGCCCGAGCGGAGCCGGCGAGCGAGAGACGGCCTCCCTCGCCCGGCAAGGCCACGCCCGTCAGATCGAAGCTCCCGTCGCCCATCGCCTCGAGCACGACCCTGAGGCTGTCGCGCGTCGACGGAGCCGCCTGATGAGCTCGCTGCACGAAGAGCTCGACAACCCCGTCCATGTCGTCGAGCGCAGCTCCGGAGACGTCGACCTCCACGCGAAGCTGGAGCGGCGTCGGAGCCGCACCGATCACCTCCGAGTCGACGTCCGCGACCACGCGCTCGCCGTCGAGGCGCGCCGAGACTCCCGTGTTCGCCAGTGAGATCGAATTCCAGCGGGCGGAATCGAGCATGGCGTCCAGCGTTCCGACCCGATCATCACTCAGGGACCACGTCCCGGAAATGCTCCCTCGCAGCTCCGCGGCGGCCACGTCGGGTTGGAGCGAGTCGGGTCGTGCGAACCGGAATGCTGCGGTCCGGTACCGGAGCAGTGAATCCTCCATCACCAGCTCATAGTCGCCCTCGATCGCTCCGAGCCCACTCCGCCCGAAGGCGGTACCAGCGAAGCGGCGCCCCCGGATCTCGCTGTCGATCCTCAGCGTGTCGACGGTGACATCCCGCAGCGAGGAAGGAGAAAGAGCGAGTGTGACCCTCCCGCGAGCATCGGCGAGCCACCCGCCCGCGAGTCGGCCCTCGATCTCTCCCGTGAGCCGCGTCGGCGGGTAGAGCGTGTCGACCGCACTCAGGTCGAACGCCTCCATGCGCATTCGTTCGATCGACGCTGCCGGCATCGACTCGAGCCACTGCGCCGTTCCCGAACCGATCAGGCGACCCGAGTCGACCGCGAGGTCGATGTTCCACGTCGCACGCTGACCCTCCACGTCGGCAGCGAGTCGACCCAGGGAGGGACCACCGATGCGCGCGAGCCTCACGAGGGCGTTGGCTCGAAGCGGTGACGGCCCCGCCTCGCCCTCCGCGGAAGCGCGGCCGGATACCTCGAAGCCGGCTTGGAGCGGCTGGGACCGGAGCCGTGAGGGGTCGATGTTCAGCGGTTCGTGACGCGCCCGCCCCTCGACGCGGAATGCCGACGCCGGCGCCAGACGCTCCAGCTCGAAGTCGACCGAGCCCGAAGCATGACCGTCCAACGCCGGAAGCGACCAAGCAGCAAGCGCGACGTCCGTGACCTCGATGAATCCCGAGAGCGCCGGCCCCGGCAGCGAGTCGGTCCTAAGGACCGCTCGGCCGTCCACGCTCGATCGGCCTCCGAACGCGGCTCCCCGGAGCGCCACCCCGACCGAATCGGGGCTCCCTGATCCGGTCGCGGCGAGCCGGACCTCCGGTTGGGCACGCAGGGCTTCGGGGAGGACGACCGGTAGGTCCCGGAGATCGAGCGGTGCGGCGGAAAGCTCGAAGTCGAACGCGTCGAAGAGCTCGGGTCGCATGCTGAATGCCATGCCGCCGGATCCGGTCACGCTGGAGTGACCCGACGTAAACGCCAGCGTGTCGAGCTTCAGCCGTCCGCCTTCCAGCGTGAGCCCGAGCGCGAAATGGCCCACAGAGCGGAAGGCCGAGTCACCGGATGAGTGCATCACCGAGAGGAAGTCGGCACCCAGCGTGTCGAGGCGAACCGTCAGACCGCTCGCACCCAAGCCGCCCCGTCCGCGCACTCGAGCACCGGTCACGGAGTACTCGGAGGACGGCGACATCATCGAGACGCGCCCGTCGTCGATCCTGAGATCCGCGACACGCAGGGTCCAGTCGCTTACCGGATTCCCGGCCAGCATGCGTGTGATCGAGGGTTCCGCCGCGGCAGTGGGTTCGGTTCGTGTGGTGTCCGAAGCCGTCACGTGCAGAACGGGAGATTCGAGCTCGAAGAGACCGATCTCGACCGTGCGCGATAGAAGCGGCCCGACACGGTAGCCCAGGCGGAGCCGTCCTACGGTCATCGACCAAGCGGGGCTCTCCACTTCGACGTCGTCGATCTCGATCCGCGAGAGCCAACTTCCCCCCACCTCGCCCAACTCGGCGGCCCACCCCTCGGGGAGCGATCGGTCCACCACGAAGGGAACCAGAAGATTCATGCCCAAGCCGCTGACCGCGGCGAACCACGCAATCGCCAGGCTGAGGGCGAGGGCCACCCCCCAACGCCCGATGCGAATCTTCCATCCGCCGCCGGATTCACCGCCCCCCTGCCCCTCGAGAGGACTCGCCGAGAGGGAATCGTCGATCGGAGGGGTGGCTGGATCGTCTGCGTCCACGTTCTCCTCGAACGAATCCGACGCGGGAGGGCTTCACGGTTCTCTACCCGCGAGGCACGTAGAGAGGTTCGGTTCGTTCGCGATGCCAGTAAGTTGGGACGTCGGCCTGACTCCCCCTGCCTGACACAAGCGCTTGGACGTTCTGAAGGAGACCATCATAGAGTGGCTCGAGGACGGCGTCCCCGAACGCGGCGCCGCGCTCGCGTACTACGTGCTACTCTCGCTCGGCCCGTTTCTCGTTCTCCTCGTGGGCGTCCTTCAGTTCTTCCTGACAGCCGAGCAGGCCAGGCGGGGTGTGATCACCGCGCTTCGGGTCAATCTGGGCCCCCGTGCGGCGGACACGATCGCTACGGTGCTTGAACGCGTCGCGGTGCCCGACGTGCTGTCGCCGGAGTCGGTCGTCACGGTCTTCCTGCTCGTCTTCGGCGCGACCGCCGCGTTCACGAATGTCCGCAACTCACTCGACGCGATCTGGGGCTTTCACGCCGCGCGCCAGTCGAAGAGGGAGTTGGCCATGGACGTGCTACGTGGCCGGGCCCGAGGGTTTCTGATGATGCTGCTCACCGGCCTCTTCCTGACGATCTCGTTCGTCGCGACTTCGGTCGTCGGCGTGATGGGAGAGCGACTCGAGGCGTGGCTTCCACACGGCTTGCTGTTGGCCCAGGTGATCGACGGGGTCGTGTCGCTCCTCTTCATCGGTGTGCTGTTCGCGGCCGTCTACCGTACCCTCCCGTCCGTCGAGCTCGAGTGGGGCACCGTCTGGGTCGGTGCGTTCAGCACCGCGCTTCTCTTCGTGATCGGGAAATGGCTCGTCGCCCTCCTCATCGCGAACGCGTCGTGGACGTCGTACTACGGTCCCGGCGCATCCGTGGTCACCTTCCTCGCGTGGATCTACTTCTCCGCGCAGATCTTCTTCTTCGGCGCCGAGTTCACCCAAGTGTGGGCGCGCCGCAGGGGCGGGGTCGTGAGCCCCTCCGCCGAAGGTCCCGGACCTTGAGTGCGGCGATCGACCGCCCTCAGATCACCGTGTAGACCTCTCCGGCCTCGTCGATCTTCGTATCCTCGTACGGTGCCGCGACTCGCCGGTAGAGCTCCAGCTTGGCGCATTCGAGCACACCGATCGCCTCGTTGAGGTGTGCGTACCGGGTCCTCCCATCCTGCTTCGCGGCCCGGGCAAGATACTCGTCGACGACGCGCGTCAGCGCGTAGTTGAGCTCGCCAGCGTGCTCAGGCACGCCCCCCGAGCCCAGGCGATCGCGGGCTTCCTGCGAGATGTAGGGCATCGAGCCTCCAAGAAGAGTGTCGGGCGACCGAAGACGAACCGACGATCGCCTCGAGTCGGAAGCTACTCGACCGACCGGGGAAAGAGGGAACACCGCGATGCCCCGTCCACTAGTCGGCTCGCGCCGACCCGTTCAGGGCGGCGGAAAGCTCACCTCGGACGAAGTCGTCCTCCTCGGTCTCGAGTGATGCAGCCAGGGCGAGGCGGCTCGCCGGCGCCGCGGTCCTCCCGAGTGCCCATGCGGCGTGGCCACGCACCAGAGGAGACTCATGGCGGAGCGCGAGGCCGAGCGCCTCCACCGCCGCGGACGGCACGGGATCGCGGCCCGACAGCCAGTTGCCGATCGCGACCGCGACGCTGCGAAGAAAGCCCTCGTACCCGGCGCGCCGGATCGCGCTCCCGCGGCTGAACGCGTCCCAATCCTCACGATTCATTCCCATGAGATCGACGAGTTCCGGAAAGTCGGTGCCCGGATGCGAACCCACCGAGGGGCTCTCCGGTTCGACGCCGAACGGACGTTGCCCGGGGCCACGGGCGGCGTAGCGTGGCTCCTCGGTTTCTGTCGCGAAGCGAGCGTTGAAGGGGCAAACCTCCTGGCAGATGTCGCAGCCGAAGATCCGATTACCCATCAGGGGACGCAGCTCCGCCGGAACCGGACCTCGAAGTTCGATGCTCAGGTACGAGATGCAGCGACGGGCATCCATGATCGGGGCACCGTTGGCGTCCCGTCCCAGCAGCGCGCCCGTCGGGCACGCATCGAGGCACGCTCGGCACGTCCCGCAGTGGTCGTCCACAGGGGGAGCGCTCCTTTCGAGCTGCGTGTCGAGGAGGAGGAGCCCGAGGAAGAAGTACGAGCCCCTCCGCGGATGGATGAGCATCGTATTGCGACCGAACCATCCGAGTCCCGCACGACTCGCCAGGTCCCGCTCGAGGATTGGGCCGGTATCCACGTACGCGCGGCCTCGGACATCGGGAACCTCTCGTCTCAGCCATTCGAGCAGCGCGAGCAGCTTCTTTTTCACGACGCGATGGTAATCCGCGCCCCGCGCGTACCGCGCGATGATGCCACGCGACGGGTCGCCGACCTGCTCCTCGCGGTCTCGGTGGTAGTATTCATGGGCGACCGCGACGACCGACCGGATCCCGTCCATCGTCGTCGAGAGATCCGCACGCCGGACCAGGGCGCCCTCGCGTGCCAGGTAGTGCATCTCTCCGTGCCGCTGACGTCGAAGCCACTCCCGGTAGAGCGGGATGTGGCCCGTGGGATCCGGAGCGGTGACGCCCACGATCGAGAAGCCGAGTGTGCGGGCCTCCTCCTCGAGTCGGATCGTCCGCTCCCTCAAAGGCGCTCCGACGCGGGACGGATGCGATACGTCCGTCCCTTCCACTCGACGGTTCGACCCCGAATCCAGGACTTGAGGAAGATGTAGGAGCCCACGGCGGCCCCGAGCGGATAGAGAAGACCGTGCCACCCACTCACCCCCATCCGCCGCGAGAAGTGGGCCCAGAGCACGACGGAGAGCGCGTACGTCGCGACCGCCCAGACAAAGACGTCTCTGCCGGGCGGAGAACCCGCGTCGACGACGCCGACCCCGGTCAGCACGATGACCGCAGGGGCGACGAGCCAGAGCCACACGCCGCCGACGAACGAGGCGGCTGGAACCACGGGACGCATGAGCACCGGAAAGCTCTGCAGGCCGCCCATGACGATGTTCTTCGACCACCCCTCGACGAGATGGGCCAGAGATCGATACATCCTCGTGGCGAGACTCTTCTCGGCGCTGCGTATGCGGAGGTTGAGCCCGGCGCGCTTGATCCGCTGCGCGAGCGCGAGGTCCTCCACGACTTCGTCCTTCACCGAAACGTGACCCTCGATCGCCTCGTACGCGGCACGGGTGAAGAACAGGAACTGCCCGTTCGCGATCGCATCCCGCCAGTTGTCGTTGCGAGCCACCCGCTCGAAGTCGGGAAACCGTAGGAGCATGAGGAAGAAGATGTGCGGCTGAACCAACCGCTCCCAGAGCGTCTCCATGAGCTGGCGCCCCACGACCGTCATCAGGTCCGCCTCCTCCTCTTGTGCCCCGGCCTTCGCACGCCCGATCAGGTCGGGCCCATGCCTGGTATCGGCATCGGTGAAGAGCAGGTATTCGCCCCGGGCGTGCTGCGCGCCCTGATGACACGCCCACGGCTTGCCGAGCCAGCCGGCCGGCAGCTCCGCGCCTTCGACGACCTCGATGCGACGAGCCCTTCCGAGTGGCACCTCACGGGCAAGAGTCGCCGTATCGTCTTCGCTCCGATCATCGACGACGATGATCTCGAACTCCGGATACTCCGATTGGGCGATCGAGCGGAGACACCCGACGATGTTGAGGGCCTCGTTGCGGGCGGGCACGACCACGGAAACGAGCGGGACCGCCGGATCGATCTTCCCCTCCGCGCGGTCGGCATCGGGCTCCCGGTCCCGGGGGAGCGCACGCAATCCAGCCGGTGCGGAGGGGAGCTCGCTCGGGATGCGCGCGACGAACATCTCGAACAGGATCAGGCCCAGCCATGGCAGCGCGAGGAGCAGGGGCATCGTCATCGTCACGGTCTCGAAACGGGCACGGATCCGTCGTCGCCTACCCGAAGCGGCTTCGCGCGTGCCGGTGTGGCGCCGGGGCACCGACCTCCGCTAACCTCCCACGTCCGTGCCCCACCGCCGATGAGCCGCGTGACCGACTCCCAGACTTCCGTAGACTTCGACCTCGCCGCTGTACGCGACGAGTTCCCGATCCTCCATCGGAAGACGTACCTGAACTCCTGTTCTCTGGGTGCCCTCTCGATCCGCTCCGAACGGTACCTCGCGGAGTTCACCGAGCGTTGGCACGAGATGGGTGCATCCGCGTGGTACCGGCATTGGCTCGGTCGAGTGGAGGAGCTCCGGTCGAGGGTCGCCACGTTTCTCGGGACGACGCCCCGCGAGCTCGCGCTGCTCCCGTCCACGTCCACTGCCCTGGCGGCGGTGACCGAGTCGGTGCGGCCGGGCCGAAGGAACCGGGTCGTATGCACCGATCTCGACTTCCCGACCCTACCGTACCAGTGGGTAGTCAAACCCGAGATCGAGCTGGTCATTATCGAGAGCGACGACCGGGTCGGCATCGATCCCCAGCAGTTCGCCGACGCCGTGGACGAGCGCACGCTCTTTCTCGCCACCAGTCACGTCTATTTCACGACGGGTTACGAGAACGACCTCGGAGCGCTAGCCGACATCGCGCGCAACGCCGGCGCGTACTCTCTCATCGACGGGTACCAAGGACCGGGTCAGGTGAGTCTCTCGCTGTCCGAGACCGGCATCGACTTCTACACCACGGGGCCGCTCAAATGGCTTCTCGGGGGTCCCGGCCTGTCCTATCTCCACGTCCGCGACGAGCTCGTTGAGCAGCTCGAGCCCCGGCTTACCTCTTGGTTCGCGACGCAGCGGCAGTTCGACTTCGACTACGACGGCTTCGAGTACCATGACGACGCCCGCCGCTTCGAAATGGGGACGCCCGCGCTGCCCACGATCCACACCGCCCTTGGCGGTCAGGAGATCATCGACGAGACCGGTATCGGCACGATCGTCGGACGGAACCGTCGACTCACTGCGCGGCTCATCGAGCAGGCACAGTCGGCGGGATTCGGACTGCGACTCGCCGAGCCCGACCGTCGCACGTCGATCGTCATGATCGCGCACGACGATCCCCCGGGCGCTGTGAGGCACCTCGCCGAGAACGACGTCATCGTGGACCATCGACCCGGATACGTCCGGGTGAGCCCGCACTTCTACAACACGGTCGAAGAGGTCGATCGGTGCGTGGAAGTGCTGGCGAGCTTCGGAGGCTGACCCAATGACCGCACCCGCACCCTCACCCGCGTACGCACCCGGCCGCGCCGCATGGACATCGGCTCGTCTGACGATCCTCGCAGCCGGATCTTTGCTCGCCTTAGCCTGCGCAGCTCCGGCTGACGACGCCCAATCTTCCTCCGCAGAGGACAGCGCGACCGTCGACGTCCAGCCGATCAACGACCTCCCGAATCCCTACGAGCGCATCGAGCCGTGGGCCCGCCTACCCGACGGGGTCGAGTCGTGGCCGGCCGTCACCGGTGTGGAACAGGGACCGGACGGGAACCTCTACGTCTTCTATCGCTGCTTCGAGAACTCATGCCTCGGGCGGCCCGAAGACCCCATCGTCAAATTCGACATGGACGGCGTCCCCCTCGCAAGCTGGGGCGCGGGCATGTTCATGTATCCCCACGGCTTCCACGTCGACTTCGAGGACAACGTCTGGGCGACGGACGCCGACGGTGAAAACGGAATCGGGCACCAGGTGTTCAAGTTCAGTCCCTCGGGCGACCTCCTCATGACGCTTGGAGAAGCCGGTGTGGCGGGCGAGGGGCCCGATCACTTCAATCAACCCACGGACGTCTTCGTCGCCCCTGACGGCAGCTTCTTCGTCAGCGACGGCCACGGGCAGGGGAACAACCGCGTCGTGAAGTTCGCGCCGGACGGAACGTACCTCATGGAATGGGGCCGGCCTGGATCGGAACCCGGCGAGTTCACGACCCCGCATGCCCTTCACATGGACTCGCAGGGGCGGCTCTTCGTCGGCGATCGAGGGAACAACCGCATCCAGATCTTCACGCAGGAAGGTGTCTTTCTCGACGAGTGGAGGCAGTTCGGTCGGCCGAGTGGCATCTACATCACGCCCGGAGACGAGATCTACGTGGCGGATTCGGAATCGTGGGGGCCGGACAATCCCGGCTGGAAGAAGGGCATCCGAATCGGGGACGCGCGCACGGGAGAGGTCCGCTACTTCATCGAGGACATCGAATCGATGGTCGATCCCCACAGCGGGGCCGAGGCCGTCGGGGTGGACTCGGAGGGCAACGTCTACGGGGGTGTGGTGCGGCGGCGCATGCTGGAAAAGCACGTCCCCGTGGGTCGCTGAACTGCCGCTCCAGGTCGAACGGCGCGCCCGGTGCCCCTCTCAGCGAGCGGGGGACCCGTTCAGCCACCGTCCCTCCTCAGCACGCGTCCCGCTTCCGCCGGCAACAGCACTCCGTCGTCGATCACGAGACGACCGTTGACCAGCAGGTAGTCGACACCCTCCGCGTATCGCATCGCGTCTGCTCCGAAGTCGGCGACGTCACGGAGCTCCTGGGGATCGAAGATCACGAGGTCCGCTGCCATCCCCACACCGATGTAGCCACGGTCGTGAAGGCCGAGTCGCTGTGCGGCCATCGAGGTCATGCGCCGGACCGCGTCCTCGAGACCGAGCACGCTGTCCTCACGCACGTATTTCGCGATCACGCGAGGAAAGGCACCGAACGCCCGGGGGTGTGAGCTGTCCGCGGTCTCGGGATTCACGGGCGAGGCGTCGGTGTCGATCATCACGAACGGAGCCCGCAGCGCCTGGTGCTTCTGCTGCTCGTTCATGCTCTCGGGATTCACGGTCACGTTCCCCGCTCGAACGAGATCGAAGAAGGCGTTCCACGGATCGGTTCCGAGCACCTCGGCCGCACCGACGATGGAGCGGTTCACCACACGAGCGTCGACCGCGTCGGGGGCGGATACAATGAGAACCTTCTCCCAGTCCATTCCGACGTGCCGGTACCAGTTTTCCCAATCGGAGGTCGTTTCGACTTCACGTCGGAGCTCCGCGCGCAGCCCTGGGTCATCGAGCGTCTCGAGGAAGGCGGCTGTCCCAGCTGCGTAATGTCGAGGGTGCAGGAAGGAGCCGAGCCCGATTCCGTTGCGAATGTACGGGTAGATGTCCGCGGTCACGTCCATGCCGGCGGTTCGGGCCGAGTCGATCAGGGCGAGCGCCTCGGCCATGAGCGGCCAGTTGTCCTGTCCGGCTGCCTTCAGGTGGTAAATGTGGACGGGAACGCCGGCCCCCTCTCCGACCTGAATCGCCTCTCGAATCGCCTCGAGAACCGCGTGGCTCTCGTTGCGCATGTGTGTGAAGTAGACGCCGCCGTACTCTCCCGCCACGCGCGTCAAAGCGGTCAACTCCTCGGTGCTCGCGTACACGGCAGGCGGATAGATGAGCGATGTGGACGTGCCGACCGCTCCATCCTCCATCGCCTGTCTTACGAGCGCCTGCATCTCCTCGAGTTGCTCGACGGTCGGCTGAACGTCTCCTTCACCCAGGACCGCACGCCGTACCTGTGTGAGTCCGACATCGTGCACCACGTTCAGCGGGATCCCGTAGCGCTCAAGCAGATCGAAGTACTCCCCGTAGGTCCGCCACTCGTGTGGCGTACCGTCGACGATGACCGGCTCGGACATCGTGAGAGGCGACTGCGGCGCGGGTGAGCCGCCCTCACCCGACAGGTACGTCGTGATCCCCTGCCGAAGCTTGCTTTCGGCGCTGGCCGGATCGGTGACGAGCACCAACGTGGATTGGCCCATCATGTCGATGAACCCTGGCGCGACCACGCGGTCGGTGGCGTCGACCGTGCGCATGGTCTCGCGATCCCGTAATGCCCCGAGCGCCACGATCCGATCGTCCCGGATGCCGATGTCCGCCCGGAACCAAGGGTTTCCGCCACCGTCCACCACGCGCGCGTTGGTGATCAGAATATCGAGCGTGCCCCCGTCTGCACCCGGGCTCGAAGCGCCCGGCGCACACGCGGTCGAGATCAGGAATCCCACCGTCGCCAGGATCGTGGGTCTGCATGGTGTCATGATCACTCGCCTCGCTCGATCGGGGTCCAACGCTCCGAGTCTCGGACCCGATACTTCTTCAGGACGCGCTCGAGCGCCTCGTCGAGATCGATCTCTTGCTCATTCGCGATGACGAGAATGACGAACAGTATATCCGCCAGCTCAATCGCCAAATCCTGGTCGGCCTCGTCCGCCTTCTTGGGTTTGTGACCGAACCGGTGGTTCATTTCGCGCGCGAGCTCGCCCACCTCCTCGATGAGTCGCGCCAGGTTCGTGAGGGGCGGCCAATAGCCTTCCTCGAACCGCGAGATCCAGTCGTCGACCCGTTCTTGGGCCTCCTTGATCTCCATCAAGGCACCAGGACGAGCTTTCCGAATACCCGACCCTTCTCCAGGATCTCGTGTGCTCGGCGAGCCTCGGACAGGGGCAGGACCTCCTGAATGACCGGCTGAAAAACGCCGTCGAACACAAGACGCATCACCTCGCGGAACTCGGTGGGCGAGCCCATGGTGCTGCCCAGGATCTCGAGCTGCTTCCAGAACACCAGCCGGAGCTCGGTTACGCCCCGTGACCCGGTGGTGGCTCCCGACGTGACGAGTCGGCCCCGCCGGGCCAGGGCGCGGAGGCAAGCCGGCCAGATCGCTTCGCCAACAGTGTCGAAGACCACGTGGACGCCTTGCTTGTTCGTATCCCGCCAGACTTCCCGGGAGAAGTCGACCTCGAAGCGATCGTACACGATATCCGCACCGAGAGCCGCTGCCCGCGTGACGCTCTCGGTACCTCCCGTGACCGCGAACACTTTGGCACCCGCCCGCCGGGCGATCTGTACCGCGGCGGTTCCGACCCCGCCCGAAGCTCCCGTGAGCAGGACGCGCTCACCGGCCCGCAGGCGGGCCCGAGTGAGGAGAGCACGCCACGCCGTCACGAAGACGAGGCCGGCGGCAGCGGCGTCCGTGAACGGCACGTGATCAGGGATCTCGAGAAGATTCGCGGCGGGCACGACCGCGTACTCGGCGAATCCGCCCTGGGTGTGCTCCCCGATGATCCGGAAGGGAAGCTC
>JAOTVL010000038.1 GCA_029863525.1 Gemmatimonadota bacterium
ACGCGGCGAGGTCTTGGACGGTCAGGCTCACCGAGAACGCCCCGAGCTCCATCTTCGACTCCGACATGCGACCTGCCTCCTCGTTTCAGCTGCTCGACCGTGCGGGCCCCTCACAATGAAGATCCGAGCCGTCGTTGTCACGCATGCCCACCCGAGGCGCGACGCTCGGGGCTCAACGTCGCATCTCGGTGCCCGGCCGATATCGTCGGATTTCCGCCGCCCCGATCTGCTCGTCGGTCCATCGAATGGGCTTCATTCGGCCCTCGGCGAAAAGGGCCGCTTGGTCGTCGAAGTGGGGCGACGTCTCGAGTCGGCTCTGGCCGTACGCGAGCACGGAAAGGCCGCGAGGCGCGCCCCCTCCGAGCTCCACGACGAAGATCCAGCCGTCTCCACGGTCGGCGGCGAGCCTGCCGTCGTCCATCTCCGAGAAGGAGAGGGTGCGGAAGCAGCCCATGCCTCCCTCGCATCCCGACACCGGTAGATCGACGTCGCCTCGGATCACCCGGTGCACATCCCCCCACGGAACGTCGAGCGCGAGTCCGTCGGCGCGCATGTCGCCGACGGCGTGGTACAGCGCTGCGATCGCGTGCTCAGGCGCGCCGACTCCCCGGGGCGTCTCGAGCGGTCGCTCTTCGCTCCAAGGCACTCCATCCGCAGCCGAGCCGGCCATCCTCCGGTAGATGGTGAGCCAGCGCGAGAAGAGGACGCCGCCGCGGCTGTCGGCCCGGGCCGTACGGTCCCAGGCCGCGAGCACGTCGAGCGCTTCTCGCATGTCGCGGGCGCCCGCGGAGGTCGACACGATGGAGAGCAGGTCGTCTGTCATCCGCTCCGCCGCGAGCATGCGAGGCGAGTGCTTCCGCTCGACGACGTCTTCCAGCGTCAGGTCGTCCCCACTTCGAACGAGATCGAAGGAGAGCTGGCTCCGTAGCCGCAGGCGTGGGTCGGGCAAGTTCGCCGGCATTGAATCGCGATCGAGCCGCACGTTGAGGTTGATGTAGTCCGGCGTGTCGTTCGCCTGTTGGACGTATCCTCCAGGTGGGTTGAGATAGAGCGGCAGCTGTTCCCAGGGGACGAGCTCTGACCAGATGTCCTCGACCGATCTGGCCACTGCCGCGGTGTCGCCCGTCGGTTCGTGCGGCAGCATCGGGATCCGCGCGTTGTAGTAGAGCGCGATGTTCCCGTCGGCATCGGCGTACGTGAAGTTCGAGCTGGAATGCGCACGCATGCGCATCACTTCGAGCCATTCGTCCAGGCTCGTCGCCATCATCATGCGAAGGAACTGCTCTCCCCGGCGGAATTCACCGTCCCGCGGGTCCTTGAGAACGTACAGCGTCTCCTCGGTCTCGAAGATCACCGGTCCGAAGGGCGACCATCGGGTGATTTCGGTCTCGACGCCGAAGCCGTCCTCCGTGGCGTACTCGGCGGACACCGTGCGTTCATCGAGAGGCAGGGGCATCCCGTCCAGCTCGGCGTGATCGCGCAGCTGCGGATGTCGCGCGAGCGCGTAGACCTGGGAGTAGGTCGGTGAGTTGTTCGTCGTTGCCCAGCCCAGGCGCTCGTTGAAACCGCCGATGATGCCAAAGGCGCCCCCGATGCGGAAATCGCCATAGAACTCCAGTACGCCGGGGACGCGGACGTGCGCTTCGTAGTATCCGGCGGTCCAGGCCAGGTGTGGATTCCTCAAAAGGATCGGGTTGCCGGATCGGGTTCGCGTTCCGTCGAGCGCCCACGCGTTCGAACCATCGACGGTCTCATCGAAATCGTCCTGCCGCCCGAGGGCGGCTCGGGTCCGCGCGACGGGAGACGTCCCGGTCCCTAGCCGTTGCCGTTCGTCACGGGCGAACGACGCCGCGTCACCTCGGCTCCAACTCTGGACGTCCGCGGCGTGTGCGTCGATGGCGGTGAAGTCCGGCGTGAGCCACGGGGGGAATTCATCGGCATGGAGGCGGACGTAATGGTTCACGCCCTCGGCGAAGCCGCGATACACGGCGCGGGTGCTTTCGTCGAGTCGATGGAAGGTCTCGGCCGCGCGGGCATGCGCGACCCGCGCGGAGAAGTCGCCACCGATCGAGTCGGCTCCCACGTAGCGCGCGTACGTCCCGCGCCGTTTGACCAGACCGATCGCCACCTGATCGCCGTAGTCCTCGGACTGTACGTAGGCCAGCGCGAACCCCATCGCCTCGAGGTCCTCGGCGAAAATGTGGGGCACACCGTACTCGGTGCGTACGATCTCGACCCGGGACGCGAGCTCCTGACCTCGAGACGCGCCGGAGCGGAGTTGCTGGCCGGCGGCGTCGGGCGAAGCGAGCGCGGCCAGTGTGGTCAGGACAGTGAGCTGGGTCAGAAGAGCGCGGCTTCGATTCATCGTCCCGAACTCGAGGCGGAAGGGCGTTGGCGAACGGGCAGGGTAGCGTCGCGCCCGCCGCCGGCCAAGCCGTAGATTCGAGCATGACTCGTCGCTCTACGCTACGTGCACGAACGTCGATCGTGACGGCCCTTTGGCTGGCGATCGCCTGCTCGGGCGATCCAACCGCGGTGGCGCCAAGGACGCTCGAGATCCGACCGGCCCAGGGGCTCGTGGTCGGGGTCGGGGGCACGTTTCTCTTTCAGGCGGTGGCGCTCGGCCTGGGGGGGGTCGAGGTGGACGTCGGCGGCGCCGTGTGGAGCACCGAGGATCCCCACATCGCGACCGTAGACGGGCGGGGCCTCGTGACCGGCGCCTCGATGGGTACGACGAGCGTGAGCGTCGAACTGGGGGAACTCGTCGAGACCGCGCGGCTCGAGGTCTACGTGCCCCCGACCGTCGTCGAGTACCTGCCCGGCGCCTCCTACTTCGGCCGCAACGCGTACGTCGAGTACATCCCCGGTGAGCTCCCAGTCGTTCTCTCGGCGCCGCACGGCGGGAGCCTGACACCCGACGAGATCGCGGATCGGACGTACGGCGCCGTCGTACCAGATCGCAACACACGCCAGCTCACCCTCGCGGTCCGAGAGGCGTTCATGGACCAGACCGGTTACGCGCCACACGTCGTGATTTCCCATCTGGACCGGGTGAAGCTCGACCCGAATCGCGAGATCATCGAGGCGGCGCAAGGCGATCCATTCGCGGAGCAGGCGTGGGATGAGTTCCACGAGTACATCGAACGGGCCCGCGTCCCGGTGAGTGCGGTCGGTGGAGGGATGTACTTCGACATGCACGGCCATGGCCACCCGAAGGCGCGCCTCGAGCTGGGCTACCTTCTGTCTGCGGAAGAGCTCAACCAGGCCGACGCCTCGCTCAACAGCCTGGCCGTCGTCCAGCGGACGAGCATCCGGGAGATCGGCCGCGACTCGCCAATCCCCTTCTCCCAGCTCCTTCGGGGACCGACCAGCCTGGGCGGTTACCTGGAGTCCGCGGGTGTGCCGGCGGTACCGAGCCCCGGAGATCCGACTCCCGGTGACGATCCGTACTTCAGCGGGGGGTACAGCACGGCCATCCACGGCTCACGAGCCGACACCGAGTTGGTCAGCGGTATCCAGATCGAGCACCACTATCCGGGACTGCGCGACTCCGACGAGAATCGGAGGGCGTACGCGGCGCTGCTCGCGGCCGCCGTCCGGGATTTCATGCTCGAGCACTTCGGGTATTTCGAGCCGTGAAGGCCGACTCCTTGCACCTCACGCTGCGTGAGGTCGTATGCTTCAAGGTGGGAGAGTTGGCCGACCGGACGGGTTTGACGGTCCGTACGCTGCACCACTACGACGAGATCGGCCTGCTCAAGCCTTCTGGTCGAACCGCGGCTGGTCATCGGCTCTATGGAGAGGCGGAAGTTCGGCGCTTGCACCAGATCGCTTCGCTCCGACACCTCGGGCTCGCGCTCGACAAGGTGAGGGCCTGCTTGGATCGGCCGGGGTACTCATTGGAACGGACGCTCGAACTGCAGATCGAGCGTATCGAGGAGGAGATCGGCCAGCGCGAGCGACTGCGCGACCTGATCGTACGCCTTCGGGCTCGACTGGAGTCGGCGGAGGGGGTCTCCGTGGACGACCTGACACGAACCATCGGGGTCACCATGAACTTCGAGAAGCACTACACACCCGAGCAGTTGGAGAAGCTCGCGCGGCGACGTGAGTCGGTTGGCGACGAGCGCATTGCCGAGGTCCAGGAGGAGTGGGGGACCGTCTTCGCCGGCTTCGCCAAGGCGATGGAGGACGGACTCGATCCGGGCAGCGACGAGGTGAAGATGCTGGCCCGGAAATCCGCTGCGCTCATCGAAGAGTTCACCGGGGGCGACCCCGGCATCACCAGGTCGCTCTCCAAAATGTATCGGGCCGAGGGCCCCGAGAACGTCTTGTCGGACCATGGCGGAATGGACCCGGAGCTCTGGGCATACATGGGCCGGGCGCGCACGGCGTTGTCTCAGGACGACGCCGGCTGACCGATTCGCCGAGGGGTGCCCTTTCTGGTGGTCCCCTCGGCGGCGGCCTCAACGCCCTACTACGAAGACCGGTTGGGTCCACGCCCGATCCGAGCGTGAGCTCGTCACCTCGGCACGCACATACCCGACGTCACGTGTCAGCTCGTATGTGGCCGGGTTCGCGCCCGATTCGCCCAGGAGTCGCCCACCGGAGCCGTAGAACAGGGTATGGTACCGGAAATCCCGGTCGGGCTCGATGTGGATCTCCAAGCGGTTCGCCGTGACGACCACGTCGTCGAGCGAGACGCCCGTGCTCGCGTAGAAATAGCCCGCCTCGAGGGCCTCCATGAGCGCGTCGGCGGTCCGCTCCCGCGAGCGCACGGCGATCCACCCCCGTCCGGGGTTGGCCCGATCCGCAGTGAACTCACCCTGGAAATGGTGCGCGTCGTCCACGGCGATCCCGTAGATTCGCTTTCCTCCGGTCAGAAGCATGTCCCAGACCTCGATGAGAGACGGGGTGCCTCCGCCACCCGCGTTATGGACGGTCGGGTGTCCGTTCCAGATCTCGAGAAGTCTGTCGTTCTCGATCTGACGCAGCTCCTCGACGCTGAACGCCCACTGGAAGTTCGGGTGGTTGATGTGGGGGACCCCGTCGACGTTCCGGACCGCGTCGACGTTGGCCTGAATGGTCTCCACGAGGGAGCTGGCGCGCTCCGCCGCCAGGACGTGCGGAATGTTCAGCCCGTTCACGTGGACGGGCGCGCCTTCGTAGCTCGATGTGAGCTCCTCTCCGGCAATGAGGAGGAAGGTCGAGTCGGCCAGGTGCGAGAGCGAAGCCGGGTCGGTGTAGACGTTGTGGTCGGACAAGACGAGGAAGTCGTATCCGTGGTCCTTGTACCAGCGTGCCACGTACTCCGGCGACGAGTCGCCGTCGCTCTCGGTGGTATGGGTGTGCGTGTTTCCTTTGTACCACCGCCCCGACCAGTCGGGCACCTCGAAACGCACCCCTTCCGTCTGGGCGGGGCCGCCCGCTGGGGTGGCTCCGGGATGCGTGTAGCAGCCCGCGAAGACGACTGCGAGGGCCAGGAATGCGCGGAGCCGATTCACTCGCGCTCTACGGCGGGGCGCGTCGGCAGGTCCGGGACTGGGCCCCTTACGATCCCCGAAGTACCGACCACCGACCTCAGCGTATCGACCGCCGCTCGGAGCGTGTCGACCGCCGACCTCAGCGTATCCACCGTATCTCCGGGCGTGTCGAGACCCAGCAGCGTGTCCGCTCCACCGAGCGTATCGAGACCGGGCTCCAAAGTGTCGGTTCGAAGCTCGAGCGTGTCCGCGGGGACCCCCGTGTCGGGCGGTGGCGTGACGACGGGGGTCACGTCGGATCCGGCGAACAAGGGGTCCACGTAGCGCGCGACGGAGTACCGGATGCGAGCCTGATCGCTCTGTCGACGCACGTTCGGTGCGAGCTCGGGGGGGCGTCGGAACGCGTCGCGGCCCAGGAGCTCCGTCGGGCGAAGCAGCACCTCGAGCACGTGAACGTCGATCGGAGAACCCGTGGGCATGCTGAGCTCCAAGAGCACGGCGTCTTCGGGCGTGCCCCAATGGTCCACCCGACGCAGCTCGTCCACGTTGCTGATGGGTTCACCGTTGATCGCGGTGAGTCTCGTCTCCCCCTCGAGCTGGAAGCTCAACATCTCGGCGCGGATCTCGGAGCGCACCGCGAGCACCACCCGCCGCTGGTCGGCAAACACGGTATCGCCGACGAGCTCGACGTCGGGGGGGGCGATTCCAACGATCCGCGCGGGAGCCGTCGGCACGTCGCCGTTTTCGTATCCCATGGACTCGAGGTCACGCCGCTCGCCGAAGTCGGCGCCCGCTCGTTCGCGTGCCCATTCCGCCCCTGGTCCGTCGAGCTCCCCCGTGATCCACATCGCCGCGTCGGTACCGTGCTCGTATGCGTAGATCAGCGTGCTCGGCGCCGGACGCTCGGCCGAAGGATCGGACGTGAGAATTCCGACGGCGACGCTTCCCGCCGCCAGGAGGCCGAGTGACACCGGGGCCCACCAGGCATTCGGTGTCTCGAGGAACGCCAGGGCGGGCAGGCAAAGCGCGAAGCCGACGACCGCGATCACCGCCAGGCCACCGGCCAAGCGAATGCTCATGGCCAGCCAGACCAGCTCGAGCACGGGCTGGAGCAGAAGGAACACGGGCACGGCGAGCGCGAGTGACACGAACCACCCCACGAGTCCCGAAGCCCGCTCACCCAGCAGTGCCACGACCATCACGGCCACGGTCGCCGCGAGGACCGGCCACTGGAGGTTCATCGCACCGAGCGGAGCGACGAAGCCGAGGGCGATCGCCACGAGAAGCGGAAGCACCAGCGCCCCGACGGCCATCTCCAGTGGCGCGATCCAACGCCTGGTCAGAATGCCGCCGGTGACGATCAGGAACAGGGCCGCGAATGCGATCCCGAGCACGTACCACCCTTCGCTGTGGAAAGCCGCGCCCTGAAGCGCGCCGAACTCCGCGTGGAAGGGCGTCAGGGACTGGAACGCCACGTTCGCTAGACCGTACGCGATCGCGCCGACGACGATCACGAGCACCGTGCCGGCCGCCATGCGGGCCGGTCGGGCCGACGCACGCCGCGCGGCGGGAATGGTGAGTGCGAAGAGGAGGAGCAGCAACCCAGAGATCGGCAACACCCAGAGCTGACGGTACACCACCAGGCCCAGCACGGGCACGTTGAAGAAGACGACGTTAGCGTCGTTCACGACGGTCAGGTCCGCGTCCCCGAAATGCCGAAGACCGGCGAGCGCTCGCTCGCCATGATGCTGCACCGTCGACGGGGAGAGGTGGTCGAGGTCGTCGTACGTTTGGTGGTAGACGTGCGCGTTGTCGATCGCGGCGAAATTCAGGCCCTGGACGCCCGCGTCACGAAAGGGGCTGAAGTCCGTGTCGTTCGGTAGCCTCCTGTAGATCTCGTACGACATCGAGTTCGCGAACGGGCTCGGGTCGAACTCCTGCAGCGCTCGCACCACCCAGCCGTTCCGCTCGTTCGTCTCGAACATGATCGAGGGTCCCGCCGAGCCCCGCATTTCGAACGAGAGGACGAGGTCGACGTCCGGCATCCAAGCGTGTCGGTCGACGAACGCCCGAGCACCCATGAGCCCTAGCTCCTCGGCGTCGGTCAGGAGCACGATGATATCGTTGCGGAGCGGGGGTCCCTCGCGGAGCGCTCGAATCGCTTCGAGGATCGTCACGACTCCGGAGCCATCGTCGCCGGCGCCGATGGCGATGCCCCGGCTGTCGTAGTGTGCGGTGATGAGCACTGTACCCGATGGGTCGCGGCCAGGGAGACGGGCCACGATGTTTCGCACCGTCGCGGCGCGCGCGTAGGAAGGGTCGCCGGATACTGGGCCGCCACGCTCCAGTAGAGTCGTCGCCGTCTGGATCTCCGGGTCGAGACCGAGATCGCGGAGGCGCTCGACGAGCAGGTTGAGCACCCGGGCGTGCTCAGGCGAGCCGGGCGCATGAGGAGCCCGGGTCATGTCAGCCAGAACGGCCATGGCGCGTGCCGAGGAGAAGACGGAGGCGGGGTCGTTGGCCGCCCCGGGTCGCACCTGCCCCGTCCGAGTGCTCGCGAAGAGGGACAGGGCGACGAGGAGGAGAAACGTAGTGGGGCCGCGCCATGAGGGGACCGGAGCGAGGGCCTTCGGACCAGCGGGTGGTGTGCCGCGGCCGCCTCGGTCGTCACCGGAGGGAGGTGGAGTACCCGCACCATCGGTTCCCGCGCCGTCCGCTGCGTCTGCGGTGGGCGCCGTCCCTTCGTCCCCTGTGCTTCCCGCAGCCGCTCCGCCAGCGCTCGCCGTCGTAGGGGTCGCCGCCGCCCTCGCGGCGGCCTGCGCCCGACGCTTCTCTTCCTTGGCGTTCAGCTTCTCCGCCTTGGCCTTTAGCTTCTCCGCCTTCGCGCGCTGCTTGGCCCTCTGCTTCTCCGCCCGTTTGGCCGCCCGCTCGTCCTTCTTGGAAGGAGCCTTACCAGGTTCGTCCGAGCCGGAAACGGCGGATCCGCCGAGCAGCATCGCCATTTCTTCGTTGGAGAGCTCGGGGCCGTCGTCCTCGATGGCGTCGCCGTACTTCTCACGGTCCTCCTCGGTGATGCCGAGCTCTTCGTCCGAGGGTAGCTCCGGGAGATCGTAGTCGGCCATGAGGTGGGGCTCTCTCCAGTCTGTGTTCGCGGGCGTCGCTAACGAGCCAGGATTCGGACCACTTCATCGATCGCTCCCCGAACCTCGGACGCTGGCAGTCCCGATCCGTTGGTGAGCACCGAGAAGATGATCTCCTGACCTCCCTCTCTTACGAGATATCCTGAGAGCGAGTTCACATTCGAGATGCTGCCGGTCTTCGCGAAGAGCCTTCCTTCGAGCTCGTCGAGACGCCGCTCGAGCGTCGAATCCTCCTCGCCCGGCTCGGCCATCGCCGAGCGGTAGGCGCCGCCGTACGGTCCCGCCCGCATGTGGCGGAGGACGGCGACGATCGCTCGAGGGGTAACGAGATTGTAGGCCGAGAGGCCCGAACCGTCCCGGGGCGCGACGTCGAGGCTGTCCACGCCGACGTCCTCCACGACGAAGCGCCGAACGACCTCGATGCCTTCGCTCCAGCTCCCGCGCTCGCCGAACTCGGCACCGAGCGCGCGCACGAGCTGCTCCGTCATCCAGTTCTGGCTCGGTTCGAGGATGCCCGCGACGAGCTCGGAGAGTGGTGGGGACTCCAGACTCGCAACCCGACGCGCGGCGGCGCACTCTTCGAGGCTTCCCGATCGACATCCGTTCCCGACGTTGGCTCCGGCTTTCCAACCGATCTCCCACCCCTGCTCGGTTTCGATCCCGCTCCGCTGGAGGGCGAGGGCCCACGCGGCGGACGCCTGACGAACGGGATCTCTCGTCGCGAACGAGATCGTATCGACCTCCTCCAGCCGGGCCGTACCGTCGAGCTGAATCCGCCGCGATTCGGGCAAATAGCTGGGCCGGACACGCGTGGCACTGTCCGACGGCACCGTTACGACGCGGTTCTCGACGAAATCGTGCGTTCCGAGTGGGTCCCAGGCCACTTCGGCTGGCGAGCCCACCGACGAGCCTCCCCGCACGACAGCCCGAAGGCGGCCCTCGTCGATCGCGAACGCGCCGCCCGTCGAGCCGTATGCATAGCGCAGGTCTTCGACCTCCCAGGTCGGTCCGACCGTGGCGGAGTCCCACGCCGACACGTCGACGAACGCAGAGCCGGCGATGTAGTCGATCCCGGCGGATCGGACGCTGTCCGAAAGAGCGTCCAGCGCGGCGGTACCCCGCTCCCAGTAGCGGTCCGACCAGGACGGATCACCCGAAGCGACGAGCACCAGGTCACCGCTCAGGCTGCCGTCTTCGATCGGACCGGTCGCCCACACCTCGGTTTTGAACCGGTAGTCCGCCCCGAGCAAAGACATCGCGGCAGCGGTGATCAAGATCTTCTGGTTGGAGGCCGGGATGAACTTCCGATGGCCGTTTCGATCGTACAGAGTGCGCCCACTTCCCGCGTCGATCGCCAGGACGCCCACGTGGAGTTGGTCGATCCGCGGGCCTTCGAGGGTGTTTTCGATCGCCGAGCGGTCCACGCCGGAGCCCCCGATCCCGAGCGTGGCACACCCGCTCAGCCAGAATGCCGCGATGATCGTTTGAGCGCGAAGCGCACGCCGACCGCCGGACCCACTGGTGCGCCCTCGGTCAGCGGGCGGGATCAAGCGGTTCAGCACGAGGTCGAGGCCACCGCGTAGGGTGAGCTCGGCGGGCGTGAATCCCGTGTGGAGCTTCATTGCCCGCCCGAACGATGTCGTCGTCGAGTATCCCAAAGAGAAGGCCACGTCTTCGACCCTTCGCTGGTCGTCACCCAAGCGGGCAGCGGCCAAGACCAGCCGTCCCCACAGCAAGATCCTTGCAGGTCCTGGGAGCCCCGCGTCCTGTAGTGCGCCCCTGAGGGTGCGGGGCGTGTGACCGAGGGCCGCGGCCAAGCGTTGGACAGACGTGTCAGGACCGGCGTGCTCGATGGCCCACGCGATGGCTTCCGGACCGGGGCTGGCCATTCGTCCCTCGAGGTGGCGCCGCGTTCTGAGGGCCCGGGCGCGAGACAGCGCTCCGTCGACGTCGATCCGGACCTTGGTCGGACGTTCGTCCGAGACGACGAGTCCGTCGACGCCGAGTCCTCCCAAGCCGAAATACTCCTGCGACCTGCCTCCTTCGAGGCAGGTGATGATGGCGAGGTCCGGGTAGTCGGCGCGGAGCGCCGAGATCCGGCGGGCGACCGTCGCTCGGTCGGGGTGGTCCACCTCTATGAGACAGCCGTCGATCCCGCCCGAGGCGATCGCTTGCTCGAGCGCCTTCCAAGTTGGACGAACCAGGACCTCGTGGACCCCCGAAAGGGCGCTCGATAACCGTGCCTCGGCGCGCACGTCTGGTTGTAGGATCGCGAGTACCGCCACTCTGTCATCATCCGTCGGAGGAGGAGCGAAGATGCTCGCCGACGGACTCCCGCTGCAAGCGTCTCAGCGCTGATGTTCGAGCTTCACCGCCGTCCCGTAGCATAGCATCTCGGCCGCGCCCGACATGACCATGGATGTCTGGAACCGCACCGAGACGATCGCGTCCGCGTCCAGCACCTGGGCCTCCTCGATCATGCGGTCCACCGCCTGTTCGCGGGCCTCGCCGAGCATCTTCGTGTACTCGTGGATCTCGCCGCCGGCCATATTGCGCAGCATCGCCATGATGTCGCGGCCGACGTGTCGCGTTCGCACCGAGCTGCCCCGTACGAGCCCGAGTACCTCGGAGACCGTCGATCCGGCAATGGTGGGCGTCGTGACGACGATCATCGATGAACATCCCGGTAGGGGTCGGTCTCCCACTCCTGCAGCCGTTCCCAGATGACCGACGCGAGAAGCAAGAGGATCCCGATCGCGACGGCCCCGGTGCCCAGCTTCTCCCAGGGCGATACGGACGAAGTCGCGAAGACGTAGGCGCCGTAGGTCATCCAGATAACGAGCCCGGCGATCAGAAGAAGCCAGCCGACAGGACGGTTCACGTGCGCGTTCACTTTATCCCAGACCGAGCTCTGGTACGTGGCCGGATGGAAGCTCAGCCCCTGGATGTCGGACTTGAGAGCCTGGAAGAGAGCGAACTCCCGTTGGAGCTCCGTCGAGCGGGCGAGCTCGGCTTCGACCCGAGCGCGCTCGTCAGGCGACATCTCACTGTCGAGATAACGCATGAGATCGTCGGGGCTGATTCGATTCGACACTAGGGGTACTCCACGTCCATGCCGACGAGCGCGTTCTTGAGCGCGCTGCGGGCGTGGTATAGCCGGCTCGCGACCGTGCCTTCCGGAATGTCCAGGATCTGAGCGATCTCTCCGTATCGAAATCCTTCGAGCTCCTTGAGCACGAGGATCTCACGATGCTCCGGACCGATTTCCGCGAGCCCTCTCCACAGGAGATCTTTAGCGGCGTTCCGCTGTCGGATCCGCTCCGGCCCTCGCTCCGTGTCGGCGGGGTGTAGCTCGACCAGCTCGTCGAGCGTCTCCATGCTGAACTTCGCCTTGCGGCTCCGCAGCATGTCACGGCACTGGTTTCTCAGAATCTGGAAGAACCAAGGGCCGAACGGTCGACGGAGGTCGAACCGTGGAAGCGTGTCGTACGTCTTTATGAAAGCCATCTGCAGCGCGTCTTTTGCGTCCTCCGTATTGCCCATCATGGCCAAGGCGAGTCGAAGCCCAGCCGGCTCGTAGGCCCGCACCAGCGGCTCGTAGAACCTTGACTGGCCGGCCTTGCACTTTCGAATCAGCTCCAACTCCAACTGACGTTGCAACCTTCACTCCCTTCCGAGCTCGATGCTCGTATGGACTCTACGGAGCTACCCTTGGGTTTCTTCACACATGAACGACTTCTTCACGCCCTGACGATATCTCGAAGCGCTTCGATCAGGGCTTCGAGGTCCGACTCGGTGTTGAAATAGTGCGGTGACATCCGAAGCGCGCCGTCGACGCCCTTGTCGTCGTAGTCGATCACCGCGTCCAATCGAGATTGCGACGACGTATTGATTCCGCGGACCCGAAGCTGCTTCACGAGTGATGCCGGGTCGTGCCCCAGGAAGCTAGCCGTGACCGTCGCGCCGAGCTCGTCTCCGCGATCCAATACGCGCGCTTTGGGGAGCTCCGAGAGGCTTCCCCGAAGCGTGGCGGCCAGCGAGCGTACGCGATCTCGGATGGGCACCAGCCCGAGCTCGTTCGCATAGCGTGCAGCGGCGCCCGTGCCGAGCACCAACGCCCACGCGAACTCCCAGGTCTCGAAGCGGCGGGCATCAGGCGCAGGCTGGTAGAGATCATCTCCGATCCAGTCCGCACCTCGAAGGTCGGGAAAGAGCGGCTCCATGTCCGAATCCAGGACGCGATCGGAAACGTACAGAAAGCCGGCGCCACGAGGCCCGCGTAGGTACTTCCGCGAGGTCGCGGAGAAGAAGTCGCATCCTATGCGCTCGACGTCGACCGGCATCTGGCCAACCGATTGACACCCGTCCACGAGGTACAGCACATCGCGGGTGCGGCACATAGTCCCGATGCTGTCGACGTCCTGCACCAGGCCCGAATTGGTCGGGATATGGGTGACTGCCACCAGCCTCGGCCGGCGCCGATGGATCGTTTCCTCCATGGCGTTCAAATCCACGCCACCCTCGGGTGCGTCCGGCACTCTGACCACTTCGACGCCGAAGCGATGCGCGAGCGACAGGTACTGGATCTGATTCGAGACGTAGTCGTTGCGCGTGGTGACGACCAGGTCTCCGCGCTCGAACGGAATCGCCGAAAGAGCGGCCACGAACGAAGCCGTGGCGTGCTCGGACATGGCGATGCGGTCGGAGGACGTGCCGAGCAGCGCAGCTACATCCTCGTACGCCTGACCGATCGCATCGCTCGCGTCGTCGGCCGCCTCATACCCACCGATCTCCGACTCCAAGCGGATGTGATCCACGACTGCGTCGATCACCGGCGTCGGCATGAGCGACGCGCCCGCGCTGTTCAGGTGAACGCGGTTTCGAAGTCCCGGCGTGTCGGAGCGTAGCTCGGCGATGTCCATTGCGGGCCCACGATACTTCTCGGACGGACCCCGACCAAGGGTCCCTATCCGGCAGGGACCGACGAAGCCCTGGAGGCCATGTCCTCCTGCAGGCGCTGCAGGAAGTAGTGGATCGTCTCGATCCGAATCTTGATGGACCCCGACGGCTTGTTCTCGTCGAGATCGCGGAACGAGAAGATCGGGGTGCCCGCGGCCTCCAAGATTCCTTCGATGACCGAGAAGATCGGGGCGTCATGACCACATCGGAAGTTGTTGATCTCGAGTCCGACCAAGTTCGGATGCCTGGCCGCGAATTTGGCTGCCCAGAGCTTCCAATTCGAATTTTCGCTGTACGCGTTCTTCCAGACGTCCCGAACATCCAG
Source organism: Gemmatimonadota bacterium (assembly GCA_029863525.1). Taxonomy (GTDB): domain Bacteria; phylum Gemmatimonadota; class Gemmatimonadetes; order Longimicrobiales; family Gaopeijiaceae; genus UBA2589. The sequence goes on from JAOTVL010000038.1 coordinate 13,908, forward strand.
GTGGCTTCGGATGATCCCGGCGCGGACCTCGTCTCCGAAAAGGGGCTCGAGCACGTCGTCGTCGACGGGTAGGCTGTTGGGCGTGAAGAGCGGATATCCGAGTTTCTGGAACTCCTCGAGCGTCGTGTGGTTGATCCCACCGTCGGCGTGATAGGGTCGCCCCAGTACGACGATCCCAACTCGGTTATCCGCCTCCAATCGCTTCAGCTCGGATTTTGTGAGGGCCCGCAGTTCGTCACTGAATGTCTTGAGAGCGTCGAGACCCGCCTGGATCGCACGTCGATTCTCGCCCGGCGAAAGGCCCAGGACGTCCTTGAAGTCCTGGTACATCTGTCGTTCGAAGAGCTCGGGCTGCCCCATGTTCACGAAGGTGTTCATGAACCGGATTCCCTTGCTCGCGAAGGTGTCGCCTTCCTTGGTGAACGCCGCGCGGGTTGCCTCGGGTGTGGCCGTGATCGTCGGACAAATGCGGTGGCCGATCGCGTCCGCCATTTCGGACGGCACGTCGTCAACCATGGGGAAGAAGATGATGTCGAGGGGCCGCTTCGCGTGCTTGATGTGGATCAGGTTGTGAACGTGCGGGATCGCGACTTTGCTGGGAAAACAAGGATCGATCGCGCCTCGTTTCGCTCCCTCTCGGTAGAGTTTCTGGGAGGTCTGGTCCGAGAAGACGATGTTGCGCGGCTGCACGCCGAGGCTCTCGAAGTACGTTCGGAAGACCGGCGCGACGCTGAACATCGCGAGCGCACGGGGGATCCCGATCCGGAGATCTCCTCTCGCCTCCATCAAGCGCTTCCGCCTGCGCGCCCGGGACGTGGCTACCGCGCGGGGGATTGGGTCGGCCACGCTCGTGGGCTCGAAGCTCCGGAACGCGGCTCTCGCACTGACCTCCACGAGGTTCGGAGTGTCGTCGGTGGTCGCATCGAGCCGCGTCTTGATGACCCTCATCGCGTCGACGTCCTCGACCAGGCCCTTCTCGCAGGAGTTTCCGACGATGAGCCGGCGGGCCCCGCCGGCCAGGGGAACCTTCGACCCGTTGGCCCTCTGGGCGGGGTCTTCGCCCGAGATCGGGTCGGCCCCGTTCGCGCTGGATGCCGCCACTTCGACGTCGATGAAGGTTCGGAGGCATTGGTTCTTGCAGAAGTGGCAGCGTGTGTCCTCGTTGGTCGTCGTCGTGTACGTGGTTGCGGCGGTCTCGTCGAGACCCACGAACCGCGACGGCTCGGCGTCCTTTCGCACCCGAAGCACCTCGAGTGCGGCCCCGATCGCACCGCTCTCACCGCAGTGCTCGTGAACCACGATCTCTGGCTCCTGGCCACCGCCCCGGTAGCGTGAACGGATGAAGTCCACCTCGGCCTTCACTACAGCCAGATTGCGTTGGGTCCCGCCTTGCAGGACGAACCGACGACCCAGCCTGGCCAGGTTCGGCATCTGAGCGACGTAGAGCCAGATGTTTTTCGGGAGGACCGCGGCGAGGCCGGCCATGATCTGCTCGGGTCGCCAGCCCTGACGCTGGAAGTTGACGATGTCCGACTGCATGAACACGGCGCAGCCATAACCGAAGGCCGGCATGGAATCCGCCTGGAAGGCCATGTCGGCGTAATCTTCGACCCCTACTCCGAGGCTCTTTGCCGTGCTTTGGAGGAAGTAGCCGTTTCCAGCGGAGCACTGCGTGTTGAGCTTGAAGTCTTTCACGTGACCGTCGTGGATGATCATGATCTTGATGTCCTGACCGCCGACGTCACAGATCACGTCCACGTCGTCGTAGAGGTGGAGGGCCGAGGTCGCGTGTGCGACCGTCTCCACTATGGCGGTGTCCGCCCCGAACACGTCCTTGAGGACGTCTTTGGCATATCCCGTGACGCCGAAGCCTGACACTTCGAGCGTGGCCCCCTGGTCCTCCACGGAAGCTCGCAGGGACGCCACGATTTCTTTGGTATCCTCGATGGGGTTTCCCTTCGCGAGCTGGTATGCCTTGCTCAACACCCGACCATCGTGATCGACCAGGACCCCCTTGGTCGACGTCGACCCCCCGTCGACACCCAAGACGGCGCGGACTACCTCTCCGCTCCGAAACGTGGCGGGCACGAAGGGTTTGGTACGGAACTCGCGCTTGAAGGCCTCGAGCTCTTTTGCGCTGCCACACAATCCGGGGAGTGCGCTCGCCCGCGTCTCGCCTTCGTCCCGGCCTACCGCACGCTCGAGGCCCTCGAGGCCCGTGTACCGTCCGGTGCGGTCTTCTTCGTGCTTGCCATATTCGACCGCGCCGAGGGCGGCGAAGTATTGGGCGTCGTCGGGCACGTAGATCAGCGACGCGGGGTCAACGTCAGCGGGAATGGCGAGCTCGCGTTCTTTCCAGATTGGGGGGATGTTCGCCTTCCAAGCCTCGGCCATGCCGCGAATGAAGGTGTTCGGGCCACCGAGAAGCAGGACGTTCGGGCGCAGCGTGTATCCGCGGGTCAGGACCGACAGGTTCTGGCCCACGATCGCGTCGAAGAGACTCGCCATGAGCTGATCGGTCGGAATTCCCACGAGCTGCAGGCTGTTGATATCGGTTTCGGCGAAGACTCCGCATTTGCCCGCCACATGATGCAACTCGACGCCATCGTACCGCTGCTCGGCGAGCTCGTCGGGCGGAATCCCGAGCTTCGCACCGATCTTGTCCAACACGGCGCCCGTTCCACCGGCGCACTTGTCGTTCATGGTCGGGATCTTCTTCTTGCCGCCGGATGCCCCGTCGTCACGGAAGATCACGATCTTCGCGTCCTGTCCGCCCAACTCCACGACGGAATTCACGTCGGGGTGTAGACGTTCGACGGCCAGGGCGACGGCGTTCACCTCCTGGACGAACTTTGCCCCGAGGTGCTTTTCCAGGGGCGCCGCGCCGCTGCCGGTTACGAACACGCGCGTGGCGTCCACGGTCATCTCCGGGACGTCGTGCTCCATCTTCCTCAGCAGCTCGAGGACCTTGGCCAGTTGGCGTCCTTCGTGGCGCTGGTAGTCTCGCCACAGGATCTCGTCGGTCGTCACGTCGACCAGCACGGCTTTGGCCGTCGTCGAGCCGACATCGACACCGACACTCAGGGGCCGGGTGCTCACGTGATCCCCCCCGACGCGACCGCCGGACGCGCCTCAAGCAACTCATTCACATGAAGCGCGAGGTTCGCCGCGCGTCCGACCACACCGGGTGTGTGAGGAATGCGATAGCTCGGCCGCCGGAGTCGGGGGTGATCGGCGGCGTACGCGCGCATGTCCCCGAGCGACCAGCGGCAGCCATCGAGTACGTCGGCGAACTCCTTGCGAGCCCGTTGCCGGGCACCACCCAATGCCATCTGGATGCGACTGTGTGCGATGACCTCGCTGTCGCCGGACGTCTCGATGGGGATGAAGGTCATTCCGTGGTGGTCTTCGACCACCCGAATCTGGACTCCGTCGGACTGTGTGCTCGGCATGCACCCGAACGGCTTCACGCTCAACACCATGTGGCAGAGATCGTGCGTGTGGTAGTAGATGTTCTCCGCCACTTCCAGATGGCTCTCGCCCGAACAGGTGCGCCAGTTCCAGTACGGCTCGGCGAGCCTCGCGAGCTCGTACTGGTCGGCGAGCTCGTGCTGCACGCCACCCATGGCCTCGAGAAGACGCCTGTTCTCCCGCTGCAGGATGCGCTCCGCCAAGGTCAGCAGGGCGCGCTTCCTATAGTAGGCGTAGTAGTGGCCCAGCCTGCTCCGCCCATCGGTGAGGCCCTTCCGGTCTTTCGCCGCCTGCTTGTGCATGTGCAGCAGGTACATCAACCGGGTAAAGAGCGCGCGAACGACGAACACCTCCGCCCCCTCGTCTTCGAGGAAACGGTGGATATTGAAGTTGCCGTCGCCCTCGGTGTTCTGCGCCCAGAACTCACCGATGATCTTGACGACGGGTTTCACCTGGAAGGGATCCAGCTCGACTTCGTCGTATCGGTGTCGGACCGCCTCCATGGCGCGTACGCCCTCGTCGTCGAGGAGCTGGTGCAGGATCTTCTCCAGGAAGGTCACCTTCGATTCGAGTGGTGTACCCGCCAAACCTCTGGCTCTGGAGGCGGTTGGCTCGTCGGGCGCGCGGGTCTCGAGGAAGTGCTCCAAGTGGACGAGGGCGTCCTCGGTCGCCGCGTCCACGGACCCAAGCTCGACTTCGTATCCGCGGATCTGATAATGGAACTGATTGAGGACGTCGGCGAAGTTGAAGGCGTTGATCAGCCCTAGGAAGAAATCCAGGTTCATGTCCAGGCCGGCCTTCTGCCCGGTCGATTGGTCGATGCCGTCGTCGGTACCGAACACCAGGATGCGGAAGCCGTCGAATCCCGCGTTCGAAAGCGCCAACCGGTACTCGGATTCGTACATCCCGAAACGACAGGTGCCGCAGGAGCTGGCCGTCAGGAATACGTGGGAGTCGATGATCTCGCGGCGGCTCATCCCGGCCGCTTCCCGGTCGAGCACGTACTTCACCAGGTTTCCGACCGTGAAATAGTTCGGGTTGCAGAACCCGTTGTTGCCGAATTCTCTCGCAATCTCGTACGACTCACGAGAGACGTTGGGCAATGCCCGACAGCGGTACCCGAGGCCTCGGACGCTCGCGGCGACCAGGCGGTCGTGTCGAGGAGACAGGCCGCCCAGCAGAATCGTCGTATGAGGGCGCTGATCCTGGGTGAACGTGCGTTCCCTCGGGCGACGGAAGTGCTGGATATGCCCTCGAGTCTGCATGGTCCACCTCCCGATCACTGGCGTCCTTCGTTTCCCACCTTCTGCGCGTCCTGCCACCGTAGGATGGGAGCGACCGACGACGGCCGGTATACGTCGTTCGACTTAGAGCGACCGACTTCCTGGCGCCGGCCTGCCATGTCTTCTGAGCTTATGGCATGGACCCGGCCCGAGCGGTAGGGCTTTTCCCCCATCCGCTCTTCCTCGGTTGTGACATCCAGGGTGTAAGGGTATTCCCCACTCCTCCGTGCTCCTGCACGAAGCGCAGCGCCCCACCCGGACGGAGTGGGGGCGCTGTGAGTGACGAATGGAGAGAGCGCCGAACGCCCTCGATCGTTGAATCAGTTCAAGGCAGATCCCTGTTCCGTGACCGAGCGCTCCTTGGCCAGCCGCACCATCTCGCGGACGTCCTCCAAGAGCTGTTGCGCGTCGTACACGATGCCATCCTTGATCGTGTACGTGATCCCGCCGACGCGCTCGACCTCGCCGGTTTCGTCGTTCAGTCGTGGTGTGCCCGTGCCGTAGAGCACCTTTAGGTTCGCGAGCGGATTCTCCTCGACAACGACCATGTCGGCCTTTGCGCCGACCTCGAGCACGCCGAATTGGAGGTCGTTCTCCATGCCTTTCGGCTTGTGGAGCTGAAGCGCACCGTGGTAGGTCGCGGCTCGGATCACCTCGAGCGGATTGAAGCCTGCCTCCCTGAGCAGCTCCAGCTCTCGTATGTAGTCGAAACCGTAGAGCTTGTAGATGAAGCCGGAGTCCGATCCGGTCGTGACGATCCCGCCCGCGTTCTTGTAGTCGACGAGGAACTGCATCCACTTCTCGAAGAACTTGCCCCAGTGGTACTCGTCTTCGGTCGTCCAGTCGAACCAATACGAGCCGTGAGCCTGACGGCTGGGCTGATAGAACTCCCATTGTGTGGGCAGAGTGTATTCGTCGTGCCACTCCGCCTCGCGGGCGCGCATGACGTCCCGGCTGGCCTCGTAGATGGTCATGGTGGGATCGATCCCGAAGTCGAGCTCGAGGAAACGGTCGATGAGCTCGTTCCAGGTCTCCGATCCGCGTTCTGCGCTCTGGTACCAGAGCCGACCCACCTGACCGAAGCGATCCTGCTCGTTCTGGTAGTTGTAATCGGCGGGGAAGTCCTGGATGGTGCGGTCGTCGAAGAGCGCCTCGAAGAGCCCGTAGTAATGGGTCATCATGTCGAGTCCCAGCTCGGCCGCATCGAGTGCGTCCATTCGCGCAACGCCGGTCTGCGCGAGGTGCGCGACCGTCCCGAGCCCGTGCTGATGCGCCTCGTCGATCAGCGCCTCCATGATCGCGGGCGGATACGAAGTCAGCTTGAGCCCGTCGATCTTCGCCCCGTCGACATCGACCTGGGCGGCCCAGCGCACCCATTCGCGGGCCTTCTCCGGCGAGTCGACGGGACCGCGGTCCCACGCCTCACCAGGGCGCGCATACGTGAACATGCGAGGCGCGACGATCTCGTTCCGCTCCGACAGCGCCTTCTGTTCCAACGACCACATCATGGGGCCGTGGCCGACGCCTCGAGACGTCGTGATGCCGTTGCCCATCCAGAGCTTGTGCGTGTACTCCGCCTGGGGCGCCTTGCCCGGACCGCCTGTGTGCGCGTGCATGTCGACGAAGCCCGGCAAGATGTACATCCCGCTGACGTCGATCTCTCGGGTCGCCCCGCTGGGCCTGGCGTCTTCGTTGATCGGCGCCATCGGGAATCCGACCGCTTGGATCTGCACGATGCGGTCATTCTCTATGACGATGTCCACGGGACCGAGGGGTGGGCTGCCCGCACCGTCGATGTACGTGCCGCCGCGTAGGATCAACCGCTGGTGAGGTCCGTCACCCTCGTCCGCACCGCGGCGATTCGTCTCTTCCATCTGGGCGCTGACCGAGCTCGCCAATACGAGTGCTGCTGCGAATGCCGCGCCGACGGTGACGCGCGAACGAATACCAGTCGTCATTCCTCATTCCTCCAGTGATGAATCCGCCGAAGAAGCACCGGCGTCTGAACCGCCGAATATACGGTGGGACGGATTGCTTCGCGCTCTCGGGTCGGCGTAGCCTCGTTGGCTCCCGCTCGGGACACGAGCGCGTATACTAGTCCTCTGCCCCCGAGTCGGACCCATCCAACCCGCTTCCCTCGTGACGTCCCCCCGACCCGACCCAGACTCCACGGAGCTCGACCCTGAGGAGGCCCGCGCGGAAGTGGCGAGGCTCCGCGACGAGCTGTACCGGCACGCGTACCTCTACTTCGTGGAGGCGCGCCCGGAGATCGGAGACGACGTGTACGACCGGATGTTTCGACGCCTCCAGAGCCTGGAAGAGGCGTTCCCGGAGCTCGTGTCCCCGGAATCGCCGACTCACCGCGTTGGCGCGCCGCCCCAAGACAAGTTCGAAACGGTCGAGCACGTGGCACCCATGCTCTCTCTCGACTCGTCGGAGAAGGGCGAGGACGTGGCGCGCTTCGACGAACGCGTTCGTAAGGCCCTCGGCGCCGGCGTCGAGCCGGTCTATCTGCTCGAGCCGAAGCTCGACGGCGCGTCGATCGAGCTCGTGTACGTCGATGGCGTTCTCGAGCGCGCGGTCACTCGGGGAAATGGGCGAGAGGGCGAGCGGGTCACGGAGAACATCCGAACGATTCCGACGGTCCCGCTTCGCCTTCGTACCGACGTGCGAGAGGCTCCCCCGCTACTTTCGCTCCGAGGCGAGGTGATGATGTACATCTCGGACTTCGCCCATTTCAACGCGAGCCTGCTCGAGTCGGGACAGGAGCCATACGCCTCGCCCCGCAACTCGGCGGCCGGATCCATCCGGCAGCTCGATTCCCGCGTGACCGCGTCCAGGAAGCTCGAGGTGATGGTCTACGACGTCCTTGCCGCTGAGGGCGTTTCGTTCGCGACCGACTCCGAGGGGGTCGCAGCCATTCGAGATTGGGGATTCGTCGTCCCGGACCCGATCGAGACGGCCGTGTCCGTCGAAGAAATCGTTTCGTATCACGCTCGCTTCGAAGAGCATCGGGACGATCTCGACTACGAGATCGATGGGGTGGTCATCAAGCTCGATCACCTCGCTGCGCGTCGCGCCATGGGCTCCACCGCGCATCACCCCCGGTGGGCGATGGCCTTCAAGTTTCCGCCGCGGCAGGAGGTCACGGTGATCGAGGCGATCGCCATTCAGGTCGGCCGCACCGGGGTCCTCACGCCGGTCGCCTGGCTCCGACCCGTGACGGTCGGCGGGGTGACCGTGTCGCGTGCGTCGCTCCACAATCGAGAGGAGCTGCGGCGCAAGGACCTCCGAGAGGGTGACACGGTGCGTATCCAGCGGGCGGGTGACGTCATACCCCAGGTCGTCGAGGTCCTCGAGCACCACGACGATCGTGCACAGCCGTTCGAGATGCCTTCGGAGTGTCCGGTGTGCGGCACCGAGGTGTATGAGGAAGGACCTCGCACCATTTGCCCGAACCGCTTCGGGTGTGCTGCGCAGCTCAAGGGTCGGATCCAGCACTTCGGCTCCCGGGCAGCGCTCGACATCGAAGGCTTGGGGGAGGAGACCGCCACCCTCTTGGTCGATCGAGGTCTGGTGAGGCGCCTCGCCGACCTCTTCGACATCGAACCGAAACAGCTCATGGAGCTGGAGGGTTTCGGCGAGAAGTCGGCAACTGCGCTCGTAGCCGCAATCGCGTCGAAACGGAATCCGGACCTGAGGCGTTTTCTGACGGCGCTCGGTATCCCGGAGGTGGGGGTCACGGTCGCCCGCAGCCTCGCGGAGTCGTTCGGCGACTTCGACGCGATCCGACGTGCCGGTCGGGAGGAGCTCGAGGCGATCGACGGGATTGGCCCGAGAATGAGCGAGGCGATCACGGGCTTCTTCGCCGAGGAGCGGAATGCGGCGGCGATCGACGCCTTGCTCGCCCAGGGCGTCGAGCCGAAGACGGTCGAGCGCGTCGCCGCGGACCTGCCCGACCTCGGTACCGCGGTCTTCACGGGCACGATTCCCGTTCCACGGGTCGTGGCTGAGACCGCGTGGCGCAACGTCGGAGGAAAGACGTCGGGATCGGTCTCGAAGAAGACCGAGTTCGTCGTGGCGGGAGAGAACGCCGGGTCCAAGCTCGAGAAAGCCGAGAGGTTGGGTGTCGAGGTTCTCACGTTCGACGAGTTCTTGGTGCGCCTCCGTGAGCATGGCGGAGCGCTGGAGGAGGAGCGCTGATGCAAAACCTCGACATCGCGCAAACGCTCACGCGTCTGGCCGATCTCCTCGAGATTCAAGGCGCCAATCCCTTTCGCATTCGAGCGTATCGCAACGCCGTGAACACGGTTAACGGCCTTAGCCGCCAACTCGCGTCGATGGTCGAGGCCGAAGAGGATCTCACGGAGCTGCCCGGCATCGGCGACAGCGTCGCGAAGCATATCGAGGAGCTTCTCAAGACCGGAAAGATCACCAGGCTGGAAGAGGTTTCGGCCGAGTTTCCCGAATCGCTGGTCGAGCTCATGCGCCTCGACGGGGTCGGACCGAAAAAGGCGCGTAAGCTCTTTGATGAGCTGGACGTGCGGACGGTCGATGATCTCGAGAGGCAGCTCGAGTCGGGCGCCGTGGAGACGTTGGACGGGTTCGGAAAGAAGAGCGCTCAGAAGATCAGGCTGGCCATCGAAGATCACCGTAAGCACGTCGGGCGCTTTCGGATTCACGAGGTGGAGGAGCTCGTCGCCGGTGTCCTCGAGTACATGGTGGGTGCCCCCGGAGTCGAGCAGATCGAGGTGGCGGGTAGTCTGCGACGCCGTAAGGAGACCATCGGCGACGTGGACATCTTGGCGCGCTGCGAGGGAGACGGGACGCCGGTCGTCGAGTACTTCACGGGGTACGACGGAGCCGCCCGAATCGAGGGCTCCGGGCCCACGAAGGGGAGCATCGTTCTTCATTCCGGGCTACAGGTGGACCTCAGGGTGATCCCCACCCGGTCTTTCGGGGCCGCGATGCAGTATTTCACCGGGTCCAAGGAGCACAACGTCACGGTCCGGACCCACGCGGTGCGTGAGGGCCTGAGGGTGAACGAGTGGGGCGTATTCCGCCTTCCCGAGGGTGCCGACCCGGCGGAGCTCGGCAAGGAAGACGGAGAGCGAATCGCGGGCACCACCGAGGAGGAGGTCTACGCGGCGCTCGGGATGAGCTGGGTGCCTCCGGTGCTGCGGGAGAACCGAGGAGAGGTGGACTTGGCCCTGAAGCACGATCTCCCGCGGCTGATCGAGTTGGACGACCTGCACGGAGACCTGCAGATGCACTCCACCTGGAGTGACGGTAAGGTCTCTGTGGAGGACATGGTGCTCGCGTGCCAAGAGCTCGGCTACGAGTACATGGCGATCACGGACCACAGCCAGGCCATGGCCATGGTCCAGGGGCTGACACCCGAGCGGGCTCGTGAGCAGTGGAAGGAAATCGAAGAGGTAAGGGCCAGGGTAGACGGGATCGAAATCCTGCGTAGCGTCGAGATCGACATCCTCAAGGACGGCGCACTGGATATGCCGGACGAGATTCTCGACCAGCTCGATGTGGTCGTCGTCTCGGTCCACTCGCTCATGGATCAGGACGAGACGACAATGACGCGGCGGGTGCTGAAGGCGATCCAGCACCCCTCTGTCGATATCCTCGCACATCCCACGGGCCGGATCATCAACCGACGGGAACCGTTCGCGATCAACCTGGAGGAAGTCCTGGTTGCGGCTGCGGAGCTGGAGGTGGCGGTCGAGCTCAACGCCAATCCGAACCGCCTCGATCTGAGCGATGTTCACGTCCATCGGGCCAAAGAGTTGGGAGTGCCCGTGGTCATCAGCACCGACGCGCACTCGCCAGATGGACTGCGGAACATGCGCTTCGGGGTGGATCAGGCCCGGCGGGGCTGGTTGGGGCCCGACGACGTCCTGAACGCGAAGTCGCTCGCGGACTTCAAGGCGTGGCTCGGTCGGCGTGCCTGATCTGGCGTTCGACGTCGCGCTCCTGGCGCTCGGAATCGGAGTTCTCTACTACGGTGCCGAGTGGCTGGTACGCGGCTCGGCCCGACTCGCGGCCACCCTCGGCGTCAGCCCCATCGTGGTGGGACTCACCGTGGTCTCCTTCGGCACGTCCGCCCCGGAGCTCGTCGTCTGCACGGTGGCCGCGATGGGGGGGAACCCCGATCTGGCGATCGGGAACGTCATGGGTTCCAACCTGGCCAACATCGGTCTGATTCTCGGACTCACGTCGATCGTTCGGCCGCTCGAGGTCCACGCGCGGGTCGTCTGGCGGGAAATGCCGCTGATGCTCCTGGTGACCGCCGCGCTCTACCCGCTCCTGTGGGACCTGGAGCTGAGCCGCGGAGACGGCGTTCTCCTGCTCTTCGCCCTCGTGGCGTACCTCGTCTTCGTATTCCAGTCCGTAGAGGACGAGTCGCCCGAGATTCTCGGCGAGTACGAAGAGTTCATGAAGGCGTCGACGTCGTCGACCAGCGTGAGGGTTCACCCGCCAGACGTCTTCTGGGTGCTCGTCGGGTCCGCGTGCCTGGTCCTGGGCGGCTATTGTATCGTCGAGGGCGCCGTTCAGGTCGGGTCTGCGTTGGGCGTATCGCAAGTCGTGATCGGGCTCACCGTAGTCGCCATCGGCACCTCGCTCCCGGAGTTGGCCACGTCGCTCGTAGCGGCCGCGAGACAAGAGGCCGACATCGCGGTCGGGAACGTGGTGGGATCCAACATCTTCAACGTCGCGGCCATCCTCGGCGCTACCTCGGTACTCGCTCCCATCCCGATCCCCGCTGCGGTGCTCACGCGAGAGCTTCCGGCGGTGCTCCTGATGTCCTTGTTGCTCTTTCCGCTGCTGCGCACCCGCTGGAGGATTCGGAGGTGGGAGGGCGCGCTTCTGTTGGCCACGTACATCGGGTTGGCCGTTTACCTCGTATAGCCTCCCTCCGAGCGGCTCTGTTGCGCCTCATTCAGGGAACGGCGCACCTTTGTCGACATGAGCCGCGACACGGATTCCGTCTTCGACGCGATCAGCCGTTGGGAATCACGAGGTCTCATCGATCCTGACATGGCGGCTACGCTACGCCTCGAGGCTTCGGAGAGCTCGACCGACGAAACCAGGAAGCTCTCGCAGTACGTCCTCGCGGTCACCGGCGCCGTCGTCCTCGTCCTGGCTGCGGGGGTCTTCCTCGACTGGGCGTGGCCCCTCATGGGAGAGCGGGCGCGGGCGACCGTCATTGCCCTCGCCGGACTCGTCGTCCTCGTCGGCGGGGTCTCCAGGGAGGCGAAGGAACGATGGCGGCCGGCGGCCTATCTCATGCAGACCGCGGGGCTCGTGCTCATCTTGGTGAGCTACGCGTACACTAAGCTCGGATGGGCGGACGGTACGCTCGGAGGCACTTTCGTCGGCTTCGTCTCGCTCGCGACCCCCATCGTGCTGACGCCTCGTGCGATGAAGCGAAACACGGTCATGCCTGCCGTGCACTTGGCCTTGGGGCTCGCGTTCCTCGCGGTCTTCCTCGACCGCTCCACCTCGCTTTCCGCCGACGCGACCATCTGGACGCTGGATGCCGTTCTGCTGGTCACGATTCTGGTTCTGGTCGGCATGGTCCGAGGGGACGTCCACGGAGAGCGGCACCCCTGGGCGATCAACGCGTTCGTGACCGCGATGGCCGCGGGCTTCGTGCTCGTGCCCGTGACTTGCGTCGCCGTCCTCGACTGGACGGATGAGACGCTCGTACCGATGGATCTGTGGCTCGCCCTCTGTGTCGGTCTCACGCTGTGGGGGATTCACCGCGCACCGCCTGGACTGCAGCGCGCCTGGTTCGAACGGCTTTTGGCCTACGAGATGTTCGCGTGGATCTTCCTCGGTTCGGTGACGGTCTCGGAGACGATGAACGCGGGTCCCGAAGGAGCGTTGCTCCTCGTGGGTGGGGTGGGGGTCCTGGCGTTCATCCACGCCGACCGGCATCAATTCCGCACGCTGATGACCGCCGCCTCCTTCGGGTTCGTCGTTCCGGTTTGGTGGTGGTCCGTCGATCGGGGGGGCGCACTCGGTGGCGTCGCGGCGCTCGTCGCGACCGCCGGTTTCCTGTTTTGGGCCTCGGGGCGACGTGGGAAGGAATCGGAGACGGGCACCTAGCGTCCGAATCCCGGTGCCCCCACTTCTGAAGGGGCGAATCGCCGCGTAGGTTTCGATCCCTTCGCAGAAGCGATCCACCGTTCGTCCATCGAGGACGGGCTCCGAGGAGACGCGAGTAGATGTTGTCGATCGATCTGACGGGAAAGCGTGCCCTGGTCGCCGGGGTCGCGGACGACAAGGGGTATGGCTGGGCGATCCTGCGGGCACTCGCGGAGGCCGGCGCTTCGGTCTGTGTCGGCACCTGGCCCCCGACCATGCGCATCTTCACGAAGACCCTGGAGCGGGGGAAGCTCGACATGTCGCTTCCCAGCGGGGGCGAGATCCGGCTCGAGAAGATCTATCCGCTCGACGCCGTCTACGATCGAGACGAGGACGTGCCCGACGAAGTTCGGGAAGACAAGCGCTACGTCGAGCTTTCCAATTATTCCATTCAGGGAGTGGCGGACTCATTGGAGTCGGATTTCGGTTCGCCGTGCCTGGACGTTTTGGTCCATTCGTTGGCGAACGGGCCCGAGGTCCAGAAGGCGCTGATCGATACGTCCCGGGCAGGCTACCTCGCGGCGCTCAGCGCCAGTGCTTACTCCCTGGTGAGCATGGTGCAGCGATTCGGACCTCTCATGCGACCGGGTGGAGCCGTCGTCTCGCTCTCGTACTTGGCCGCGGAGCGCGTCATCCCGGGCTACGGAGGCGGTATGAGCTCGGCGAAGTCCGCGTTGGAAGGAGATACACGGACGCTCGCGTTCGAGGCGGGGCGTCGATTCGGGATCCGCGTGAACACGATCAGCGCGGGCCCGCTCGCGAGCCGTGCGGCCAAGGCCATCGGCACCATCGAACGGATGGTCGAGTACTACGAGCAGAACGCGGCCCTCCCGGAGGCCAACACGGCGGACGAAGTCGGACAAGCAGCGGCGTTCCTCTGCTCTCCGCTCGCATCCGGGATCACGGGTGAGACGCTGCACGTGGACAAGGGGTACCATGCGATGGGCATGCAGGCCGAGACGCAGCTCTCGGACGACTAGCGACCCCAGCCTCGGCGCATGAGCGCCGCTGAGCCCTTCGGGGCGCTGCTCCCCCGGATCGTGGCTCCTCCACCGGGTCCGAACTCTCGGACGATGAGCGCGCGACTTGCGCGCGTGGAGTCTCGTAACGTCACCTACGTCGGGGACGGATGGCCGATCTTCTGGCAAGCGGCCGAAGGTGGCAACGTCCGAGACGTCGATGACAACGTGTACATCGACCTCACGAGCGCGTTCGGCGTGGCGTTGCTCGGGCACCGTTCGGCGCCGCTGGTCGATGCACTGGAGCGGCGGTCCGACCTCGTGCACGGGATGGGAGATGTTCACCCCCCGGCGGTCAAGCTGCAGCTTCTGGAGCAACTCGCCTCAGTCGGGCCGTGGAGCGAGACCAA
>JAOTVL010000158.1 GCA_029863525.1 Gemmatimonadota bacterium
CCCGACTCGAGCGTGTCTACGATCTCGACCGAGAGGTCGGGACCCACCACCACGGAGCGGCCCGGCTTGAGCTTACCTCCAGGGCGAACGAGCGCCTCCCACACCGACGGCATCGGGGCCTCCGCCTCGGGCAAAGAGGACTCTGGATCCACGGCGACGGTCGACCGAGACCTCGCGGGCGCCGCTGAGGGGGCTTCACGCCGGAGGGGCCTGAGGAGGAGGACCTCGGCGCTCGCACCAGTCGGCTTCTGGCCGAGCAGGCGCGCGGGGAAGACCGCGCTCTCGTTCAGCACGAGAGCGTCACCCGGCGCAAAGAGATCGACGAGTGCGGGCGTGCTGCGGTGATGCAGACTGCCGTCGGCCCCCAGCACGAGAAGGCGGCTTCCCTCTCGTCGCTCGGACGGGTACTGCGCCACGAGCTCCGCCGGCAGCTCGTAGTCGTAGTCCGAGACGCGCGAGCCGTCGGGCGTGCGGCCGTCGTCAGACATGCGCCGCCGGCTACTCTTCGACGAAGAGGGAGCCCTGTGTGCCGCCGGTCCCAGCGTTCGGGATCGTGTAGCCGAAGCGCCGGAACGCCCGCGGCGTGGCCACACGGCCCTGTGGAGTGCGTTGGAGAAAGCCCTCCATGATCAGAAACGGCTCGTACACCTCTTCGAGCGTGGTCGCGTCCTCTCCCATCGCGACCGCGAGGGAGTTCAGCCCGACGGGGCCGCCTTCGAATTTTTCGATGAGAGTCTTGAGCACGTGCGCGTCCATCTCGTCGAGGCCGTACTCGTCGACATCAAGCAGCTCGAGCGCATCCCGTGCTACTTGGGTGTCGATCCGGCCATCCGCCCGCACCTGCGCGAAGTCCCTGACACGCCGGAGTAGGCGGTTCGCCACTCGCGGCGTGCCACGAGAACGGGTCGCGATTTCAGTGGCGCCGTCCTCGGTCGCCTCGATACCGAGGATCTCCGCGCTTCGCCGGACGATCGTGACCAGCTCGTCCGGCGGATAGTAGTTCATCCTCTGGACGATGCCGAAGCGCGCGCGCATCGGTGCCGTCAACGCACCGAAACGGGTCGTCGCGCCGACCAGCGTGAACCGCTCGATCTTCATCGTCATCGTCTGCGCCTTGGGCCCGTCGGAGAGACGGATGTCGACCTGCCAGTCCTCCATCGCCGGATAGAGAAACTCCTCGATGATCGGCCGAAGACGGTGGATCTCATCGATGAAGAGGACGTCGCCCTCACGCTGGTTCGTGAGAATCCCGACCAGATCCGCGGGCTTCTCGAGCACGGGTCCGGACGTGGTCTTGATGTTCACGCCCATCTCGCGCGCGAGTAGTGACGCCAGCGTCGTCTTGCCGAGGCCCGGAGGGCCATGGAACAGGATGTGGTCCAATGGCTCGCGTCGCTGCCGCGCGGCCTCGATCGCGATCGACAGCGCCTCGCGGACCTTCTCCTGACCGATGAACTGCGCGAGTCGTGTGGGCCTCAGGGTCGGCTCGGACTGCGCGTCCTCGTCGAGCGATTCGGGCGTCGTGATGTGCGTATGGTCGGTCATGCCCGCCTACCCCGCCAGCGCACGTCGGATCAGCTCTTCCGTATTATCGACGTCCCCGGCCTGGAGAGCCGTGCGGACCGCCTTGTCCGCGTCTCCAAACGTGTAGCCGAGGGCAACCAGCGCCTGCACGGCGTCCTGCGCCCCGCTCGGGCGTTCGCCGGCCGGGTGCGGCGTGAGTACCGCGAGATCGGCCACTTTGTCGGCTAGCTCCAACGCAATCTTTTCGGCCTTCTTCTTTCCGATTCCGCTCACCTGACAGAGCGCGGCGGTGTCCTTCTCGACGAGTGCCCGGGCGAGGCGCTCGGCCGAATAGGTCGACATCATGGCGAGCGCGAGCTTGGCCCCGACCCCAGAAGCCGTGAGCAGTCTCTGAAAGAGCACTCGCTCCGCACCGTCGATGAAACCGTAGAGCGCCGTCGAGGTCTCCGTGACGACGTGAACGGTCCGAAGCTCGACGGCGCCCCCTGAGCTCGGCAGACGCTGGAGCACCGGCACCGGCACCTCGACCTCGTAGACGACGCCGCCCTTCGTTTCGATCTCCACACGATCGCCGGCTCGCTCGAGCACGGTGCCTTGAAGGCGCGAGATCATGCGGGGAAGCTACCCACCATGCAATGGCAGAGCGCGGCCGCGACCCCGTCCGCCGCATCGGCCGGGGTGGGCGCCTCTTTGAGTCTGAGCTGCTGCTTCACCATGAATCCGACCTGGTCCTTCGTCGCGTTGCCGGTGCCTACGACCGCCTTCTTGATCTCGCGCGGCGCATACTCGGCAATGATAAGGTCGTGGTGTGCCGCGGCCAGGAGTATAGCGCCACGCGCGTGCCCGAGCTTGAGAGCGCTCTTCGCGTTCTTCCCGTAGAATACGTCCTCGACCGACACGGCACCGGGTCGGTGTCGTTCGATGAGACCGACGACCGCGTCGTAGATCTCCCGAATCCGGATCGCCAGGGGCTCGCTGGCCGACGTGCGGATGACCCCACACTCGATGAGGGTAACGGAGGCCCCCGCTCCACGACGGACCACACCGTATCCCGTGGCGGCGGTCCCCGGATCGATCCCGAGAACCAGCACGGCTCACATCGCCTCGGCGAGTACCGCTTCGTCGATGTCCGCGTTCGAGTGGACCTTTTGCACGTCGTCGATCTCGTCCAGCCAGTCGAGGAGCTTGAGCAGCTGTTCGGCATCGGTGCCGCTCACCGCGACCTCGCTCTGCGGGAGGCGGGTCAGCTCGGCCGACGAGATCTTGATACCCGCCTTCCTCATGTGGTCCTGCACCGCCGCGAAATCGCCGACCGCCGTCGTCACGAGGAACTCCTCGCCATCGTTCTCCACGTCCTCCGCGCCACCCTCGATGGCCGCATCGAAGACGTCCTCCTCACCGAACTCGGTCGCGTCCACGACGATCTGCCCCTTTCGGTCGAACTGCCATGCGACCGAACCGTCCGTGCCCAGGCTCCCGCCAAACTTGCCCAACGCGTGTCGCACGTCTGCCACGGTCCGGTTGGTGTTGTCCGTGAGGCACTCGATGAACAGTGCGACGCCGCCCGGCCCATATCCCTCGTACGTCGTCTCCTCGTAGTTCACGCCTTCGAGCTCGCCCGTCCCCTTCTTTATGGCTCGTTCGATGTTGTCCGCCGGCATCGACGCCGCCTTCGCCGTGTCGACGGCAAGTCTCAGGCGCGCGTTGTAATCGGGATCACCCCCGCCTTCACGAGCCGCGACGGTGATCTCACGGATGAGCTTGGTGAAGAGTGCGCCGCGCTTGGCGTCGTTCACGCCCTTCTTGCGCTTGATCTTCGACCACTTGTTATGGCCTGCCACGGGTCCTCCGCTTGGTTTTCTCGGGCGCGCTCGGCTCGAAAAGCTACAGGATTCGAGGGTACGCGATCAATCACCGACCTGCGATTCCCGCCCTTCCAACATGCTTGCGGCACCCCAAGTGACCGGGTAGCGTGAAAAGGACGCCGGGGTTCACCACCCCGCGCGAGATGGGCTTCCGGGGGCCTCCATGCCTCGATCTAGGGCAAGAACAGAGGATTCAGCATGCGGGTCCATAGAGAGGGTTTCACGCTTATCGAGCTGCTGATCGTGGTCGTGGTCATCGGTATCTTGGCGACGATCGCGATCCCGAAGTTCTCACAGATGAGGACCAAGTCATACATCGCCGCGGTGACGTCGGACCTCAAGAACGTCGCGAGCCAGCAGGAGATCTACCTGAGCAATCGGTACTCGTACGCGGGCGTGGTCACGAACCTGGACATCACGCTGACCGACGCGGTCACGATCACGATCAACGAGGCGACCGGGACAGGCTGGGCGGCCACGGGCACGCATTCTGGACTGGCCGGTCAGCAGTGCGGGATCTATTTCGGCGACGCCGCGGCTGCGGGGGCGGTTCCCGCGACGCTTCCGGGTGTCGTGACCTGCAACTAGCCCACCGCTCCTCGTACGCGGTGCCCCTCCCGAGTGCGCGCGCTAGAAGCGCCCGCCGCCACCACCTCCACCTCCGCCTCCGAAGCCGCCACCGAAGCCGCTCACGCCGCGGAAACGGTTGTTCACCACGTTGTTGTAGATCGATCCGAATTGGAACGAGAAGCCCACCGATATCCCGTAGTTGAAATCGGTGCCGCGTTGGCGGAGCTGGAGCAGAGCCTCTTCGTCGGTCGCGCCCCCCGCGGACAGATAGATTTGGTCCTCGACCCAGCCCACGTCTCCTCGCGCATTCACGCTGAGCCCCCGGGTGATCCGGAAGTCGACGTTACCGCGGAGTGAGAGATTGTAGAGGCTCAGATCGTGCAGGTAGTGCGAGCCCCTCAGTGTGACCCCGGCGTCACCCCACGTCTGTCGCTGCGAGAGCTCGATCTCGAGCGACTGCTCGAAGCGTAGCTCCGACGTTTCGCCGAAGACGGTCTCCTCCAGGTAGTCCCGATACGCCGGGCCCACCTTGTAGCCGACGGTGAGCGCCCGGCGGGTCGCCTCTTCGTAGGGAAACACGCTGTACTCGATCGCCGGCGTGACCTCCCAGCGGAAGTCCTGATTGACGCGGGTCATGCGCGCCGTCTGGCCCTGTAGGCCGACCGACCAATGCTCAGCCAACGCGTATACGATGAGCGGGCTGAAGCTCCAGTCTACACGAGTGTCGGTGAAGAGTCCGTCCGTGAGGTCGACTTCGCGTCGCTGATAGTTGACGTTGCTGTTGAAGTTGAGCTTCCAGGTCGGCGTTACGCGGGACGCGTTCAGGCCACCGTTGAAACGGCGGGTATTCTGCGTCTCCTCTCCGTCGAGGTTCGCGTTCCCGTTGAAGCGGAAGACCCAGAGGTTCCACGGATCGTCGACCTCCGCCTGCGACACCATGCGGCGGCCTCCCACCCCGGCACTCTCGGGGTCCGGCCCCTCGACCGTGACGAGCTCTCTGTACCCCGCCGCGCTGGCGTAGCGGGCGATGCCGATGGCGAGCGCATGCGACACGCCGTCGAGTCGCTCCCGGTCGGTATCGGTCGGCAACGACTGCCAGAGCATCTGATCTTCGTACCCGGAGTCGCGATCTCGACCGATGAAGTCGAGGCGGTATTCCTGACCCCCGACCCCCGTCCGCGTGCTCGTCATGATGATGTGCACGTTCGAGACCTCGTGGTCGTTCACCCAGTTCACCCACCCGATCTCCGTGCGGTAGTACTGGGAGTTGCAGTCGCGGCCGTCACAGTCGAAAAAGATGTTCGGCCGGCCGGAGGGCATCTGCCCGGCGACCGGCGCCGCCGAAAGGACGACCGAAGATCCGAGAATCAGGGCAGCGGTGCCGAGACGCGTACGCGTCGTTCGGGATCTGTCGAACAAGATTGGTGGTCGACCCGGTCTGGAGTTGGAGGCGTCCGCTTCGACGGGCGCGGACCTCGTGACATTGACACGGGCTCGCCGGGTTTGGTTGAAACGGGCGGCCCGAGGAAGTCCTCGATCAGCGCGTCGGCTTGCCCACGAGCGAGGGCGCGACGCGTGCCGACGTGGCCCGCTCGAGCTCGTAGGCGTACGCGAGAAGTGAGGCCTCGCTCCACATGTCGCCGATCAGGGCGAGTACGAAGGGCGTCCCGTCCTCGTAGTAGTCGTAGGGTACGGTCACGGTCGGAATGCCCAAGTCGTTGATGATGTTGCTCGGGATCTCCGCCCAGTTGTTGGGATTGTAGTCGGGACGCTCGGGGTCCTCGACCACCGGGCGGTTCGGTTCGCCCGATTGGGGGAAGAAGAGGCCGTCGAGCCGGTGCTCCTGGAGCACGCTGCGGAAGAGGCCCCGGATCTGGTGACGCCACGCCTGGTACGCGTCGCCCTCTTCGGTCGCGCTCGGTCTGGCCGGGGCCGGCGGCTCCTGGTCGCCCCGGCGACCTCGGGTATACTCGCGACCGCTGAGGGCCTCCCAATCCTCGATGGAATCGAACGGCGCGTCGGCTCCGAGGCCCCGAAGATAGAGGAGCATGTCGTACGCGCTCTGCGACCGCACGTTGGGCCGCTCGTCGTACAATTCGACGAAGCCGCTCCCGGAGAACGGATCGTCCACCACCTCCGCGCCGAGGCTCTTCAGCGTCGCCACCGCGCGCTCGTAGTGCTCCGCGGTGGTGGGGTCGAGAGGCACGTAATCGTCGCGCCATCCGGTGCCCACCAACCCGAAGCGCTTCCCTTGCAGTGAGCCGACCCCGAGCGCCGCGGCGTATCCGCCCTCCGGCATGCGACCGACCGACGCGAAGGTTGCCAGGTCTTCCTCCGTCGGACCCGCGAGAACGTCGAGGGTCAGCGCGGCGTCGCGCACGTTCTTCGCCAGCGGACCAACCACGTCGACGTAGGTGCCGCTCAACGGCACCACGCCCTCGATCGGCACCAGCCCGTACGTCGGCTTCACGCCGACCAGCGCCTGAGCGGACGACGGGTTCTGAATCGATCCGCCTGTTTCCGAGCCAAGGCCTAGCACGGCGAAGCTGGCGTTCACCGCGGTCGCCGTGCCCCCGCTCGAGCCCCCCGGGACCTTGTCCACGTTGTACGGATTGAGCGTCATCCCGGCGACGCTGCTCGTGGTACGCGTCCCGTGGCCCGCGAAGTCGGGCAGGTTCGTCTTGCCCAGGATGATCGCCCCGGCCTCGCGCAGGCGGGTCACGACCGCCGCGTCATCGCTGGGGACCATGTCGACGCCCCCGGTTGCGCTGCTGAACCCGTCCCAGCCGGCCGTCGTGACCAGGCCTCCGTAGTCGATGTTGTCCTTGATGACGACCGGTACGCCGTGGAGGGGCCCCACGAGGCCCGATCCCGCGTAGAGCACGTCGAGCTCGGCCGCGATGGCGAGGGCGTCCGGGTTCATGGAGATGAATGCGTTGTAATGCCCCTCGAACCGCTGGATTCGATCCAGGAAGGCCCGCGTGAGCTCCACCGCGGTGAAGGCTCCTGAAGCGTAGCCCGCGTGCACTTCGGCGACGGTCATTTCGACGACGTCGATCTGTTGTGCGACGGCG
>JAOTVL010000039.1 GCA_029863525.1 Gemmatimonadota bacterium
CGATGGAATTGAGGCGTCGAATGGGGCCAGTCGCGCAGAAGGGCCCGGTGGGTGGGCCGGTTTCAAGGTGCTCGTGGTAGACGATGAGCGGGACTCGAGGGTGCTGATCCGGCACTACCTCGAGGAGTTCGGTTGTCAGGTCTTCACGGCTGCGGACGGTGAGGAGGGCCTGCGGTTAGCGGCGGAGATCCGTCCCGACCTGATCACGCTGGACCTGATCATGCCGGGCATCACGGGATGGGATGTGCTCAAGCGCCTGAAGTCGACCCCCGATCTTCGCGCCATTCCGGTCGTGATCGTCAGTGTCGTGGCGAACGAAGGCCGGGGGAAGCTCCTCGGCGCGGTGGACCTCGTGACCAAGCCGTTCGAGCGGGAAGACCTTCTGCGTGTTCTCTGGCGCAGCCTCGGCCGACGGCGTGGTGGGCGCGTTCTTCTCATGGTCACCGAGGAAGATCACAGAGCCGAGCTCGAGCGTGTTGTCCGCAGGCGTGGCTTCGACGCCTCCACGGCGACTCGTGGTGACGTGATCCAAATCCTCGGCAGCGAGGCGCCCGACGCCGTGGTCATCGACCTTGGCCTTCCCGGCGGCCGAGGGATCGCCGCGCTCCTGGAGTTGCGGGCAGACCGGGTGCATACCGGTCTGCCCGTGCTCGTCCTCACGAACGAAGGGATCAACGAGAAACAGCGCGAGATCGTGCGAGAGCTCGCGACGGTTCATGCGCCGGCTTCCGGTGCGACCGAGGCGCTCGCGCGATTGCTCGACGTGTCGTTTCCGGTGGACTGGGCCGAACTCGAGTCGTGAGGACACAGCCCGCGACGATCCTCGTCGTCGAAGACGACCCCGAAATGCAGTATCTCCTTTCGGTGGTCCTCGAGTCGGAGGGCCGAGAGGTCGTCACGGCATCGGACGGCGCTTCGGCGAAGGAGGCCCTCGATACGTCGTCGTTCGATCTGGTCTTGTTGGACCTCATTCTGCCCGACCTCGACGGTCGAACCTTGCTGACCCGTCTTCGTGCGGATCCGCTGACAGCGACCGTCCCCGTGTTGGTCATCTCCGCGCGCGGCGGTGCCGACGTTCGAGAAGACTGCTTCGCGCTCGGCGCCGATGCCTTCATCGAGAAGCCCTTTGATCCGGATGTACTCGAGCGCGATGTGGCGATTCGGTTGGAGAGGAGCGCTCAGCGTGATCCGGGTGGCTTGATCGACCACACGACTGGCCTCCTGAACCGCGCCGGTTTGGCTGCGGCCTGCGAGGGCGGGACGGCGGAGTACGGCATCGCGCTCGTTCAGATCGACGGCTTTGCGTCGCTGGCCGACGCCTGGGGGTGGCAGGCGGCCGAGGAGGCGCTCGGAGATGTGGCAAAGTCGATTCGGTCGGCGGTCGACGATGAAGCACGCGTCGGTCGGCTCGGGGGTGGCGAGTTCGTAGTGTACGAACCCGACCCGGGCGGAGGGGAGTTGGCCGATGCCGCCGGGCGGGTTCTCGAAGCCGTACGGGCCCTTCCGTTCGAGACACCCGACGGCGAGACCACGACGCTCACGGTTTCGGTGGGCGTCGTCGACGTAGGGCCCGAGCTGACGCTCGAGGAAGCGCTCCTGCGAGCCCGTCGTCGGCTCTTCCGGGCGCATGAAGCCGGCCGGAATCGAGTCGTCGCCACCGACGAGGACCGAGGGGACAGCGCGGCGCGCGTTCTCGTCGCCGAGGACGACGAGATCTCCGCGACGATCCTGCTGCACCGGCTGGAGAAGGAGGGTCTCGACGTCGTCCGCTACGACAATGGGAAGGACGCGTACGAGGCGGCGCTGGAGGACGTGCCCGATCTGGTGATCCTCGACATCAAGATGCCGGGGATGGACGGCTTCGAGGTGCTCGAGAGGCTCCGACGCAGCCCCGCCTACGCGGCCGTTCCGATCATTCTGTTGACCTCGATGGGAAGCGAGGCCGACGTGGTCCGCGGATTCAAGCTCGGCGCCGACGACTACGTTCTCAAGCCGTTTTCGCCGATTGAGCTCTCGGCTCGAGTATGGCGGTTGCTTCGGCGCGGCCGTTCCGAGACGGCGCTTTAGTCGTGGACCAGATCTTCGGACGGGGCGCGTCGAACCTCACGGACTCGGCCCTCCTGATCCTTGCCGCGATCATCCTCGCGATTCTCGTGATCGCCATCCTCTTCTCGGTTTACGCCGTCGTCCTTCGGATCGGCAGCGCACGCCGGGAGCGACTCCGCGCCGCGTTGAAGAGCCAGTGGGAGGGACCGGTTCTTGCGGCGATCGCGGATCCTGGTCGAGCGGACGAAGTCCACGCGCTCGTCCCGCGGAAGTATCGCCTGAACTTCGTGCAGTTCGTCCTGGAGTACGCGCGGCGCGTGCGGGGTGAGGAGCAGCGAACGCTCCGCAGACTGGTCGCGCCGTACCTCGACTCGATCGCGGAGCGTACGAAGCACCCGCGATCCGAGGTACGTACTCGTGCCGTCCAGACTCTTGGCACGCTCGGTATGCCCCGTTATTCGGCCGAGGTGCTTGCGGGTCTGGATGATCCGTCGCCGCTCGTCTCTATGGTCGCGGCTCGGTACCTCGCGCGGCCCGAGCACTCGGAGCTCGCGCCGGCCCTCATGAAGCACCTCCATCGATTTCACGGTTGGGACCGTCGTTTCCTGGCGTCCATGCTCGCCACGATGGGCCCCGAGGTGTCCCCGTGCTCCGGGAGGGATTGGTGGATCAATCGATTCCGGAGTGGCTGCGAGCGGTCTACGCAGAGGCCTTGAGAATGCAGCGGGATCCTCGGTCGGCCGATCTGGCGGTGACGGCCTTGGCGGACGCAGGCGGCCGGGAGTTCCTCGCGTCCCTGCTGCGTCTCATCGCGGTAGTGGGCCGGCCCGAGCACGTGCCGACACTGCGTGCTTGGTGCTCCTCGGAAGACGAGCTCATTCGCGCACAGGCATTTCACGCGCTCGGTGTCCTCGGAGATGAATCGGAGCTGCCGCTGCTGCTCGCCGGAATGGACGACGTGTCGCCGTGGGCTGCGCTCCATGCCGCCCGTGGCGTGCGCGATGCGGGCGGACGAGGGTGGCTCGCGCGGGTAGCCGCGACGGACGACGCGCACGCCTCATTGGCGGGTCAAGTTGTCTTCGAGGAGCGGGACCTTTGACCGCCGCCTTCTGGACGACGATCGGCGCATTCAACTACGTCGTCCTCTTCTACTTCATCGCGCTCCATGCCGTCTATCTGGCCACGAGTCTGTTCGCGTTCCGTGCGCTAAAGAGGTACGCCCTTCGTCTGAAATCCCTGGACCTCACCGACCTCATAACCACCGCGTGGGCGCCACCGATCACGCTGATCGCACCGGCGTACAACGAGGAGCCGACGTGCGTCGAGTCGGTGCGTTCGCTCCTCACGCTCGAGTATCCGAATTACGATATTCTCGTCGTCAACGACGGCTCGAAAGACGGGACGCTCGAGCGTCTCACGGACGCGTTCAACCTTCAGAGGGCGAACCGCGTCCCGACGGCGGAGCTGGAGTCGGAGGTCGTGCGGCAGGTCTTTCGGTCCCGCCGGCATCCGAACCTCTGGGTGATCGACAAGGAGAACGGCGGCAAGTCCGATGCCCTCAACGCCGGTCTCAATTTCTGTCAGACACCGCTCTTCTGCGCCATGGATGCGGACTCGCTGCTGGAGCCCCAGGCGCTCATTCGAATCGTGCGACCGTTCCTCGAAGACGCCGACACGATCGCGGCCGGCGGGGTGCTCCGGATCGCAAACGGGTGCACGGTCCAGGAGGGGCGGGTGGTCGAGGTGGGGCTGCCCGACAACCTGCTGGCAAAGCTCCAGGTGCTGGAATACCTGCGGGCCTTCCTCTCCGGTCGCATGGGGTGGGACGCCCTGGACGCGACTCTGGTCATCTCGGGTGCGTTCGGGATCTTCAAACGCCAAACCGTGGTCGATGCCGGGGGCTACGCCACCGACACGGTCGGCGAGGACATGGAGCTGATCGTGCGCATGCACCGGCACTGTCGTGAGAACGACATTCCTTATCGTATCCATTTCGTTCCCGATCCGGTGGCGTGGACCGAGTGTCCCGAGACCGTTGCCGTCCTGTCGCGTCAGCGGGATCGATGGCAGAGGGGCTTGTTCCAGTCGCTCATGCGACATCGCGTCATGCTGATGAACCCGCGCTACGGTCGGTCGGGTCTGATCGCGTTCCCCTACTTCTTCTTCCTCGAGATGCTGGGGCCTGTCATCGAGTTTCTCGGCTACTTCTCGTTCACGGTCACTGTGCTCTCGGGGCGTGCGGAATGGCCATTCGTGCTCGCGTTCCTGGGCGTCGCGATGGTGCTCGGGGTGGCTCTGTCGCTCTCGGCGGTAGCGCTCGAGGAGTTATCCTTCCGGCGCTATCCGAAGATGTCGGACCTCCTGTCTCTGTTCGCGCTCACGGTGCTCGAGAACTTCGGCTACCGGCAGTTGAGCGCGTGGTGGCGATTGAAGGGTACGATCTCCGCGCTCCGGGGGGTGGAGGGATGGGGTCACATGACGAGGAAGGGCTTCAAGATGGAGGCCGAGGGATCCGCCTGAGCGAGCCGGATGACGATGCTCGGATGACGTAGTCGGAGTTAGTTTGCTGGCGTTGAACTCCCACCCTGAACGTGACGATGCGCTTCACATTCCATACCGAGATCCCGGGTCACACGCCCGAAGAGGTATTCGACTGGCATGAGCGGCCCGGAGCGTTCGAGCGCCTGACGCCTCCCTGGGCCGAGGTAGAAGTCCTACAGCGCTCTGGCGGCATCAAGGACGGTGGCACGGTGAGCCTGCGTCTCCACCGAGGGCCGACGAGTTTTCGTTGGGACCTTCGGCACCGTGACTACGAGTACGGCCGCCAGTTCCGTGACGAGCAGGTGAGCGGACCCCTGAAGAGCTGGGTTCACACGCATACGTTCATGCCCTCCGCCGAGGGAGGGACGATCGCACGGGACGAGATCGTGCTCGAGCCACCCCTGGGCCCCGCGGGTGCCGCGCTCGGTCCCGCGTTTATCAAGGGCGAGTTGGAGCGGCTCTTCCAGTTCCGGTATCAGCGTCTTTTCACCGATCTCGCGCGACACCGCAGTTTCGCCGGGCAGAAGCGGCTCTCGGTCGCGATCACGGGTGCCTCGGGACTCGTCGGCGCGAATCTCAGGCACTTCCTGACCACCGCGGGCCACGAAGTGATTTCGCTGGTGCGCGACAGCCGGCGACTCGACGAGGGCTCGGTCTTCTGGAATCCCTCCGGCGGCGTCATCGACGAGAAGGGGCTGATGCGGGTCGACGCGGTCGTGCATCTGGCGGGCGAGCCGATCGCACCCAAGCGTTGGACCGACGAACGCCGGCGAGCCATCAAACAGAGCCGTGTCCGGGGCACGGAGCTGATCGCCCGCACCCTGGCCACGATGAAGAACGGGCCCAAGGTGTTGATTTCGGCCTCGGCAACCGGCTTCTACGGTGACCGCGGCTCCGACACGCTCACCGAGTCCGACAGTTCCGGCCGTGGCTTCCTGGCCGAGGTCTGTCGAGCCTGGGAGGGCGCTACGGCGCCAGCCGAGCGCGCGGGGATTCGCGTGGTGAAACTGAGGGCGGGGATCGTGCTCTCGCAAAAGGGGGGCGCACTGGGCCAGATGCTGCTGCCGTTCAAGATGGGGCTGGGGGGTCGACTCGGATCCGGGAAGCAGTACATGAGCTGGATCGACCTCGACGACCTCGTCGGGTTGATACACCACGCCCTGTACGACGAATCTCTTCGCGGGCCCTTGAACGCCACGGCACCGAGCCCGGTGACCAACTCCACCTTCACCTCGACCCTGGGCCGTGTTCTCGGTCGACCCACGGTGATCCCCGTGCCGGGCTTTGCCGTGAGGGCCGCGTTCGGCGATTTGGGCAAGGAGGCCCTCCTGTGGGGCCAGCGAGCCCTCCCCCAAAAGGCCACGGACGCCGGCTTCGATTTCTTCTACGAGTCGGTCGAGGATTCGCTTCGCTTCCAATTGGGTCGCATGGAAGGGTGACGGACGGCCCGCGGGCTCCGAGCCGGCTCAGGTGAGCGCGGAGAGCACCTGCGCTTGGAGCTCCGCCGGGAGTGCGACCGTGGCCGGCTCGTCCCAGTTCCACTGGTCGTCGAGTCCGAGGTCCTGCGCGACGCATCCGTACGTGGTCTCGGCGCTCAGGATGACGCCGGGCACGCCGGCTCCCGGGTGCGTGCCCGCTCCCACCAGATAGAGTCCCTTCACGTCTTCGCTTCGGTTCTGCGGGCGAAACCAAGCCGTCTGAAAGAGCTTCGGCTCGATGGCGAAGGCGTTGCCCCAGGTGGCGTTGAGCTCCTTCTCGAAGTCGTCCGGGGTGAAGACGTGGAGCACGTCCATCTTCTCGCGCAGCTCATCGAGGCCCCACTCCTCGAGGAAGTCGATGACTTTGTCGGCGAAGCGTGGCCCCATTTGCGACCAGTCGATGCCGGATCGCTTGTTCGCGACCGGAATCAAGACGTACATGCTCTCGCATCCCGGGGGCGCCATCGTCGGGTCGGTGCGCGTCGGTGCGTGCAGGTACATCGAGAAGTCCTCGGGGAGCAGCTTCGCCTCGAAAATGTCGGCGAGAAGCCCCTTGTACCGCTCGGTGAGGATGAGCGTGTGGTGCTCGAGCTTCGGGTACTGTCTCCGCGTTCCGATGAAGAGCAGCACGCAGCTCATGCTCCAATCCTGTTCCGCGAGCCTTCGGTCATTCCAGTGTGACCGGTGTTCGGCAGCGACCAGCTTCGAGTAGGTATGACCCGGATCGGCGTTGCTCACGACCACGTCGGCCGGGTACCGCGCGTCCGCCGTGGTGACGCCGACCGCCCTGCCGTTCTCGCAGACGATCTCGGTGACTTCCGCTTCGGTCTCGATCGTGCCACCGAGCTCGGTAAAGAGACGCCCCATCGCCTCGACCACGGAGTACATGCCGCCGCGAGTGAACCAAACGCCGCCCTCACGTTCGAGGTAGGGGATCATCAGATAGATCGAGGGCGTCTTGAACGGGTTGCCCCCGACGAAGAGGGGATGGAACGAGAAGATGAAGCGGTGCCGGAAATCCTCGAAGAACCGGTTGACGAAGGTCGTCACCGGCAGGAATGCGCCCAGCCTGAGTACCGTCGGCAGGAACCGCACCATCGACTGGATCGTGTCGAACGGCCTGGATCCGAGGCGATCCGCGATGATCGCGTCGTAGATCGGGCGCGTCTTCGCGAGGAAGCTGCCCAGATTCGCTGCGTCCCCCTCGTCGAAGCGAGCCATCTGTGCCCGCATCCGCTCGAGATCCCCGACGTAGTCGATGTGTGTGCCATCGTGGAAGTAGATCCGGTAGTACGGATCCAGCGGCACGAGATCGACGTAGTCGGTGAGGCGCTTGCCACCGGCGCGAAACACCGAGTCGATGATCTCAGGCGCGGTGATCAGGCTCGGACCCATGTCGAAGACATAGCCGGAGTCTTCGAGCCGATACGCGCGTCCTCCGATGAGGGAGCGCTTTTCCAGCAGCGTTACCTCGAGGCCAGCCGCCTGGAGGCGGATGGCCAGCGAAAGTCCCCCGAAGCCACTTCCGATGACGATCGCCTTCCTGCTCATGATTCCCCGTATGCGTTGACGACTCCGGCGCCTACCAGAAGCACTTTCCGCGTCAGCGAGGTATGCGCGCGCCGCGTGAGGTTGTCATACTCGTTTCGCCGGATCTCGCGGTGGATCCCGCGATACGCAGAGGCGGCAGCCGCCACCGGGTGTCGGAAGAACGGCGGAAGCTCCCGGATGCCCGGCCACGCGAGCTCGTAGTAGGCGTCGGCCCGCGCGAGGAGTGTGCGGACGACAGACCGGTACGGCTCGGAAATCGGCATCGATCCGTCCGCCATTGCGCCCAGGTCGTCTGGAGAGACGCCTCCGTCCGAGAGAAGCTGGCGGGGCAGGTAGACCCGTCCTCGAACCCAGTCCTCACCCACGTCGCGCGCGATGTTCGTGAGCTGCATGCCGTGCCCCAGGGCGTGTGCGCGTTCCAACAAGTCGGGGTCGAATATGCCGAACAGCTGTGACATCCATCCGCCCACGGCGCCGGCGACCCCGAACGTATAGAGCTCCAGCTCCGACCAACTCCCGTACTGCCGAGGACGCACGTCCATCGCCACCCCATCGAGCAGCGCCTCGGGGTACGTGCGAGAAACTCCCCGGTCGGCCGCGTCTCGCATGACCGTGTCGAGCAGGGGGATGCCGGTCTCCTCGCCTTCGAAGGCGGCCAGGCTCAGTGAGCGCCATGCCGCGAGGCGCTCCTCCAAAACCTCGGTAGACGGCTCGCCGTGCGGATCGTCGACGAGATCATCGGTGAACCGGCAGTAGGCATACAGTCCCGACACGAGGCCGGCCTCGAGAGGGGGGAAAAGGCGGGCGGCCAAGTGGAAGGTCCGCGCGTGCTCCCCGAAGTACTCCCGCCACTCCCGCGGACCCCCGAGTGCGGTGGCGCGATCACGAACGAAGGCCTCCTCAGGCCTGATCGCTCGTTGCGACGGGCGAGTTGTGCCCTGGGCTGCGAGGGTTGGCGACGCCGAGCGCGGGGGGGTGTCGGGCATGATCACGTGTCGAGCACAGGGGCGCTTCGCCTCCTGCGCGGTCACGCCGTTCTCCGCGGCCGCGAGACATGATTCGAGGAGTCCATCGAGCATCTCCGCTCCGGCTCCGAGCCGGTCTGCCTCTGCCGACAGAGCGTGCCGTCGGTCGCGGAGAAGCGCGAGAGCGTGCCGCGCCGCGGACGGTCCACCTCGCGGGGCGCCGAATAACGCCGCGATCACCTCTTCATCGGAGGGACCGAAGCCTTCGAGTCCCGCCAGATCGAGGACCCAGCTCCACCTGCCTGCGCGGTAATCCTGGAGGGGTGGTTTTCCCGTGTCCGCGAGATCGCAGTAGTCGAGTAGGTCGTCGATGCGTTGGTAGAGGTTGCCGAACGCCCGACCCAAGGCATACCGCGGTTCCACATCGCCTGTGCGGAGGACGGTGCCTCCGAGTGCGCCCGCGACGCCGAAGAGCTCGCCGGATTTGCCAGTGATTGCCGCATCGTATTCGGTGGGACTTACCTTGCGCCCCACATCTCTCCCCTGAGCGATTTCCCCGGCCACCGTCCGCTCGACTGCCTCGGCGAAGCGGCCGACGAAGTCGAACGATGCCGTCGCAACGGCGGCTCGGTACGCGCCCGTGAGGAAGTGATCGCCCACGACAACGGCCGGCCCCGCCCCCTCGCGGGCGAAGACGGTCGGCATGCCTCGGCGCTCGTACGCGCAATCGATGACGTCGTCGTGGAGCAGGGACGCCTCGTGCACCATCTGAATGGCGAGCGCACCACTCCAGAAGCGCTCGTCCAGCTCGGCCCAGCGGGCTTCCGGGACCAGGGCCAGCGCGAACAGTGGCCGCAGGAGCTTGCCCTCCAACGCCGGGACAGGGACGCCAGCGTCTGCCAATCGGGCGGAGGCCTGCTGGAGTCCTTCGCACAACATCCGACCTGCCTTCGGGGGCACCCATCCCCAAGGAGTGGCCCAATCGCACCGATCGGCTGGCGCGTCCGAGGTTGGGGCGGCCGAGGGCAGGGCGGGGGATTCGGACATGGCTTCCAACGGCGAGAGCGAGCCGGCCGCGGCGGGGTTCACGAAGCCACCGCCGCATCGGCCGTGTGGGCGCTCGTGGTCCCGCTCGAGACGACGGAGCCACCGCGGAGCACGGTCACGATGGCTCCGGTCAGGGCGATCGCGAAAATCGTGGTGGCGACAGCGAGCCAGGATCCTGCGGCCGCCAGCATACCCAAGGGCAGAGCCACGACCAGCCCGTAGAACATCGCCATCCAACGCACGGGCAACTCGTCGAACGCGCCGCCGCGGCCGGCCACCGAAAGCGCAGACATGAGCGCGAGACCCGTGGCGAACCAACCGACGAGGTTGAGCCACGGCATCCCGTAGTACGGACCGGAGTCCTCCCAACGCCAATACGCCGTGAGGAAGCTCATGGCGGGATCGAGCGCCAGGTCCCACAGGACGAGCCCCAACGCCCCGAGCACGATCGGCGCGAGGCGCTTGCCGGGGAGTACGGCACGCGCAATGACCCACGAAGGGAGCGCCATGATGAACCAGCTCAGCGGGATGAGGACGGGCACCCGGGGGCCGAGGCGCATCCCCAGCAGACCCGTGTATCCGTATCCGCCGAACGGAATCCCGTACCCCGTGCCGACGTGCTCCGAGGCCCAGCTCAGGAGGTAGACCGCAGCGAGAGCGGGCACCCACCGCGCACCCGTTCGACGGACGAGGAGGATTGCCAGCGCAAGGAATGAGACCAGGATGTGTAACTGGGAGAAGACTCCGAACGAGATGGTGTAGAAGCGGAGCGCGAAGCCCGTTGCGGGGAGGTTTTCCGGGTGGAGTGCGTAATACCCGTAGCCGGCTATGGCTAAAGCGGTGAAGCACCCCAGCACGATCAAGGCCGTGCGTTCGGCTCGGGAACTGGTGGGTGGGCTCGCGTTCACGAGGCGCTCCGAAGGGCACCGAGGCCCGCTTCCAAGGCCTCTCGGAGTGTCCGGCACTCATCGAGGAATGCGACGGATTCGAACAGTCCTTCGTGAGTCACCTCCACGACGTCGAGATTCGCCGCGCCGCCGAAGACGATGGAGTAGGGGCGGCCTCGGTCGTAGAACTCGCTCATGAGGGTGAGGCTCCTCGTGACGTCCCCGATCGTGCCGGCTGGGCCGAGAGAGATGCAGACGAGTGTAGCCTCACGGGCCCTCTGGATTTCGGCAAAGTCCTCGATCGGGACGTCGTGGCCGGGATAGTAGACCTCCCATCCGCAGCGCTCCAGCAGGAGCCGGACACACAGGGCCCCGAGCTGGTGATGATTGCCCATCATGGTACCCACCACCGCGACCGGGCGGGTCTCGCCGCTCGTGGTCGGATCCCGCCGCCGATCCAACCACTCGCGCCTGAGCGTGATCAGCGCGGCGTGGATGGCCTGGCTCACCATGTGCTCGTCGCCCACCCGCAACCTCCCCCGCTGCCACTCCGCACCCACCTCACCCATGAGTCCCCGAACCGCTTCGTCGCAAAAAACGCAGAACGAAACGTATTCGGCGCGACCCAGCGCGAGGTAGAGCTGTTCGAGGTGCTCGAACGCGCCGCCCCGGGCCCAGTGGAGGGCCAGGTCGTGGAGCTGACGGAACGAATGCTCCTCTTCGACCGCGCGCAGCGCCGTCCAGACTTGAGCCTCGAATGTGTGGAACGGGCTGAGCACCGTACGGGTCCCGTGCTCCTCGGCGAAGCGGACTGCGGCGTCGATTCGGATGCGGCGATGGCCACCGGGGGTCTGCTCGGAGTCGAGCTCTCCGTCGTTGCACCAGCGCTTGACCGTGGACGGATGAACGTCGAGGAGCGCGGCCGCCTCGGAGCTCGTCAGCTCGGTCTTGGCCTCGAATTGATCCATTCGATCTCCGTGGACGGGGTCCAAGAGGAGACGGCAGTCGTCTCCCAAAAAACGTTCGTCTTGGAAAGAATGAGCGAATATGAGTATTCTAGCAAGGCCAAATGGAAAATAGACGTCCATATATATGATTTTGAGCGTTTCATGGAATTCGCGCGGTGGACGGGACGTGGGTCCGAAGGCACCTCTTTGCCGCGTTTGGATCCACTCGGTGGCTCGAGCGATGATTCGCCACCCAATCGGACGCCCCCGCGGAGCCTACCAGTCGGGTCGGACGCCCCCGCTGAGTCTACCAGTCGGGGATGATCTGGCCGTCGTCGGTGAGCCCGGGATAGCTCCGACCCTCGCGTCGGCGGGCGGCCGCGACCGAGGGATATGCCCATTCGAAGAGACGACGCTCGAACTGCTCGGGCTCGAGACGGCAGACCTCGTACATCCCCGCCGCCTGCCGCTGACGCTCCGCCTCGAAGAGCATGAGCGCGGTGGCCACGGAGACGTTCAAGGAGTGCACCATTCCGCGCATCGGGATCGAAGCGTGCACGTCGGCCAGCCGGAGCCCTTCGTCGGACACCCCTCGAAGCTCCGCTCCCATCATGATGGCGGTGGGGGCCGTGTAATCGACCTCTCGGAAGTCGACGGACGCCCGAGAAGGATGGGCCGCGACGATGGTGAATTCGGCCCTCTTGAGGGCACCGACCGCGGCGCGTACATCGTCGTGGTTTCGAACCCGCACCCATTTGCGTGTACCCGCGGACGTGCCGTGGTGGAGGTCCATGCGGTCGGACGGCGTGACGACATGCGTGTCGAGCACTCCCACAGCGTCGCAGTTGCGCAAGATAGCCGAGAAGTTGTGCGACTTATGCACGCCGTCCATGACGACGGTCAGGTCGGGTTGGCGGCGCGCGAGGGTGCGCTTGAGGCGCGCGAATCGGTCCGGGTTCATGCGGCGAAAGGTATAGCCCACCCGGGTCGGACTCCGCACCTCTCGTCCGACCCGACCCGGCGTTTTGCGGCGGTGCTGTGCGGGTGGACGCGACGAAACGCACGCGGCGAGAGGGGCCGGGCTTGCCTGAGCGACGATGCGCCCTCATATGGGCGGGCACCCTCTTTCTTCCGTACGAGGCCCTCGAAATGCGCCCGACCGCCCTTCGCGTCGTCTTTCTGGCGACCTTGTTCGCCTGGAATCCCCTGAACGTCGCCTCCCAGGCGTCGCACACCACGTCGTCTCCCCGCTCGAACGAAGAGGGGTTCGTGGGCGGAGAAGCGACCGCCAACTGGGAGCTGGCCGCCCGATGGGCGCCATACAACACGAGCGACATGCTCTACTCGCTCACGGTGTCGCCTCGCTGGATTCAAGGCACGGACGCGTTCTGGTACGACTGGGAGAACAATGACGGGACGTGGCACTACATCGTCGATCCGACGCAGCGCTCGAAGCGGCTGATCTTCGACCGCGACCGACTCGCCGCCGAATTGACCCGGATCACGCGCGATCCGTGGGATGGTCAGAACCTGCCCATCGAGAACATCCGCTTCATCGACGGCAACACACTCCAGTTCGACGTCGACGTCACGGATGCCGAGGACGACGTCGCGGGGCAGGACGAAGAAGAAGACATGGAGGAGGTCTCGGACGAGGACGAAGACGAACAGATCGTCTTTCACTTCGAGTTCACGATCGACACACAGACGCTTCGGCGACTGGACCCCTACGAGGAGCCGGACGATCACCCGGATTGGGCGAGTGTTTCGCCAGACGGCGAACGTGTCGTCTTCGCTCGCGGTCACAACCTGTACTCGATCACGCGTGACGAGTACGCGCAGATCCTCGACGCACGACGGGGCAAGGACGGCGACGAAGCCGACGAGGCAGCCGATTCCGTAGACGTCAACGAAGTCCAGCTCACCACGGACGGCGAGGCGTACTACTCGTACATGGCCAACAGCTCCGGCCGCGGGGTCAACGACGTCGACAAGGACGAGGAGTGGGGCAAGCGGAACCGGGCCGCCATTTCGTGGTCGCACGACTCTCAGAAGTTCGCCCTCGTCCGCTCGGATCAGCGCGAGGTCGACATGCTGATGGTGATCCACAACACGGGTCACGACCGGCAGGAGGTGGAGAGCTACAAGTACGACATGCCCGGCGAGGACAACGTCACCCAGCAGCAAATTCAGGTCTTCGACTTCGCGAACATGGAGATGACGACCATCGACGACGATCCGTGGAAGGATCAGTCCATGGCCCTCGTCTCCGAGCGCCAGTTCGTGTATCCCGATGACACCGCTCCGCGAGTGACTCGCTGGTACTCCGACGACCCGAACGAGCTCTGGTTCATTCGCGACAGTCGCGACCGGCATCGGATCGACCTGATGAAGGCCGACCTGAGCACGGGTGCCGTCACGGCCGTGGTGGAAGAGCGGATGAACACCTATCAGGAGCGCGTTCCCCCGTGGCGTCTCTCCGATGGCAGCTTCGTTTGGTGGTCGGAGCGCGACGGGTGGGGCCACCTGTATCGATACGCGGAGGACGGGACGCTCGTCGCCCGATTGACCGAGGGGCCGTGGCACGTAGACGACGTGGAGCGCGTCGATCCCGGAACCGATCAGATCTTCTTCCTCGCCATGGGCAGGGAAGAGGGGATCGATCCGTATTACGGCCACCTGTACCGAGTCAACGCGAACGGGAGCGGACTGACCCGGATCTCGACCGGGGACTATGACAACCGGGTGAGCATGCCTGAGGGCGCCGAGTACGTGGTCCACTCGTATTCGCGGGTGAACACTGTCCCGCAGTCGGTGGTGCGCGGCCCGACGGGCGCGCTTCTGATTGAGCTCGAGACCGCGGATTTGTCGAGGCTCGAGGCGGCTGGATGGCAGATGCCGGAGCCCTTCC
Organism: Gemmatimonadota bacterium; assembly: GCA_029863525.1. Taxonomy (GTDB): domain Bacteria; phylum Gemmatimonadota; class Gemmatimonadetes; order Longimicrobiales; family Gaopeijiaceae; genus UBA2589. The sequence goes on from JAOTVL010000039.1 coordinate 14,374, forward strand.
ACATCGAGGCGGCCGATGGCTACACCGACATCTACGGGGTCATGTACAAGCCCTTCGACTTCGATTCGACGAAGGTCTATCCGCTCGTGCAGTACGTGTACCCAGGACCCCAGACTGAATCAGTCTCGAAGTTCTTCACGACCAATTCCTACGAAGTCGGCCTCGCGCAGCTCGGTTTCGTGGTCGTGACCCTCGGCAACCGCGGAGGTCACCCGGATCGCTCCAAGTGGTACCACAACTACTCGTATGGGAATCTTCGAGACTACGGACTCGCGGATAAGGTGGCGGGTGTCGAGCAGCTCGCGGACCGGCACGACTTCATCGACCGCCACCGCGTCGGCATCTACGGCCACTCGGGTGGAGGCTTCATGTCGACGGCGGCGTTGCTCAACTACCCGGACGTGTTCGACGTGGCCGTCTCGAGCTCGGGCAACCACGACAATCAGGTCTACAACCGCTGGTGGAGCGAGACGCACCACGGGGTCGACGAGGTGGTCGACTCCGCAGGCAACGTGACGTTCGAATACGACATCGACAACAACATCGAACTGGCGCCTTATCTACAGGGCAAGCTCCTTCTGACGACGGGGGACGTCGACAACAACGTTCACCCGGCCAACACGATCCGGATGGCGAAGGCGCTGATCGATGCGAACAAGCGCTTCGACTATTTCCTCTTCCCGAGTCAGCGACACGGCTACGGAAGCATGGGCAACTACTGGTTCTGGCTCAGGGCCGAGTATTTCGCTCGTCACCTGCTGGGCGACAGTCGATCGGCGGCCGACATCTCAGAGCTGAACGCGGAGCGGGAGCGGCGCTGATCGAAGGGGCCACCTCCGAGCCGCACGTGCCTCAACCGCCGCCGGGCGGACGGGGCGGGGGTCGGTTCGGCGAGAGGCGAACCCGCTGGGCTTGTCGCACGACCTCGCGGAGCCGGGGGTCGGAGCGCAGGTCGTCCCAGACCGGATCGGTCCGAACGCTCATGACACCGGGCTCGCCGTCACGCAGTGCGCGCACCAGGTACTCGAGCGCCCTCTCGTCGTCGCCCAACGCGGCATGGGCCGTGGCGACCTCGAAGCTCGAAGACGGCGCGCCCGATTCCTCTTCCTCCTCTAGGTGCGCGAGCCGCCATCGCCAATAGCCGTCCGCGCCCGAGGCCTCCAAGGCGTTCTCGAGCGCAATCACGTCCGACTCGTCGAGTCCATGGTCCGGGCGCGCAGCGAGCCACCGTCGCGCCGCGTCCGTGGCGCCGGCGTCGTCGCCCCCGCTGACCTGGGTACGGATGAGTAGGTCCCAGGCGGCCGCATCGTCCGGGCTCGCCTCGACCGCAGATCCCAGGACCGCCTCCGCCTCGTGGTAGCGGCCGGCGGCGAGGAGTTGACGGGCGTCGAAGACCATCCGGCGCACAGATTGGGAGTCCGTCATGTCGAGGCGACTCCGGACCTGCGTCTGAATTCGCTCGCCGAGCGACGTCAGCGGTGCGGCCCAAGCACTGTCCAATGCACGGGTGTCGATCACGATCGAATCCGCGCTCCCGGGCATCCTCATGACGGTGACGACGTGGCCCTCGCTCGGTTGCTCCGCCATGGCCATCGCGTCACCGACGAGCCGCGGGAGGTTCCGCTCGATGAGGGCGAAGACCTCCCGCGTCTCCACGGAGGTGGAGTCGAGGTCAACGGCGGCTTCGGCTTCGCCGTAGGCGCGGAGCAACTCCCCCTCCACGGGTACCCCGCTTTCGAGCGTGCCCAGGAAACGGGCGCCGGCCATCCCGGCCAGCGCCTGCGCGAAGTCCGGATCCTGTGCCACCGCCTCCTCGAAATACTGGAGTGCCATGCGGTATCCTTCCGGCGTGCCGCGGTCGTATTCGTACCGGCCGCGGATGTACGACTCCTGCGCTTCGGGGGCGATCTCGCTGGAAGCCGTGCGGAATACGGTCTCGTCGTGCTGCGTGTCGACGGCTTCCACGAGTTCGTGCGCCACCTCGGTCTGGAACGCGAGGACGTCCTCCACGTCCTCACGGTCCCATTGGAGCGTTCGGATGTGGGAGTCGCTGGGCGCGTGGATGAGCTGCAGCGTGACCCTGGTACGCTCAGGGGTCCGCGTGATCGAGCCCTCGACGAGCACGTCGACGCCCAGCTGGCGGCCGATCTCGGGCGCGGTCAGGGAATCCGCCTGGTATCGCATGACCGTGGTCCGAGACACCACCCTGATTTGCTCGATCTGGCTCAGCTTCGCGATCAACTCCTCGTGCATGCTCGACGCGAAGTACGCCTGGTCGCCCGACGGCGAATAGTCGTTCAGGGGCAGCACCGCGATCGAGCTGATCGGTTGCGAGGGGTCGTACGCCGCGGCGCGGATCTCGGGCGCCGGGCTCCGCGACTGCACCGCTTCGGTCGCGAAGACCCCCTGGCGCGCCAGGTACAGCCCGGCCCCCCCGGTGACCAGCACCGTCACGATCAGAAGGCTCCCCAGCGCGACGGCCCGCAGGTGGGGTCCGCCCGGTCCCCCGCCCGTGCGGGTGACGCCGGTGCGACCGATGTCGTACATCCACGCGCCGATGAGCGCAGGCGGGAAGCCGAGCGCTGCTACCGCCACGACCAGCCGGACGCCGCCCTCACCGATGCCGAAGGCCGGGAAGACGATCTCGACGAGCTGGAGCAGAACGAAGGCGGTCGCCGCGTAGGCGAGCGCGAACCGGCCGACATGACGTCGGCTCATTTCGGCGAAGAACTCGCCCAGTCCGGAGCGCTCGGTTGGGTCTGACATATCCGAATAAATTCTAACGATTATGCGAGGGGTTGATACCCGTTGGTTGGTGCCGCTGTTCGTCGGGGTTGCACGGGGGACGTCGAGTGAGCGAATCGGATGTCCCGCCCACTCTCCGCGACTCATGGACGGCAGGTTGGGCGCGTATCGATTTCGAGGGCCGGGCGCAGGGCCTTCGACACGGCGCCCACGCGGCGTCAGGGGGCTCGCGAGATTGCGGTCACCGCCGGCGCGGCCGGGATCACGTACGCCAGAACCGCCGCCGCGAGGGACGTCAGGTACGGGTACGGGAGGTCGAGCAGGTAGGCTCCGATTACCCACGCCACCATGCCCGTGAGAAGCGAAGCGGTCGCGCTCGCGACCCCGCCGAATCGCGTGAACAGGCCGAAGACCACGACAGTGACGATCCCCGCGCTTCCGAACGCCGACGCCTGCTCCACGAGCTCGTAGACCCGCTCCGCCCGGAACGCCATCAGGTATGCGAGCGCACCGAAGGCGACCACGAAGCCGCGGGCCAGTCGTACCTTGGTCCGCTCGTCAGCGTCTGCGAGCCACGGCAGGACCACGTTGTGAGAGACGAGGCCCGCGGCAGCCAGCAGGGCGCTGTCGACCGTCGAGAGAATGGCCGAGACGAGTGCGCCGGAAAAGACGACGCTCAAGAGAGTCGGGAGGTAACGGTCCGCGAGGACCGGCAGGATCTGCTCCGGGTCGGCCAGATCCGGGACGAGAACCGAGCCGACAAGGCCGAGAGCGACGGGCATGAGCCCGATGAGGAGGTAGGCGCCCCCGGCCACCATCGTCGCGTTGCGGGCGACGGTCTCCGAGCGTGCCGCGATGATCCGCGAGATCACTTCCGCTGCGACCAACGATCCGATGACCGGGATCGCCCAGTCCTCCGCGACGGCCAGGATCGGGCGCGCCTCCGATCCGAGTGGGCTCAACGCCCCGGGTTCCAGCGAGGCGAAGAGGTCGAAGCCCTCCGCGCGGAAGACCGCGATGAAGATCGCGCCGAGCCCGGCGATGAGCGCGATCCCCTGGGCCAGATCGGTCCACGCATCCGCGAGCAAGCCACCGAACATCGTGTACGCGATGACGACCGCGGCCGCGAACGTGACGGTCAACTCCACTTCGTAGCCCGATGCTGCGGACAGCACCTGACCGAAGGCGCGGATCTGTGCCGCGGCCCAGAACAGGGATGTCGGCACCATGAGAGCGACGGCGATCTTTTCCACGCGTCCGTCGAAGCGGAGCCGAAAGAGATCCCCGAGCGTCGTCAGCTTCATGCGCCAGAGCGGAACGGCAAGGACGGCCCCGGTCAGCAGGATGCACAGCCCGTAGCCGAAGGGGTCGGCCGACCCGCCGGCGAGGCCGAGCTGGTAGACGGCGCCCGCGGCCGCGATGCACGTCTCGGCTCCGAACCACGTGGCGAAGACGGTGAAGGTCGCGAGGACCGGGCCGAGTGACCGGCCGGCGACCAGGTAGTCGTCTTCGGTGCGGATCCTCCGCGACGCGGCGACACCGATCCCGAGCTGGGCCAGGACGTAGAGGCCGATTCCGGCCAGAAGAGGCGTCAGAAGGGGGTCCTCAGTGATCGGGTCGTCGTACGGCGGCGAACGTCGGGCGACAGGTTCACGCAACGATAGGGGCGCCTTCTGTGCGATACCAGTCGCCGGGCCGTCTCCCGTTGCGCGGTCGAGGGGCGGGGCCCGGAGCGGATATCGTGCACCGTCTCGTGCGCCGAAGCGGGTCGTCGACTCGGGCGCAGTCCGGCTCGAACATCGCGTCTTCTCCCATCTCCTCGATCGAGGCACCGGAGTGCCGGCGGAGGGGAGCGCGCGCCGGGGGTGATTTCCCTTCCCGCAGCAGGCGAAGGGGGCGTAGGTTGCGGGACGCCCAGCTCGTCCGCCGGGGTGGTGAAATCGGTAAACACAGGGGACTTAAAATCCCCCGCCCGAAAGGGCTTGCGGGTTCGAGTCCCGCCCCCGGCATATCCACTTCCCACGGACGTGGCGAGGGCCGAAGTCGCTGTCCAGGCCGCGTTCCCTGCCCCTGTCGGATGGCCGACCAAGGAACCTGGCACGATTCCTTCATCATACGCGGGCGTGAGAACCATCCGAAGGTGGGCCAGGGACGTCGCGAGGCGCGTTCGGACGCTGCTGCGCACACGTGAGCGGCGGCGCACCGCCGTTGCCCTCGCCGCCTTGGCTACGGTCGCCGGGGGCCTGGCGACCGTGCAACGGGCGTTTTCGGTTTCGTGCACCGGGGAAGCCCCCTGCGTCTCGCTGACCGAGCTTCGAGAGGGCGCCGCGCTTCCCGAGGCGATTCGAATCCGCGACCGGCACGGCGAGATTTACGCCGAGGTCGCGGGTCCTCTGCGCCGCGCTCTTCCGGCGGACCGGATTCCCGATCTGGTGGCGGAGGCGTTCGTAGCCGTCGAGGATCGGCGCTTCTGGAGTCACGACGGGGTCGACGCCCGCGGCGTGGCGCGTGCCGCCGTCCGCAATCTGCGGGACGGCGGGATCTCGGAGGGTGCGAGCACGATTCCCATGCAGCTGGTGCGTACGCTCTGGTCCGAGTCGTTGCGCGAAGTAGGCCCGTGGCGGAGGAAGGTGATCGAGGCCCGGACGGCGCCCGAGCTCATCGAGCAGCTGGGGCACGACCGGGTGCTCACGCTCTACCTGAACGCGATCTACCTCGGCAACGGGATCTACGGGGTCGAGCGGGCCTCACGGTACTACTTCGGCGTCGGCGTCGAAGAGCTCTCGACAGGGCAGATCGCGACGCTGGTGGGCATGACCCGCTCGCCGGAGTACTACGAGCCGCGGCGCCACTCCGAGCGCGCACGGGGCGTCCGGGACGTCGTACTTTTGCTGCTGGCCGAAGAGGGGGTGATCTCCGCCGAGGAAGCGGAGGCCGCTAGCGCGGCCGACCTCGAGCTGGCGCCACTCGACTCCGTGTCGGCGCCCATACAGAGGCGCAACCACCTGACCGCGGCTGTGACTCGTGAGCTGCGTCGGCTGGCCCCCGATTTGGCCGCGCTTCCGGGCCTCGACGTCCTGACCACGATCGACCCGATCGTTCAGGAGCGGGCGGAGACATCGTTGTCCGCTCAACTCGAGCGCATTGAAACGGGTCGATTCGGAGCGCCGTCCGAGGCGACCGATTCGACCGCCCCGCTCGAAGGCGCGGCCGTGGCGCTCGACGCTCGGGACGGAGCGATCCGGGCGTGGGTCGGAGGGCGCGACTTCGAGCGATCCGAATTCGATCGCGTCGATCAGGCGCGTCGCCAGGTCGGTTCTTTGGCCAAGCCGTTCCTCGTCGCGCTGGCGCTCGAGCAGGGGTACGGAATCGTCGACATCGTCTCGGCGGACACGATCGCCATTGCCACGGCCGAAGGGGGTTGGTTACCCGCCGATCACGTCGGTGAGACCGAGCTTCCGCTGCGCGAAGCGCTGGTGCGATCCTCGAACCGGGCGGCAGCCCACCTCGGCGTGAGCCTGGGGCTCGAGCGCCTTTCGGAAATCGGGACGCGCGTGGGTCTGAGCGAGCCCGTGCCGCCCCTCCCGTCGAGCTCGATCGGTGCCTTCGACGAGTCCTTGCTCGAGATGACCAGCGCGTATGCGCTTTTCGGCAACCGAGGCGTTCGGGTGGATCCCTTTCTGATCCAGCGAATCGAGGGCGGCGACGGGGAACTGCTGTGGGAGCGTCCTCAGAGCGTGACGGAGGAACGGGTGCTGGACGACGCCATCGCGTTCGTCGTACTCGACGCCATGCGCGCCGTCGTCGACCGGGGCACGGGCCGTTCGGTGCGCGCATGGGGATACCGAGGGCCGGCGGCGGGGAAGACCGGTACGACGAACGACGGTAGGGACGCTTGGTTCGTGGGCCTCACGCCCGAGCTCGCGGCAGGCGTGTGGATCGGCTTCGATACACCCCGGCCAATCGTGGACGGGCAGGGGGGAGGTGCGCTCGCTGCGCCGGTGTGGGCGACCTGGATGAGCGGACTTCAGGGACGGGTGCCGCAGCACCGGGCGTGGATCCCGCCCCCGGGCGCGGAGCGAGTCCGGTATGACGCCGTCAGTGGCGAAGTGATCGGCCCGCTCTGCCGCGTCGAAGTCGGAGCGGCCTACCAGGAGGCCTGGGTGATTGCAGGCCGCTACGATCGAAGCGTCTGCCCGCGTGGGGGGATCGGAGGCTTCTTCGACCGGCTGTGGAGGGCGTTCATTCCGAGTGAACCGCAGCCCGTCCGGCCTCTCCGCGGTCGCCGCGGCCCGGGCGGCTGACTCGCAGTGCGCCCCACCCGCGGGGGGCCAGGCTCCGTCATACGTTGAACTTGAAGAGCATGATGTCGCCGTCCTCGACGACGTACTCTTTGCCCTCCTGCCTCAGCTTTCCCTGGTCTCGAGCGTTCTTCCACGTCCCGACGTCCTCGAACGCCTGGAAGTGAATCGTCTCGGCCTTGATGAAGCCGCGCTCGAAGTCGGTGTGGATCTGACCCGCCGCCTGCGGAGCCGTACAGCCCGAAGGCGCCGTCCACGCCCTGCTCTCGTTCTCACCCGTGGTGAAGAACGTCAGCAGCCCGAGGAGCTCGTATGCCGCCCGGATGAGCCGGTTGAGCCCCGTTTCTTGGAGCCCTAGATCTTCGAGGAACGCCCGGCGCTCGTCCGGCTCCAGTTCGGCGATCTCGGATTCGATGGCGCTGCAGATGGAGACCACGCTCTCTTCGTCCCGAGCTTCCGGGTCGTCGTGCGCGATCGCCTCGAGCAGCGCCGCGGTCCACTCGTTCTCTCCCTCGGGAAGGTCGCCCTCGGAGACGTTGGCCACGTAGAGGACGGGCTTGGAGGTGAGGAGCTGGAAGCCCTTGAGCGTCTTGCGCTCATCGTCACCGAGGCCGAGCGCCCGGATCGGACGCCCCTGCGTGAGCGCTTCGAAGCACTTGTCCAGCACCGCCTTCTCGCGGATGGCGTCTTTCTCGCCGGATTTCGCTTTCTTCTCGACGCGATCGAGCCGGCGCTCCACCGTCTCTAGGTCGGCGAGCGCGAGCTCGGTCTCGACGATCTCCCGATCGCGCACTGGATCGACCCCGCCCAGGACGTGGGTGACGTCGGGATCGTCGAAGCAGCGTAGCACGTGCGCAATCGCGTCCACCTCACGGATGTTGCCGAGGAACTTGTTCCCCAACCCCTCGCCCTCGGACGCCCCCTCCACCAGCCCCGCGATGTCGACGAACTGGATCACGGTCGGGACCCGCGTCTTCGACTGCATGAGCTCGTGGATCCGGTCGAGGCGCGCATCGGGCACCTCGACCATGCCTACGTTCGGCTCGACCGTGCAGAACGGGTAGTTCTCCGACGGCGCCCCTTGGGCCGTGAGCGCGTTGAAGAGGGACGATTTCCCGACGTTCGGGAGACCGACGATTCCGACCTTGAGCATGAGACGGCGGGAAGGGCGACGTTCAGGGCACGCCGGGGCGGCGCGAAGGACGCGAGACGCTAGCGGAGGTCGAGGAAGCGGTCAACGCGGTGTCGATAAGGGCGCCCTTGGCTCGACTCGGCGCTGCGCGCCTGGTCTTTGCCACACGTCCTCGGCCTTCGCTAGGGCCCTCTAACGGGCCGCCTCCCTCGCACGTTCAACGCCAGGCGTTCACGATGTCTTCGGCGATGAGCCCGAGCGTGGCCTCCAGCTCGAAGAAGTCGCCCGTGTTCTGGTTCGTGAACACCGAGACGATCGAGGGGCCGCCGTCGTAGTAGAGAATCCCGACGTCGTTGCCCGCGATCGGCGGCCAGTCGCCCGTCTTGTGTGCCACCCCCACGCCCTGCCACCGGACGCGCTGCGGTAGGCGACTCGCATAGAACTGTCCGCGAAGCATGCCGATCATCTGTTCGCTCGACGCCTCGCTCGCCAGCTCGGCGTCGAGGATTTGCTCCAGGAGGCGGCCCATCTCCCGCGCGGTCGTGCGGCCCAGCCAGACCGTCGAGTCCCCCTCGAACGCGAAGGTGCGGGCTGCGGCGCCCTCGTCCGAGGGGAATCCGCGCTCGAAGACCTCGCGGTGCGTCAGCGAGGCGTTGGCCGGGTCCGCCCGGACCCAGACCTCTCGGAAGAGGTCTCCGGTCGTCATCTTCAGCCGCGTCTGCTCGTAGCCTTCGGCCTCGAGCAGCGCGTTCACGCGGTCGAGCCCGACAGCGTCGATGACCATGTCGGTCGCGGTGTTGTCCGACGTGATGATCATTTGGCGCACCAGGTCCCTCAGCGTGGGGTTCAGCCCCGGCGCGAACGTTTGCACCAGCCCGCTCCCGCGGCGCAGCTGGTCCCTCCCGACCTCACGCCGCGCGTCGAAGTCGAGCCGCCCGGACTCCGCGTCGCGGAACGCCTGGGCCATGACCGGGATCTTGATCACGCTGAGCGTGTTCATGGGTCGATCGGCGCGCACCGCGATCTCTCGGCCGCTCGGCACGTGCTTGGCCCAGAGCCCGCTGATGGCCTGGAGTCCGTCGAGACGGGCCGCCACTCGCGCTTGGAGGTCGGTGGGGAGGTCGACGGCGACGGCCGTCCCTTCCACGGATGGTCCATCGCTCGGGCCCGAGCACGCGGCCAACAGGCCGATCGACACGACGATGAGCGCGCTTGGCCGGGACGGGGTTCTCGATCGAGCTTCATGCATGTGGATCGGCCTCTGGTAGGGGTGCGTGCGCTCGGTGTGCTGCGACGAGGAGCGTAGCGACCCCCGACGCGCTCTGGTAGTATCCGGCGCGAAGATCCTCCCCGCAGGCCCCTGAAGGAGACGATGAGCGGATTCAACGTGGCATCCGAGGTCGGAAGGCTGCGAACGGTGCTCGTCCACCGCCCGGGCCTTTGCCTTCAGCGCCTCACCCCGTCGAACGCGTCGGAACTGCTCTTCGACGACGTGCTTTGGGTCCGAAAGGCCGGCGAGCAGCACGACGACTTCGTTGAGCTGCTGCGTGACCGAGGTGTCGAGGTGCTCCTTCTTCAGGAGCTGCTGGCGCAGACGCTCGAGCACAGCCGAGACGCCAAGACCCACATCCTCGACGCCGTGGTCCACGAGCTGACCGTGGGGGTCGGTCTGGCGGACGATCTGCGGGCGTACCTCTCCGAGATGACGCCGCGCCTGCTGGCACGCCATCTCATCGGGGGTTTGGCGAAGAGTGAGATCCCGGACCTCGACCTGACCCGTTCGCTGACCGGTCGCATGTACTCGGATCGGGACTTCGTGTTGCCGCCGTTGCCGAACTCGCTCTTCACCCGCGACTCGTCGTGCTGGATCTACGACGGCGTTTCCCTCAACCCCATGTACTCGGGGGTTCGTCAGCTCGAGGTGGTCAACGTCGGCGCCATCTACCGGCATCACCCGATGTTCGTCGATGCGCGTTTCCATTTCTGGTATCCACCGGGCGGCCGGGAGAGCCGCTTCGATCTCGACGACTTCGGGCACGCCTCTCTGGAGGGCGGAGACGTCATGCCGATCGGTAACGGGACTGTGTTGATCGGCTGTAGCGAGAGGACGACGGCTCCCATGGTCGAGCAGCTCGCGGAGTCCCTCTTCGCCGCGGGATCCGCCGAGCGGGTCATCGCGTGTCAGATGACGAAGGACCGCGCCCACATGCACCTGGACACGGTTTTCACCTTCCTCGATCACGACGCGGTCACGGTATACCCCAAGGTCGTCGACCAGATCGTCGCGTTCAGCCTCCGGCCCGGCGACCGCGAGGGGTCCGTCGAGGTGACGCGGGAGCGCTCGTTCATGGAGGCCGTCACGGACGCCCTCGGGCTGACGAAGCTGCGTGTGGTGACGACCGGAGGAGACGAGTACCAGGCGGAACGCGAGCAGTGGGACGACGGGAACAACGTCGTCGCCTTGGAGCCCGGTGTCGTGGTGGGTTACTCCAAGAACGAATACACGAACGGCAAACTCCGAAAGGCCGGAATCGAGGTGCTCGAGATCGATGGCTCCGAGCTCGGTCGCGGACGGGGTGGAGGGCACTGCATGACGTGCCCGTTGCTTCGCGATCCCATCTGAGGCCAACGTGTCGGCGACACCCGGTCTCCCTGACACTCCCACGCGCTTCACCATGACCGTCGACCTGAAGGGCCGCAGCTTTCTCACCCTCCTCGACTTCACGCCGGAAGAGGGGCACTACCTACTGGACCTCTCGCGCGAGCTGAAGCGAGAGAAACGGTCGGGAACCGAGACCAAGCGTCTCGAGGGCCTCAACTTCGCGCTCATCTTCGAGAAGGGGTCGACGCGGACCCGCTGCGCCTTCGAAGTGGCGGCGCTCGATCAGGGCGCGCACGCCGTGTACCTGGGACCCAGCGGCACGCAGATCGGGCACAAGGAAACGATGAAGGACACCGCGCGCGTCCTCGGGCGGATGTTCGACGGGATCGAATACCGGGGCTTCGGGCAGGAGCGCGTCGAGGAGCTCGCCGCTCACGCCGGCGTCCCGGTGTGGAACGGGTTGACTGACGAGTACCATCCGACGCAGATCCTGGCGGACGTTCTCACGATGGACGAGCATTGCGAGGCCCCGCTCGCGGAGACCTCGTTCTGCTATCTCGGGGACGCCCGTTTCAACATGGGCCGCTCGCTCCTCGTCGGGGGCGCGCTCTTCGGGATGGACTTCCGCATCGTCGCGCCGAAGGCGCTGTGGCCGGCCGACGAGCTCGTTGCCCGGTGCCGGGACATCGCAGCCGAGACGGGTGCGCGCATCACCCTGACGGACCAGGTTGCGGAGGGCGTGGAGGGGTCCCACTTCGTCCACACGGACGTCTGGGTCTCCATGGGCGAGCCGGATTCGGTGTGGGCCGAGCGGATCGAGTTGCTCACGCCCTACCAGGTCAATTCGGACGTCATGGCGATGACGGGCCGGTCGGACGCCAAGTTCATGCACTGCCTTCCGGCGTTCCACAATCGTGACACCAAGGTCGGTGAGGAGGTCTTTGAGAAGTTCGGCCTCGACGGTCTCGAGGTGACCGAGGAGGTCTTCGAGTCTCCGGGGTCGGTCGTGTTCGACCAAGCCGAGAACCGACTCCACACCATCAAGGCGGTCATGGTGGCGACGCTGACGTGAGGGTCGTCGTGGCCTTGGGTGGGAATGCGCTTCTCCGCCGTGGAGAGCCGATCACACCCGCCGCCCAGCGGGCGAACATCCGCAAGGCGGCTCGCTCGCTCGCACCCATCGCCAACGAGCACGAACTGGTCGTGACCCACGGCAACGGACCCCAGGTCGGGCTGCTCGCGCTCCAGTCGATTGCGTTCTCCGAATCGAGCGAACCGACACCACTCGACGTGCTGGGGGCGGAGAGCGAGGGGATGATCGGCTACGTGATCGAGCAGGAGCTCGGCAACGTACTTCCGTTCGAGAAGCCGCTGGCTACGATTCTCACCATGGTGGAGGTCGACCCGGACGACCCGGCGTTCGCACACCCGACCAAACCGATCGGACCGATCTACGAAGAGGCCGAAGCACGTCGGTTGTCGAAGGAGAAAGGGTGGTCGATCGCGCCCGATGGACCGCACTGGCGGCGCGTCGTGCCCTCACCCTCGCCCAAGCGCATCTTCGAGATCCGCCCCATCCGCTGGCTCTTGGAGAAGGGCTCGGTAGTCATCTGTGCCGGGGGCGGAGGGATTCCCACGATGTACATGCCCGATGGCACGTTGGCGGGCGCGGAGGTCGTCATCGACAAGGATCGCGCGAGCGCGCTCTTGGCCAAGGATCTCGACGCGGACCTCCTGGTGTTGGCGACGGACGTCAACGGCGTCTACCTCGATTGGGGAGGGCCGAGCGAACGGATGATCGAGGAGGCGAAACCCTCCGAGCTCGCAGATCTCGATCTGCCCCCGGGATCGATGGGAGCGAAGGTGGAGGCGGCTCGTGCGTTCACCGAGGCGACCGGCTGTCGGTCCGTGATCGGATGCCTCGACGAGGTGAGTGCGCTGGTGGCGGGCACGGCCGGAACGAGGATCGCGCTATGAGCGACCTCTTCGATGAGTGGGGGGTCGACGACGCCGATGAGGACCTCGACGACGAGGAGCTCGACGACGAGGAGCTCGACGACGAGGAGCTCGACGACGAGGAGCTCGACGACGGGGAGCCGGACGACCAGGAGCTCGACGCGGAGTTCGATCCGGAGCACTACGGCGCCCAGGACGAGGCCCCGGACGACGAGAACGAGCTGGACGATGACGACGAGCCGGACGATGACGACGAGCCGGACGATGACGACGAGCTGGACGATGACGAGCTCGAGTCTGAGCTGGCCGGATCAGTGGACGTCTTTTGCCCCTACTGCGGCGCGGGCGTGGAGCTGATCATCGATCCGATCGGGGGCGACCAACAGGAATACGTGGAAGACTGCGAGGTGTGCTGTCAGCCTTGGTCGGTGCAGGTCACCGTGGGGGCCGATGGTGTCCCATACGTGGAGCTCGGTACGCTCGACGAGGGCTAGGGCTCAGCCGGTTCTCGGCCGGAATCGGTAGTGCCCGACCAGCCACTCCGTTCCGTCCCGATACCCGAAGAGCTCCTCACAGGCGAGGAAGAAGAGCCGCCAGCGGTGATACCAGCGCTCGGCCTCGTCGCCGTACGTGGCGCGAAGCGCTGGCATGACCTCGGCTCGGCGGCGCTCGAGGTTCTCTCTCCACGCGCGTGCCGTGCGCTCGTAGTGAGTGCCATCCACCGGCCACGACTCCTCGATCTCGAGGTCCTCGCGGAAGTGGGAGAAGAGGTCGAACGAGGGCATGATTCCGCCGGTGAAGAAGTAGCGCCCCATCCAGTTGTCCGAGCCTTCGGTCTCGAACGGGTACGCGTGGTGGCGGTGGCAGAAGATGTGTACGAAGAGGCGCGCCTCTTCGGTCATCCAGCCGCGGACCCGGTGCAAGAGCGTGCGGTA
>JAOTVL010000040.1 GCA_029863525.1 Gemmatimonadota bacterium
GGTGAGCTTCACCACGCCCGTCCTCCGTAGCCAGCGCGGATCCCGCGGATCGAGCAGGTCGCCGGTCAGATAGCCGGTGTCGAGCACGAGAAAGAGGTCGCTGCCCGGCGTGTGGATCCAGTTGATGCGGATATTCGCCTGTAGGACTCTTGAGACGTCGTCCCACTGTACCAAGGCGTTCGCGAATAGGTCGCGGGAGATGGCGCCGAGCACGTCTAGGCTCAACAGCGAGGTCGAGAAGTCGCCGTTCGGAACCGGGAGGCTGACTTCGTTACGGTTGAGTGAGCCGGTGAGGGTGACGTAGGGTCCGGTCTTCCAGGTGAGCGATCCACCGTACCCGGTCCTGTTCCCATTCCAGAACTCGCCGACCGAGAGATTCGCCGAACCCGAGATCGTTCGGCTCTCATTGGTCCGAAAGCTTCCGTCGACGGCGAAGAAGTCGTAGTCGCCCACTGCCAGCGGGCGGCCCTGGATCTGACTGGTCACCTCCAGTCGCTCGAAGCGGCGCCGGCCGTTGACGCTGATCCAGTCACCGCTCTGCAGAGAGAGCATGTTGTGGGAGAGCTGGCTGGACGACTGCTGGCCGCCGTCCTGTCCGTCGATCCGGTCGACGACGAATGCCGCGACGAGGGAGCGGGCCCACCCACTGGACTCGAAGCGCGGTGTCCAGGCCACAGTGCCGCCGTATTTGACCATGTCACGCCGGCGTACGAACCCGAGCCCAGGACCAAAGTCCTCGTCGACGCTCTGGAAATTGCCCGAGACCGAGTACCAACGTTGCGGCTGGAGGTTGAGCTCGACTGCGTTGGCGCTCGACCGGCCCGCGTCGGAGTCCCAGACGCTCGCGAACCATGCATTCACGCTACTGCTGTTCCAGAACCGGACCTGTGCGTCGGTACCGACGACTCGATTGTGGCCATCCGCGTTCTGCCGGCTCGTGACGATTGCGCCGATCGTGGTACGAGGCAGCACATCTGCGCGAAGGCGGACGACCGAGTTGTTGGCACCGGCTGCGAGCAGCGGGCCCTGCGGGTCGCCCGAGGTCGGTGGGCCCCTCAGGTCCTCTGTCTGGAGGCTCAGTGCCCCGATCGAGAGTGGACCCACCTGCCCGGTGACACGCCCCCCTCCGAAGATCTCGTTGTCCAGCCCGATGCGCCGACTGAAAAACACTTCTGTGTCGCGCGACTTGCCGAAGGAGAACAGCCCCGCGCGCTCGAGAAAGAACTCGCGTTTCTCGGGAAAGAAGAGGTTGAAACGGGTGAGGTTGATCTGGACGTTGTCGGCCTCGACCTGAGCGAAATCGGTGTTGAGCGTGAGGTCCACCGTGAGGTTGGACGTCACGGAGTACTTGAAGTCGATTCCCACGTCCTCGAGCACATCGGTGTCATCGAGTCCGGTCTTCTGCGCGCCCGCGATCGCGAACGGCTTGACCTCCATGTAGCGCCCCTTCCGCAGATCTTGGAGGCCTGTGAGCGTCGCGTACTGCGACACCGTCGTCATTCCACCACGGAACTGCTGGGGGATATGCGGCCAGTAGACCTCTTCGTTCTTTCGGCGAATCGCCCGGCGAATGGCGATGCCCATCTCCGGCGCGACGGCGTCGGAAAAACGGATCGTGGTGAAGGGGATCGCGACTTCCAGAGTCCACCCCTGGTCCGTGACGCGCGCCTCGCTCGAGTACACTCCCTCCCAGTTCCAGTCGTCGAGCGTCATCGACTCGTCGTTGAAGAGGGCATCGCCCTGGGTGCCCAACGAATTCAGCTCGAAGATGTACGCGTTGCGGTCGTCGCCATAGGTGTCGAGGCCGATCCAGACGTGGTCGTCCTGATCGATGCGACCCTCTCGGTGGAGGATGCTCCGACGAATGAGCTCGGGCTCGGAGTCGTGGAAGACAAAGCCGAAGTAGAGGTGGCCCTCGTCGTACGCGATGCGAACCTCGGTGCGCTCCGACGGCTGTCCTCCGTCGACCGGCTCACGCTGCACGAAGTCGTCGATGACGGGAACGGCCTGCCAGAGTGCCTCGTCGAGCATGCCGTCGATCTCGGGCGCCTCGGCCACATATGTTGCCGTCGCTAGCGGACGTGCTTGGGCCGCCAGAGCCGTCGGACTAGCGGCTGCGACTCCCATCGAAAAGACGCCGATCGATCCGAAGACGCCCGCGCCAGCCCGCGAACGCGACCCGATGATGCTCCGTCTCGCCATCCCGCTCCCGTGCACGGTCATCGGGGCGTTGCCCCGTTCGCTTCTCGATGGATGGTTGCTGCGTGCAGGGGTGGGGGTCAAGGGACGAGCGCGCGACGGGCCGAGCCAACCGCATGCCGAGATCGCATGTCGTGACTAGGAGTCGAGCCGCAGTCGTTTCGATCTGCGAAGGGCCACCTCTACGCTCAACCCCGTTTCGGCCTCGATCAGCGAGCGGATGCGGTCGAGCAGATATGCGCCACGGATGCCATCGCCGAGCGGGATCCTCTTCCCGTTCTGGAGCCTGCCCTCGATCGCATAGACGGTGTTCGCACGCCTGCCTTGTCCGGTCTGCATGCTGACCTTCGCCTGGATCCGTGTCAGGTCGGACAGCCGCGCCTCTCGCGTCGTCGTAAGGAACAGGTACCGCCGGGTCGATCGAATCGCCTGACCGCCGAGCTCGACGGTCAGACCGTTCACGAGCATCTGGAGACCGCTGAGAAAGAGGAAGACGCCCGTCAATCCGAACACGGTGAGGAACGTCCCGCCGAAGAGGAAGCCGAGAATGCCGAGGTCCCCACCGATCAGGGTGAAGATGAACGTCCCGGAACCGACGCAGAGGGCGCCGAACAGGACCAGGCCGAGTGGGGTTCCACCGTACCGACCGGGTGCGTAGCGAAGGGTCAGGCCTCGGACGCTCCGTTCGACCCGGACCCCTCGAGTGGCGAGCTCGCGCGCATCGAGCGCGGCGGTGTGAAACGGATGCGACGCCTCGAGCGGCGGCTCCACGCGGAAGACGGGAACCACGAACGTCCGATCGAGATCGGCCCCGGGCACCTGGGCGGACAGGTGGATCGACCAGTAGTGGTAGTCCCCGGTCGCGCTTTCATTGCCGCTTTCGGGAACGTCCATCTCCGGCACGTCGAATACGAACCAGAGGCGGGTCCCGCCCGCGGATCCCTCCAACTCCGGGACGACCTCGGAAGACCAGACCACGTCTTCTCGACGTCGTCGATCTTCACCGCTGCCCGACATGTAGGAGTGAATGCAGTGCAAGGTCGCACGGGCGTCGACCTCCGACCCGAAACGGACCTCTACGTCCACCGAGCCTCCGACCTGCCCACCGATCGAGCCGGGAAAAGGATCGAGCCGCAGGCGAGCGTCTCGAAAGCGGTTTTCCCGTGCGGTCTGGATGAGGGCCTGGCCCACCAGAGCGATTCCCGAGACCGCAGACGCGACGAGGAGCCCGCCGAGGAACGCAGGCAGGTCGTTCATCCCTCCTCGGAGCCACGCCACGAGCATGCCCAACGTCAGAACGTTCCAGACGCCGGCGAAGAACCAGAGCGCTCCCAGATCCGCCTTGTCGCGCGACGCTACGACGCCGCCTGACCACGAGCGACGCTCGAGCCAGGGCGCGGGTGAGCTCATTCCCGGGACTCTCGCGGCGCTACGTCACGATCCGCAGTCCCAGCGACTGTAGCATTCGGTTGAAATCCTCGAGATCTTCGCGCATGACCTCTTCCAGTGCCGACGCGATCGCCGCGAGCCGCTGCTCGAGGAGGATGTGCACCTCCCCTTGTTGGTCCGTCGGAGGGAAGTCCGCCACCGCGGTCGTGTTGAATAGGTAATTCATGCGCTCGAGTAGCCGCGACGGATAGCGGATCCCGTCCTGGCCCGTCCCCGTCGAACGCATTTGAAAGAGGCCCTGCTCGACTTCGACGAGGCTCGCGTCGAGCGCCTCGGCGGCCTCTACGAGCGCGTCCTGACCGCCTCGTGCCACGAGGATGTCGCGCGTGTCGAGGACCTGGCGCCGGACTGACTCGATGCGGTTGACCATGGCGACTGCACTGTCGGCATCGGCTCGGATGCTCTCGAGCATCGCGACCTGCGCGCGAATGTCTGCGAGCGTTCCCTCGGAGTTCGGGTCCTTTCTCACGTCGAGCGACTCCGTGAACGACTCACCGCCGACTCGGAGCGTCACCGTGTACGTGCCCGGAGGTTGTAGGATACTGGCACCCGCGCCACCCGGCCCTCCACCAGGGAAGGGGCGCACCCGGTCCTCGCCGAGCTCGATGTCGTCGGCGAAGAGCGGCTTTGTGCGCAGTTTCGGAAGCGGGAGTGGCTCGCCCTGCAGGTCCCACCACACACGGTTCACGCCTTCGGCCGTCGTGCCGGAGAGCGTCCGGACCACCTCGCCGGACGCCTTCGCGATCTCGATCTCGGCTTCACCATCGATCCCGCCCGAAATCCAGTAGTTGATCGAGGCACCATATGGCGGGTCCGCCCCGTCTGTTTGGTCGTCGAACATCGTGTATTGCTCGGAAATCGGCCGGAAGCGGTAGGCGGGCCGAGGTGCGAAGAGGTGCGCCGGTAGCGCGGCGACTTCGGGCGTGAGCTGTTGGAGCGGCGTGATGTCATCGAGGATCCAGTAGCCGCGGCCGTAGGTCCCGATCACCAGGTCGTTGAAGTGCTCCTGCACGACCAGGCCGTACATGGGCGAGTGCGGCATGTTCGTGTGCATGGACCGCCACGATTCGCCGTCGTCGAACGAGACGTAGAGCGACGCCTCCGTACCCAGGTACAATAGCCCGGGCCGTACCGGGTCCTCATGGATGCTGCGGGTATAGCTGAGCACGCCGTCGTCGACCCCGTCGACGATGCTCGTCCAGCTCTCGCCGTAGTCCTCCGTCTTGTAGGCTCGTGCCTGGAAGTCACCGACCTGGTGATGCTCGATGACCACGTATGCCTTGCCGGCATCGAAGCGCGAAGCGTCGATGCCGCGCACGACGCCGTCCGGCGGCAGGTTCGGGATGTTCTCGGTCACGTCCCGCCACGTCGTTCCATTGTCTCGACTTATCTGGACCAGCCCGTCGTTCGTTCCGGCCCAGAGTACGCCTGCCGTCACCGGCGATTCGTCGAACGCATAGATCACGCAGCAATACTCGACGCCGATATTGTCGGGCGTCAGTCCCCCGCTGATGCCCATCTTGCTGCGGTCGTTCGTGGTGAGATCGGGGCTGATCACCTCCCAACTTTGGCCCCCGTTGCGTGTCCGGTGCACATGCTGGCTCGTCACGTAGATCGTGTTGTTGTCGTGCGGAGAGATGAGCAGCGGGAAGGTCCACTGAAACCGGTAGCGCACGCTGTCCGCCGGATGACCGATCGTCGTCTCGGGCCATACCTCGACTTCGCGGTACTGCTGAGTCCGAGCGTCCCAACGCACCACGATGCCGCCACCGGCACCGGCGCCCGACGCGCTGGACCAGACGATGTTCGGATCGGTCGGGTCGGGAGTCGCGAAGCCGCTCTCCCCGCCGCCGACGGTGTGCCACGCGCTCCTTGGAATGATGCCCGGCCCGAAGAGTCCACCCATGCGGGCGTTCGAGGGACCGCGTGCCGAGGGCCCGTCCTGACGGTTGCCCATGACGTTGTAGGGAACGGCATTGTCGACCGTCACGTGATACATCTGCGCCACGGGGAGCTGCATGCGAAACCACGTGGCTCCGCGGTTCTCGGAGAGCGAGACCCCGCCGTCCCCGCTCACGATCTGACGATCCGGATTCAGAGGGTCGATCCACATGTCGTGATGATCCCAGTTCGGACCCTGCAGGAACCCCGCGGCCGTCGAGGTCAAGCCTCCGTCGAGCGTCGTGCTGTACGCAGCCGCGATGAAGTACGCCTCGTTCTTGTTGTCGGGCGCGACCTCACAGCGCGTGTAATACGCGGTACGACCGGCCAGGTCGCGGTTGTAGCTGGTGAGGGCCCACGTGACCCCGCCGTCGTCCGAGCGCCAAAGTTCGCCGCCGTCCGTGTCGCCACCCTCCCATGGCACGCCATCGCCCGTCTCGATGAGCGCGTAGATCCGATTCGAATCGTCCGCGGTCATGCACAGGGCGATCTTCCCGATGTCACGGGTCGGAAGGCCGTTGCCCTCGAGCCGCGTCCAGGTGCTGCCACCGTCGCGTGACACATGGATGGCGCTGCCCGGCCCCCCGGACCTTCTCATCCAGGTACGGAGCGCGATCTGCCAAGTGCCTGCGAAGAGGATGCGCGGGTTGTTGGGATCCATGACGAGGTCGCTCGCGCCCGTCTCTTGGTCGACGAAGAGGACGTGCTCCCAGCTTTCACCGCCGTCCAGCGTGCGATAGACGCCGCGCTCTTGCTGAGGCGAATAACCGTGGCCAACGGCCGCGGCATAGACGATGTCCGGGTTCGTGGGGTGGACGATGATGCGGCTGATGCGCCCCGTCCCCTCGAGCCCCATGTGTGTCCAGGTGCGACCCGCGTCCGTCGATTTCCAGACGCCGTTGCCGATCGAGACGTTCGAGCGGAGGAAGGGCTCGCCGGTGCCGATCCAGACGATGTTCGGATCGGAGGCCGCGACCTCTACCTCACCGATCGCGTGGACTGGGTAATCGTCGAAGATCGGTCGCCAGTTGAGCCCCGCGTCGTCCGTTTTCCAGAGCCCGCCGGACGCGGCTCCCGCGTAGTAGGTGAATCGGTCGCCGATGACGCCGGCCACGGAAGTCACCCGATTGCCCGTCGGCCCGATGTGCCGGAAGCGCATCTGATCGAGGTGGGCGGTCTCGATGTCCTGAGCCGTAGCCTCGGTGGCCTGCGAGGCCAGAAGGAGCAGGCCGATGAACGCAGCGCCGACGCCCATGGAGAGGAGCCGGGGCAAAGGGGACGGGCCGGAAGGGCCGCTTGTGAAGAGCATGGGGGTGGAGTACATGGGGGTTTCTCCTTGTCGAGACCGGGGCCGCGTTCGTGAAATGGCGCGCGGGTGGGGGTCGGGGCAAGGGAGTGCGAGCCTGGATCGGAGGTCTGCCGGCCTTCGCCCCGAGCGGCTCTACTTGCGTTCACTCCTCCGCCGGATGGAAACTGACGGACATCGGTCGCGTGCCTTGGGCCGCGACGAGCTCCCCCCATTCGTGAGCACCGGCGCCATGACCATCCATCACGCGGATCGCCTCAGAGCCGCCCTCGCCGATCGATACGCCATTCAACGCGAGATCGGTCAAGGTGGGATGGCGACGGTATACCTCGCGGACGACCTGGCTGCGTGAGGCTGACCAGTGCCGACCCTACGTCGGATGACGTATGGCTGGGACTGCAGCGTCCCGTCTATGCTGCCGGATCGTTTCTCGACCGTGGAGGAGCCGTGTCTTGGCTTGCGCGAATTCTGTCGGGCGCTCTGGCGGTGGCCTGCGCCGGCTGTCTCGTAATATTCCAGGGCGGTTCGCTAGAGCAGTCGGGACGCTCCGAGCTGCAAACGCCGAGGCAGGTCGACTCGGCCATGAAGGCCTTCTTCGTCGACGGCTCGACGGCGGTCTTTCCAAGCGGTGGTCACATTACCGAGGACTCGATCCTCGGTGACGGCACGCTTTATTCGCTCGGCCTGGCGGACACGACGCGCGTCACTGCGTTGCCCCTGGACGCCCTCGTCGGGATCGAGGCGTTTCAAGGGTCCACGAACGGGCCCGCTTCCTTCTTGGCTTCGGTCAGCCTGACAGCGGCAGCGGGCTTCGGGAGTGTCGTCCTGTTCAAGGCCCTATTCGGCTCGTGCCCTACGTTCTACACCGCTACCGCGGACGGAGAGCTGCTCCAGGCTGAGGCCTTCTCGTACAGCATCGCGCCACTCCTGGAGGGTCGAGACCTCGACGCGATCACGCTGCGGCCGGACGCCGACGGTGTACTTCGCCTCGAGCTCCGCAACGAAGCCCTGGAGACGCACTACATCAACCACCTCGATCTCCTCGCTGTCGATCACGCACCCGGCACGCGCGTGATCCCCAACGATCGGGGCGTACCGATCGGAGTGGTGGAAGAGGTGCCGCCGCTCGACGCGATCGACGGGTCAGGCCGGCGTGTGCTCTCGTCCATCCATGCGTCCGACGATCGAGCATTCGCATCCTTGGATGAGCGCATCGCCAACACGACCAGCGAGGACCCGAGTGACTTCGTCGAACTGACCTTCCCCCGGCCGGCGTCCGAGGACGCGGTGCTCGTGCTCCGGGTCCGCAACAGCCTCCTCACCACGGTTCTCTTCTACGACCTCATGTTGGGTCAGGCCGGAGTCGGCGCGCTGGACTGGATCGGCCGGGACATGGCCCGCATCGGAACGGTCGTGGAGATGGGGAAGTGGTTCCAGGAGTCGATGGGGATGCGCGTCGAGGCTCATGATGGCGACGGCTGGGTCGAAGTGGGGCGCGTCCCCGACACCGGACCGATCGCATGGGAGGAGGTCGGCGTGCGCGTTCCCGTCGACGACGGGGACGTGGTTCGACTGCGGCTTCGCTTCCTGACCGACGCTTGGAGGATCGACCGAGTGTCGCTGGGAAAGGCCACACGCATTGGAGGCGAATCCAGGATACCCATCGCGCGCGTCATCGACGATGGTGTGTTGGTCGACGATTCGATCATCCGCCGCATGGCGGTCCCGGACGACGACTACCTGGCGACCTATCCGGGAACCTCGGTGAGCCTCGAGTTCGACCCGACGTCGCAGCGGCCCGGGCTCGAGCGCTCGTACCTACTCGCCAGCCAGGGCTATTACACCGAATGGGTGCGCCCGGAGTGGCTTCGAGGAGCACAGGAGCCGGAAATATTTCGGCCCGGCGAAGACACGGTCGAGGCCTTGATGGCTCTTTGGCTGTCCAAGAAGGACGACTTCGAGGCCGACTTCTATTCCTCCAAGATCCCGGTCCGATGACGGCGCGGCGCGACGTGAGTCGTTGGCTCGGGATCTCTCTGGTCGTGGGCGCCCTCCTCGGCACGACGGGGTGCGCTATCCGTTCGGGGATCAACCCGGCGGCCTCGCCGGTCGCCGACAGCCCCCACGGAGCCACCGTCGTCGTCGACTGGCGCGGACCCGATACGCTCCATGTCCGAGATCGAGCAGAGCTCATCGCGGTGGCCGACACGGGCGTGATTCTGCTTCACGATCGCGTGCTGGTGTATTACCCGGTCGGTGCTCGCGGCGTGTTTCGGGTGCGTGGCGCTCCAGGGGTGAGCGTGATCGACATGCGGGATCCCGACCCCATTGATCTGGTCGACGTCGCGCCGTATGCACGACACCCTTTCGGGCTGGACTCGGGAGCGCTCGATCGGCTTCTTGCCACGCTGGGAAGGGACAACGTGCTCGTTCGGCGCTTGCCGTGAGGCTGATTCGCCGTGCGATGGCTTTACTCGCATCGGTAGGGGCGTGCGCGTTGGGTGGCTCGGCCGTCCTCGAGGCGCAGCCGTCCCCGAACCTCGACGGCTTTGTCGAGGAGTTGACCCGTCGCGGTCAGCGATTCGAGGACGTGGGGGTGGCTATCACGGAAGGGTATCGCAAGCTCGGACCGGACTTCCCAGGAATGGGCGAGCATTGGGTGAACCCGGGTCTCGTGATCGCGGGCACCCTCGATCCGGATCGCCCGCCGGTCATCGCCTACACCACTCGTCGCGGGAAGCGGGTCCTGGTGGGCTTCGCGTTCACTCGTGTCCTTGCTCCGGACGAGGTGCCGCCGAAGACGGTCTTTCCGGCTTCCGCTTGGCACGACCATACTGGTGGAGTCGACGAGGAGTCGCTGATCCTGTCCGGCCCGGCATCCATGCATGCGCACGGTGAGGGATACCGACTCTCGATGGTGCATGTGTGGACCGCGCTCGAAAATCCCGACGACGTGCTCGCTCAGAACAACTGGGCGCTACCCTTCTTTCGGACCGGTCTTCCGGTCCCGGACGAAGTATCGAGCTCGGCGGCGCGCGCCTTGTCGCTGACGGACGTGGGCATTCCGTTCTACAGACTCTTGCTGTCGGATGGCATCGAACTCCAGGACCCGCTGTTGTCGGAAGCGATGCGCGCGTTCGAAGAACGCGGCGAGGAGGTGCGGACGTGGGTAGAAGCCCGAATCGGGGAAGATCAGATCGGGAGGACCGACCTGCGCGAGCTGGAGTCCATCTGGCTCGACCTGTGGGATACGCTCGAGCGCAGCTTACCAAAGGACGAATACAGCGCCATCGGCATGTTGAAAGGCGGGTGAGTCGCATCACGAGACATAGGGCCGCACCCGGATCCCTCGCGACCCTCGCAACGGCCGCCCTCGTGACCGCCACCGCGTGTGGAGGCACGATCCACGGCACCGTCCGAGACTTCGAGACCGGCGAGCCGATCGTGGGTGCAACGGTTACCGCGGTCCAGCACGGGTGGGGTATATCGAATGGACAGCTCGTCTGGGACAAGGACCGATCCGACTCGACCACGACCGACCTAGGCGGTGCGTTCTCCATAGAATTCCGATCCGGCTCCAGCGTGAAGCTCCGGGCGCGGTCGGGAGGGTATCAGCGTTTCGAAGCGTTCTACGGTCATGACGACAGGGCTGCTCTCCGGCTCAAGCGCCGCGTCGAGGGGGTTCGAGCGCTGCCGAGCGGATTCCTCAGGGTCGGTCTTCGTGACGACGGCACGACGTACGGGTGGGATTTCTCGTCAGCGGAAATCGCCGGAGCCGAAGACGCCGACATCTTCCCGGTTTCGGTCGAGCCCGATAAGCGGGGACGGGTGAGCCTGCGCGCGCTCGGAGAGGGTGGCGTGCGCTTCGTCCCGAAGCAGGAGTTGGGTGTCGACGACTTCTTCTTGGTATTCACCGACGAGGCGCCGGCCGACGGGTACTCGGACACGGTCGTGCTCGATTTCGAGTCGGGAGGTGGAATCGTCTTCGTGCGCACGAGAGACGGCGGGCACTTCGCCAAGTTCTCATTCACACCGAGTGCGTTCGCACAGGTGTCCGAGCCGGGCGTCACCCGCGACCTTTCCCTCCACTACGTCTACAATCCCGACGGCTCGCGGAACCTGCTGTACCAGATGCCGGAGTAGGCCATCGCCTGCGAAGGACCTCAGAGACGTCCGCGCCCCCTCGGTTACCGCCAGGGCGCTTCCTGCACTCCTGCCACGTCGAGGATCGGGTGCTTCTCGCCGGTCATTTGCCAGCGTACCAACACCGTTGGGATGATGCCCGCGGAGTAGAAGTCGTCGAAGAAGTCCTTCACGGTGAAGTCGTCTCCACGCTCGAGTGCCTCCTCGGCCATCAGCTCTTCGATTTGGATCTTCCCGGCGACGTAGCTCGTGCCGTACCCGGGTTGACGCAAATACAGGTGCTGTTCCCCCCGCACCAACGCTCCGTCGGGGAGCCAGCCGCGTGGGGTCCACCTTCCGGCGAAGGTGACGGCCTCTTCCATGACGAACTCGTTCCCGTGGAGCATGAGTCCTGACGTCGCGCGTGCGGCGCGTTGTGCGAGCATGATCCAAACGAGCTCCCGGGCGCGTGGTGAATTGTCGTCGAGGAGCCCCAAGTGCATGAACATCTCCTCCACGCCCGTTGCCAGTCCCTCGGAGCGGTGGTCGTAGATGTTGTAGAGCGAGGGGGTGGCGCGGATGGGGCTGGGGTGGGGATCCTCACGCATTCGGGCCAACTCGATCCAGTGGTGCATGTGGGGGCGGAAGGCGTCCGGATCCCGGTAGATGACCTCCGAGAAGAAGTTGCGGATCTCGCCCGGCGCCGCGGGTGAGAACGAGCCGTTCACAGCTCGGAGCGCGGCGTCCATCCACGCTTGAATCGTCTCGATCTCCTCCTGCTCGAGGAACGCCATATATCGG
This sequence comes from Gemmatimonadota bacterium, assembly GCA_029863525.1. Classification (GTDB taxonomy): domain Bacteria; phylum Gemmatimonadota; class Gemmatimonadetes; order Longimicrobiales; family Gaopeijiaceae; genus UBA2589. The sequence continues at coordinate 11,819 of JAOTVL010000040.1, forward strand.
TCGACGGATTCGTTCAGCCGCCGATCGTACTCCTCGGGCGTCCGGATCCGCTCGAGCTCGGGCAGGTGTCGATTGCGGTTCTCCTCCATGCGCAGGGACGCGTGGGACCGAACCAGCTCGCGCCGCATCAGCGTGACCTGCTCCTCCCACGAATAGGGGGAGAGATGCACGTTGTGCATGTACCAGGTGTAGGCCTCCGGGCCAACCCCGGAGGGACCCGTCTTGCCGGGAAGCTCGGCGGCGACCCATGCGGCGAATGCCTCCGAAGCACGCGCGGCGTCGTCGAGAGCGCGGTCGAGCGCACCGCTGGTCCCACGGACCCGCCCGGCGTATGCCCGAAGGTCTCGCGCCTGGCCCTGGAAGGAGCGGATCCCCGCCTCCCACAGGTCTCGCGCATTGCTACCCGCGAGGTTGGTTCGCGCCTGATCGAGGACCGCGGGGATCGCGGCGAAGCGCCTGGCCAGCTCCGCGGCGTCGGCATCCGAGAGCGGATACTCGTACGTCCAAGTGTCGATCCATCCGTGCATGACCGGCCCCTCGTGCGCCGGGACGTCGCTCTCCGAGGCGTACATCATGACGTAGAACGCCGGGTCCCGGGCCCACGGGCGTCGGACTCTATGATCGAAATCGAGCCCGTTCATCTCGGCGCGCACCAGGTGCCAGTCGATCTGCTGTTCGAGCGGCCAGGTGTCGACATCCATCCTCCATAGCCGATCCTTCCAACTCGCCAATTCCCGCTGTTGCCTGGCCATGGCCGGCGCCGTGTAGTCGGGCACCCCATTCGTGAAGTCCGGGCGCTCGAAGTCACGCCACTCCGCGAAGAGGTCCACGAGGTCGGACCATGAGCTCTGCGCCTGAAGATTGCCGACGGGCACGAGGAGGAGGGCGACGAAGACGAGGGCGTAGCGAGTCACGAGCGGGCTCCGGGGGTGCGTTGACGTGGGAGCCCGAGAGTGGGCGGGATCGAGAGGGGGTGCAAGAAGTGAAGGGATCGGCCCCCGTCAGCCGCCCCGTTTCGGCAGCGCCGGGACCAACGTGGCTCCGCCCCGCGTACCACGGACCTCGATGACGCGCGACCGCGTCGCGACTCGACCGTCGGCCTGGTCCGTGACTGTCACGGTGACCCGATATCGTCCTCGAGAGAGCTGCGACTCGAGTCGCCGAAGCTCCGAAAAGACGCCTGAGTCGTCGGCACGCGAATCGCCGGAAAAGAGGACGCGGACGGTCTCATCGACGTTCTCTTCGCCGTCGTCGTCGATGGGTGCGATGGCGATCTCCGTGCTGTATGGCCGGCTCGGCGGGAGGTTGTACACCTCGTAGTAGACGTCGAAGGCGCTCCGCGGAAACTGGCTCGTGGGCAGGAGCGCGAGCGTCTCGCCCCTCCGCTGCCAACCCCGTGTGGCATCGGGTAGCCCGAAGGCGATATCACTGAGCATAAGCTCGGTGCCACCGTAGTCTGGAATGGTGAACGGTGTCTGGTAGAGCTGGCCGACCCCCGGTCTCGTCGCATCGGTCACCACGATGCGTTGAAAAATCGCGTCCGAGGGTGGCGACGGAATTTCGAGTACGGTGTGGAGTAGGTGGCGGCGCGGTAGCGCGGCGGGCCTGCTCACGTAGACCGAGTCGATGCGCTCGATGACCTCCCGGCGCACCGTATCCGTCAGGACGAAGCGAATGTCGAACCGGTATCGCACACGTCCCTGATACAGCTCGCGCCGGAGCTCCTTGACCGGAACCGCGACGGCGGCGACGACCGCCGTGGTTCCGTCGTCTCCGCGAAACGTATGGAGATCGTAGAAGAATGGGAGCGGTGCGAACGCGCTCGCGGCGCCACCTACGGACCCGACGAGCACCAGGCTCACGACCGCCGTCAGGAGACGGGCGATTCGCGGCGGTGTGCGGGGGCGTGGGTCCATTGGGTGTGCCGTTCGGCGACAAGGTGTGCGGAGTTGTAACACACGGATGTCCGTTTTCGATCCCTCAGCGCGGGTAGCGTGCGGGCTCGATGGGGCCGCCGTCGCTGAACAACCGTGACCACTCGGTATTTCTGAGCACGTCGGACAGCGCCATCGGTTCTCCGTCGACGGTCACCGAGTCGTCGACGAGTCGGATCCCGTGGCTGTAGTCGACCCAGCGGTTCGTATGCCCCAGGTAGAGGGGTTGGATGTGGGAACCGTCGAGGTAGTGCCACCCGTAAATCGCGACCGAGGCCGGGTGGGTCATGAGCTCGGCGGTGAGGACGACGTCTTTCTTGTGACCGGCGACGAGCGTCCCGGGTGGCCGGGTCGCGCGGCGTCGCTGGCGCAGCACCTTGCGGTGGTGGTCCTCGAACACCGGAACGGTCGTCATGAGCGTGCTCGGAGGAATCGGCGTGGGGTCGAGGCGCACACGCGCTGCGCGCCAGATCGCGTCCACCATGCTCGGCGTCGGAAGGGAGGCGCCGGCCAGGTCGGCGATCCGCTGAGCGGTCTGGGGCGTCAAGGGGATTAGCAGATAATCGTCCTCGGATCCGACGGCGAGGTAGTCGGGGGTTGTCCAGAAGGTGACTCGGTGTTCCGTACCGTCGACCTCGACTCGGAGCGCGACCGGCACCAACCGGCGCAGCCACCCTGGGACGTTGCCGCGCGCCACCTCTCGATGGATCGCGTCCTCCCGGGCTTCCAGATCGAGGCTTCGGAGCGCTGAGGCGAGCTCGTGCCCCCCGGGCGCGTCGTGGGGGCGGGTGGGCAGGTCGAGCGTGGGCCCCGGCTCGGGCCCGCGGCACGCGATGCAGGCGATCAGCGCGACGGCAATGCCGACCGAGCGGTGCGGAGCCATGTCAGTCCGCTTCCAGGGCGACCTCGTAGTGGTGGACCGTCGGGTCATACTCGGCGAGGAGCGCCCGTGCCTCGTCTTCTACGACCGCCACCGAAGGGTCCGGTCCTGCAAATGCCCCGATGGATTCGAGGTCCGTCCACTCGGTGAGGACCATGAACTCGTCGCTTCTCGGCCCCACGCCGCGAAGCACCCGCGCGCCCAGGCTCCCGGGGAGCGCGCTGATCTGCGGGAGCACGGTGCCACCCAGGAACGCCAGGTATTCCCGGCCTTTCCCGGGATGGACCCGACCGGTCCATGTGCGCACGATCATGAGCTGATCCTCATTTAGAAGGTCGCGATGGGATTGAGCGGCGAGCCCATACCGCCCCGGATGCGCAGGGGAGCGGCGGTGAACAGGAAGTCGTAGCGGCCCAGGGCCCTCGCGGTTTCGGCGAGGCGGCCGAGGTCCAGGTTGTCGAAGATCCCGACACCCATGCGCGCCAAACCGATACGATGGAGCGGGAGCAACTCGACCTCGGTGAGCTCCTGCGGATAGGCGTCCTGCCACATGTCGTGGCCGATGAAGGCGACGCCCCGATCGGCCATGAAGTACGCGACGTCGGCGTGGTAGCCGGCCACGCCCTCGCTGGTTGGCCAGGGTCCGACGGCGTCCCGTCGCGCCCACCGCCCGGTGTGAAGCAGAATCACATCGCCCCGTTCGACCCGGACACCCTGGATCTCCTCGAGCCGGAGGAGGTCTGCTGCACGGATCGCCGCTCCGGGCTCCACCCAGCCTTCGGGCGAAACGACCTCCGGCAAGAGCGTGGCATCGAACAAGACTCCGCGGGTGACCACGCCGTCCTTGAGCGCGTTGATGCTGCCGCGCGGGCAGGCATCGGCCGCTTGGATCTCCTCCATGGAAACGCCGTTGTAGCCCTGCCCATCGACCATGATGTGACACGCTACCGCATCGAGGTGGCTGTGGATCACTCCGTGATAGCTGCCCGTGTACTGCAGCCGATCCATCGCCGCCCCGGCGCTCACGTTCAGGACGACGCGGTCCAGAACGGAGGTGGCGTCGACTGCTTCGACCTCGACGATGTCGTGCGCCAGCGAAACGCTTATTCCGTCTCGCACCAGACCCGCGGCCGCTACGCGTTTTTCGGGGGTGATGAAATTGGCCGCCCCGAGCTCGTCGTCCGGGCCCCAACGCCCCCAGTTCGAGAGCTCCTCGAGGGCCCGCTCGTATTCGGCGGCCGTCGTCATCGACGGGTAGGTAGATGCAGGGTCGGAGGGCCCGTCCGAGGTAGCTCCGTCGCCGGGCGCACCGGCTGCCTCCTCCGATCGATCGGGCGCACACCCTGAGAGGATCAGGAGGAGAAGGGTCGGAATCAACATCTGTCGGATTCTCATGAGGTGCACCACCTGAGGTTCTACGGTTGGGTCGCGAGCATCGTACGGCGTCGCCAGAGGAGGCCTGCGACCATGGCTACGAGCCCCAGCGCGGAGGTCGCGTACGCGGTGGTCACCAGAAGCGGGATGTCGGCGTACCTCTGCGCCAGCCCGACGAATGCCCACGCGAAGACGAGCGGAAAGAGCCAATTGCTCCGGTGAAGCACCATGAAAGCCGCCAGCCCGGTGCCCACGACCATCAAGAGGGCCGACCACACCGTTCCGTCGATCCCGAACCCGTTCCACCCCAGGTACGTGACCAGCTGAAAGGTGTTCGAGATGAGCGCCACCGAGATCCAGGCCAAGTACAGCCCGAAGGGCCAGGCAACGAACACGCGCTCGTCCCATGTGAGCGACGCCGTTCCGAATCCGATGCGCTCGTGGATCCACACGAGGTTCACGAGGAGGGCGACCATGACGACCCAGGCGACGGAGAAGAGCCCGAACGAGAAGGCAGAGATCCACGCAATATTGAGCGCGCCGTTCAGCGCCCAGGCCCAACCGAGCCGCCCGAGCGTGTCGCAGCCGCGGAGAGGCGGCAACGCCTGGTAGACTGTGAACGCCGCGAGGCCTAGGTAGATCAAGCTCCAGATGCCGAATACGTAATTGGCCGGCAGGAAATACGAGGCGTACTGGTTGGCGATCTCGCCGATCGAGGCGCCGCTGAGCACACCCGAGCCGGCGAGACCGTTGAGCCAGAGCACCGCGACGAACGTCACGACGTTGAGGCCCTGTCGCAGGGGTGGGTGCGGCGCGGAAGTCATGCGGGCAAAGTGAGAGCCTGCCCCCGCCGGCGCGAGGGCCCCGAAGGCTCAACCAGGGAAGCGTCGGTGGAATTCCTCGTCGCTCATGATTGCGAAATTGAAGCCTTCGAAGAGCGCGATGAGGGCGGGAATCATGGTCCAGAAGAAGAAGAGATAGAGAAAGCCCTTCCCCGTCTGGCCGAGGTAGAACTTGTGAACACCCACGCCACCCAGCGTGAGAGAGAGGATCGCCGCGATCGGGCGGCTCCTGGTGCCCCGAACCAGAGCGCCCGGCGCGCCGAAGGGGAGGACCCGGTTACGCTGGCACTCCGCGCAAAGGCCGCGAGCGGCCCACTCTCCCCGAATCGGCGTCCCGCAGATCTGACACGACCGTGCGACCCATTCGCTACAGTGTCTGCACTTCTTCGCGCTGGCGCTGATGTCCGCCTCGCAGAAGGGGCAGGCTACGGTCTCGTTCGTCATGGGGCGGGGTCTATCGGCGGAATCATTGCGACTCTTCTACTAAGGCTCCGCGCCGGGACGAAGGCAAGGACGCGCGCGAGCGCGTCCCTGCTCGCGCCGCGTCCTCAGAAGGTGATGGTCACCTCCTGCGAGCAGGTACTCGAACCGGCTTCGCACACCCGGTACGTGTAGCTCCCGCCACCTCGGTTATTGATGCTGTCCGTTTGGAAGCCGTCGTTCGGAGTCGTGAGGATCACGACTCCGTCCCGATAGACGTCCACAGACGCGGAATTGGCACCGCTCCACGTCAGGTCCGCGTGTTGTCTCCCCCGTACCTTGTAGCCGCTCACCGACAGGGTGATCAAGGTTGGCGCGGTGACCGAGACGCTGCTCGCTGTCACATCCGTCGCGCCGTCGTCGTCGGTTACGGTGAGCGTCACCGCGTACGTGCCGCTCGCTCCGTAGCCGTGGCTCGGATTCTGAGCGCCCGAGGTAGTCCCGTCGCCGAAATCCCAAGACCAGGACACGATCGCCCCGTCCGCGTCGGCGGAGGCGTCGGTGAAGGCGCACGAGAGGTCTGTGCAACTGGAAGAGAACCCGGCGGTCGGCGGCTGGTTCGGCGCCGTGACGCTTACCGTCTCGCCGACGCTGTCGGTTGCGCCGTCGTCGTCGGTTACCGTGAGCGTCACCGTATACGTGCCACCCGTTCCGTAACCGTGGCTCGGGTTCTGCGCCGTGGAGGTATTGCCGTCGCCGAAGTCCCAAGACCAGGACACGATCGTGCCGTCCGAGTCGGAGCTGGCGTCGGTGAAGGCGCACGAGAGGTCCGTGCAACTGGAAGAGAACGCCGCGAAGGGCGCCTGGTTGGCGGCGACGACCGTCACGGTCGCGGTGTGGCTGTCGGTCACTCCCTCGTTGTCGTCCACCGTAAGCGTCACGGTGTACGTGCCGGCGGCCGAGTACGCGTGACTCGGGTTCTGCGCGAACGAGGTCGCGCCGTCCCCGAAGTTCCACGCCCAGAAGACGACCGTCCCGTCACCGTCGGTGCTGGTGTCCGTGAAGCTGCAGTCCAGGCCGGTGCAGGCCGAGGTGAACGACGCCACCGGACGCTCGCCGACCTCGATCGTCTCGCTGTACGAGTCGGTTGCGCCGTCGTCGTCGGTGACCGTGACCGTGACCGTGAAGCTCCCCGCGTCACCGTATGTGTGGTTCGGGTGCTGTGCGTTGCTCGACCAACCGTCGCCGAACGCCCACACACTGTTCTGGATGGTTCCGTCGCTGTCGATGCTCTCGTTGGTGAAGGAGCAGGTCAGGCCGTCACAGCTCCAGGTGAAGGCGGCGGTCGGCGCCTGGTTCGGAGCGATCACGCTCACGCTGTTGGTGGCGCTGTCGGTGGCTCCGTCGTCATCGGTCACCGTGAGCGTGACCGAATACGTACCCGTGGCCGCATAGGTATGGCTCGGGCTCTGCGCGCTCGACGTCGTCCCGTCCCCGAAGTCCCAGCTCCAGGTTAGGATCGTCCCGTCTCCGTCCGCGCTCGCGTCCGTGAAGCCACACGTCAGGTCGGTACAACTCGACGTGAAGGACGCCGTGGGGGACTGGTTCGGTGCCGGCACGGTCACGCTCTTCGCGAGCGTGTCGGTCACTCCGCGGTCGTCCGTGACGACCAGAGTGACCGTGTACGTGCCGCCCGTCGAGTACGCGTGGCTCGGATGCTGGACGGACGAGCCGTTACCGTCCCCGAAGTTCCACGACCATGAGACGATCGGCCCGGCCCCCGCCGTGCTGGTGTCGGTGAAGTCGCAGGACAGATCCGTACAGTTCGACGTGAAGGATGCCGTCGGTGCCTCGCCCGGCCCAGGTGCGGTTACCGACGTGCCGTAGCTTCCGGTGGCGCCGTCGTCATCGGTCACCGTGAGCGTCACGGTGTACGTGCCCGGCGATCCGTACACGTGAACCGGATCGGGTCCGCTGCTCGACCAGCCGTCGCCGAAGTTCCAGAGGTGCGTCTGTACGGTGCCGTCGCTGTCCGTGCTCGTGTCGGTGAAAGAGCAGGTGGTGTCGGTGCAGTTCCACGTGAACGAAGCGACCGGCGCGTCGTTCGGCTCCACGACCGTGATGACCGACGACGAGCTGTCCGTCGCACCGCCGTCGTCGGTTACCGTGAGGGTCACAGTATACGTGCCGGCACTCGCGAACGTGTGCGTCGGGTTCTGAGTCGACGACGTAGTGGCGTCTCCGAAGTCCCAAGCCCACGCGACCACGGTTCCGTCTCCGTCCACACTGGCATCGGTGAAGGCGCAGGACAGATCGCCGCAATTCGAGGTGAACGACGCGGTGGGTGGCTGGTTACCCGAGGGAACGATTACGGTCCGGCTGAAGGAGTCGGTCGCGCCCACGTCATCCGTCGCGACCAACGTCACGGCATAGGTGCCGGCGGCGCCGTAGGTGTGCGTGGGATGCTGACTCGACGAGCTGTTGCCGTCTCCGAAGTCCCAGGACCACGCGACCACCGATCCTTGGCCATCGGTGCTCGTGTCCGTGAAGGTGCACGTGAGGTCGACGCAGCTCTGCGTGAACGACGCCGTGGGAGCCTCGCCCGGTGCGTAGACCGTGATCGTGTCGGTCACCGAGTCGGTGGCGCCGTCGTCGTCCGTAGCGGTCAACGTCACCGCGTAGGTGCCGGCGGAGCGGTAGGTGTGGACCGGATGTCGGGCGTTCGTCGAAACCCCGTCCCCTAGGCTCCAAAGCCAAGTCGTGACCGTACCGTCGCTATCCGCGCTTGTGTCCGTGAACGTGCAGGTCAGATCGGTGCAGCTCCACACGTACGAGGCTGCCGGCGGATCATTAGGCTCCGCGGCGCTGACGCTCGCGCTCGCGACGTCCGTGTCGCCGTCGTCGTCGGTCACGGTGAGGCTCACGGTGAAGCTTCCCGCCGTGGCGTACGTGTGAGTCGGGCTCTGGGTCGAAGCAGTGTTGCCGTCCCCGAAATCCCAGGCCCACGAGACGATCGTCCCGTCGAGGTCGCTACTCGTATCGGTGAAGTCGCAGGTGAAGGCGGCGCAGCTCGACGTGAACGATGCCGTCGGGGGGATATTCGGCGTCGGGACCGTCAGGACGGCCGTGGAAGTGGCGTTGGCGCCCTCGTCGTCGGTCGCCGTGAGCGTCACGGTGTAGGTTCCGTCCGCGGCGAAGGTGTGCGTCGGGTTCTGAAGCGTGGAGGAGTTCCCGTCCCCGAAGGCCCAGGACCACGCAACCACCGAGCCCTCGCCATCGGTGCTCGTGTCGGTGAAGTCGCAGGTGCGGTCCGTGCAGACCACGGCGAAGGAGGTGTTGGGCGCCTGGTTCGGCGGCGCGCCGATGAGCTCCGCGACCGCGGTGTAGACGTTGATCCTCCCGGCTCCGAAGGACGTGTCGTCCCCGGGATCCCCGAGGTCGTTTGCGGTCGACTTCATGCGGGTGAGCTTCGCGTCGGGATCGGTCACCCCGAGTGCGTGGAGCAGTCCGCCCAACCCCGCCGCCTGCGGGGACGCCATCGACGTACCGGCCAGCCAAGCGTAGGCATTGTCGGCGGTGGCGTAGGAGGAGAGCACGAAGCTGTAGCTGTTCTCGTGCTCGAAGTCTCCGCCGGGGGCCGCGAGCTCGATTTCGGGGCCGAAGTTCGAGTAGCTGGCGAGGTCGTCGCTCCAGTTGGTGGAGCTGACGGCGACGCATTCCGGGAAGGCCGCCGGGAATCCCACCGAGCCGCCGTCGTTGCCCGCGGCGCAGAACGGCAGGACGCCGTTCTGTCGTGCGTACTGGAGCGCGCCCTGGACCACCGAGGAGCCCGACCCGCCGCCCAGGCTGATGTTCAGGACATCGGCGCCGTTGTCGGTCGCCCACTGAATCCCGTCCGCGATCGCCGAGGAGGGGCAGCCGTGCAGGCCCGGAAAAATGAACCCGCAGACCTTCGCCGCGGCGATCGAGACTTCGGGGACGAACGCGACCCCGGGCACACCCGTCCCGTTGTTACCGTTTCCTGCCGCGATCCCCGCGACGTGTGTCCCGTGCCCGTGATCGTCGGCGGGATCGGGATCGAGGTCGAAGAAATCGTATCCAGCGACGACCTTGCCGGCGAGATCCTCGTGCGAGGCTCGGATGCCCGTGTCGATGATCCCGATGACCGAAGTGCCGGGGAGCGGGCCGACCGCGTCGAACATTTCGAGCCAGTCGACGTCGGCGTCGACCGCACCCGTCAGCGCGAGGTCCGCGCCGAACTCGTCGGTGATGCTACCGTCGTTGTGGAGGTCCCACTTGTAGCCGAAGAATCCGTCGTTCGGCCCCACACACGTCCCCGTGCCGCAAGGAACGTCGACGGTATAGAAGTAGTCCGGCTCGGCGAACTCGACGGACGGGTTCCGGGCCAGCGCCTCGGCCACGGCGCGCTCCTGCCCTTCAGGGACGGTAAGCAGCCTCGCGCCCAGTCCCATCGTGCGCTGCGGGCTCGCGCCCTGCGCGCCGGTGATCTCCGCGATCGGCGCGCCGTCCCGGAATCGCACGATCACCCGTCCGGGCACGTACCCCGACTCCTGGGCTGTCCGCGCGAGCTCGGCCAGCGACGGCGCTTCGGTGGCTTGGATCGACGGATCGGGCGGAGCCGTCAGGGTGTCGCGCTGCGTGCAGGCGGCGAACGTGACGAGCGCAAGGAGCGCGAGAGCGAGAAGGGGCTGCCTCATCAGAACCTCCCTAGGGGCCGACGATCGCGGACCGTGGTTGGCGCGGTTCGTTGTGACCCAGCGGATGCAACGGGTGCCTGGGGGGTGAGTAAACAGATGGCGGGGAGCCAATGGAGGGACGGCAAGGGCAGTCCGCAAGCGCTGCTTGGAAGTCAGTGTTGGCTAGGCGACACGTGTGCGGCTCCCGGCGCGCTTGTGAATGCCGGGCCCACACGCCTATGGTTGGCGACTCCCCGCATCTCTCAGCAAGGATCCGACCTATGCGCTGGAGACAGAGCCGCCGCAGCACGAACGTCGAGGACCGACGTGGTCAACGATCGGGCGCGGGCGGCCTCCGAATCGGTGGAGGAGCCGGTCTGTTGATCGTCGTCGTGGTCGTGCTGCTGGGGGGCGACCCCCGGCAAGTGCTCCAATTGCTCAACGGGGTCGGAGCTCTGGCCCCCGCACCATCGCAGCCTGCGCCCTCGGGGGTGGCGGACGAAGAGAGGGAATTCCTGAGCGCGGTCCTCGGGACGACGGAGGACGTGTGGGGCGAGATCTTCGCCGAGAACGGCGTTCGGTATGAGCCCCCGACGATGGTCCTCTTCACCGGCGCGGTGCAGTCGGCGTGCGGCTTCAACACGTCGGCGACAGGACCGTTCTACTGCCCACCCGACCAAAGACTCTATCTCGATACGGGGTTCTTCGATCAGCTGGCCGGAATGGGTGGGGCGGGTGACTTCGCCGAAGCGTACGTGATCGGACACGAGGTCGGCCATCACATCCAAACTCTGGTCGGAACGTCGGGATGGGTGCGTCAGCTACAGAGTCAGTCCCGCTCGGAGGTGGAGACGAACCAGCTCCAGGTCCTCATGGAGCTCCAGGCGGATTGCTACTCGGGCGTTTGGGCGCACCACGCCAACCGGCGCGAGCGGGTGCTCGAGCCGGGCGACGTGGACGAAGGGTTGGCCGCCGCCGCGGCCATCGGCGACGATCGGCTCCAACGTCGCGCTGGACGCTCGGTCTCGCCCGAGTCGTTCACCCACGGCACGTCGGCGCAACGCCGGCAGTGGCTCGAGACCGGGCTACGCACCGGCGACGTGGAGGCGTGCGACACGTTCGGCCAGGCAGGGTACGTCCGGACGGGATAAAGCACCCCCGGTCAACTCCAAGCCAGTGCCCGAGAATCAGCGCGGGCGACGCTCGTCGTTCTATGATCGCTTTTTCCTCCGTAATGCGCGTAGGAGTCAGCGCCCCCACCGGGCGCGCGGACTTCGACGCGAGGAGGAATCATGGATACGAGCACTCGAGGAGGCTCACGGGCCGTTCGCCGGCGCCGGGTCGTCACGGGCCTCTTGACTCTGGGGTTGGCCCTGGGCTGCGGTAAGAGCACTACGGAACCGGACCCGAATCCCGACCCGCAACCCAGTCAGAACACGGCGCCGATCGCCGCTGCCGGCGCCGATCTCGTCGTTAGCGCGGGCCTCGCCGTTCAGCTCTCGGGATCGGGAAGCGATGCGGATGGTGATCCCATCACGTACACGTGGACGCTTGCGGCACCGAGTGGAAGCGCGTCGACCCTCGACCAGGTGACGAGCGCGACCCCGAGCTTCGTGCCGGATGTAGTCGGCGACTACCTGGCGACGCTGGTCGTCAACGACGGTACGGATGATAGCCCCGCCGATGCGATGACGGTGACGGCGGAGGACAACACGTCGTCGCAGAGCGTTGGGGCCGGAGGCGGTGAGGTGGTCTCGAGCGATGGGAAGCTGACGCTCACGATCCCGGCGGGGGCGCTCGCGGCTGACACGGAGATCTCCGTGACGGGTGTGACGGAGAGCCAAATGCCCGAGTCTCTTACGGAGCTGGGTGGGCCCACGCGTGCGTACGATCTGCAACCGAGTGGCCTCGCCTTCACTGCTCCCATCGAGGTAGCGTTCACCCTCACAGAAGCGGTCTCGCTCGAGGCCGGTCGCTTCGAACTGCACGGCGCGCTGCTCTATTCCGAAAGCGAGGGCGTCGTCGAGCTGCTTTCGGATCTCGTCCTGGAGCCGAGTGAGGCCGAGCCGACGGAGGTCGTGGCTCGTGGCTCGCTCGGGCACTTCTCGTACGCGGCGGCGGTCGAGACCCCGGGCCTCGACTTCGGCGTCGACGGCCCTGCGTCCGCCGAGGTCCTAGAGCCGTTCGACGTCACGATAACCTTGGACGTGACGGGGGCCGCCCTTGGAGACATTACAGGCGCCGTGGTCGAGGATCTCTCCACTTCGCCAGTGGCGCTCGTCGGCGACCTGAGCTCGACGCTCAATGGGACCGGCACGGTGCGGACGATCGTCAACCAATACCAATGCGGGGAACCCGGAACGGGCAAGTTCGGCGCCCTCGTCGAATTCGATGCGTCCGATTTCACCGCATTTGCGACGGTCCGTCTTGGCCTGGATATCGAGTGCTCGTCTCCTCCTGTCGATCTCATCATGGCGTTCACGTCTGCACGCCGGGCCGACTACTTGCTTCCTGTTTCCGGTTCGCCCTTCCATGTGACGCTGGGCAGCGGAGTCAGGCGCTACCACGCCCAGACGGGCGTTCTCGCGCCGGACGTGCAGGCCATCGACGACATGACGCTCCGTCGACAGAGAGTCGCGGCGTTGTCCGACGGGACCTACGTCGTTTACGGGGGCGGCCCTGGCATGCATGTTGACCTGAGTGCGGACCCGATGGTCGTGAACGACACACTCGTCGAGGCCTCGAAGGACCAGCCCTTGGACATTCGAGGCTTTGGGTCCGACGCCTTCGCGCTGGTCAGCCCCTACGGTGATTTCGGCATCGTTCGGTATACCTCTGCAACTCGCTCCTTCAGCGACGCGCTTCGCAACCGCATGTCGTTTGACATTGCGCAACCGGACATCCACCTGCGATCGATCTGGGCCTCGCCGGATCAGTCGACGGTCATCGGCATTGAAACGACGGGTGATGGCAACATCTTCAACGATCCTGCCGAGGTCGTGCTCGTGCAGTGGAACGAGACCGCCGGCACCGTCGAAACGCTTCCGGTCGTGAGTACCGGCGCGGCAGTCTTGGATTCGAAGCTAGGGGATGCGTTCAGGCCGCCGACATTGGATTGCCGGGACGAGGGTGGAGGCGAGTTCCTCTGTGTTCTCGGTTCCGCTCTGACCCATCCCGGATACACTGCGGGCGAGACGACGACGGGTGGGCTCATGAAGATCTTCCGGGTCGATGCCGTCTCTGGGACCGCCACGCGGCTTGCGTCGCAAAACCAGCCGGCGAGAGTTGCGGGTGGCATCGTGACCGCGAGCGACGGGACTGGACGCTACGCGCTTTTCGCCAACCAGGGCGACTCCACGCTAGAGCTCTGGATGATCAATGGATCGTCCTTCATCGCGGCGCCTACTGCGACCTTCTCCATCGAGGCCCAGTGCCCTGAGCCGATCGACATGCAAGTCCTCGGAGATGGCGAGAAAGTGGTGATCGCGTGCCACGCCGATTCGGAGGCCGACCAAGGCCTGCTGCTCATTGAGAACCTCCAGGAGGTGATCGCGGGGATGTAGGGACGACGCGGTCCTTCTCTCAACCCCGTCCGGCCATTCGGCCGGGCGGGGCGTCCTCCACTCACCCGCTCTGCGGCCGCAGCAGAGCCAGGACCCGTTCGAATGCCGCACGAAGCTCTCCACTCGCCGAGTCGGCGGTCGCTACGGCGCGTGCCGCGTTCAGCAGGGAGTCTGCGGACGAAAGCTCCCCGGCTCGAGCCAGGTACTCCGCGAGCCGGACTCTTCGTGCCGCCAGACTCGGATCATCCGGGGTGAGCGAGGCCTCCGCCGCCCGCAGTAGTGCATTGTAGTCCTCGGCCGCGCCCCGCCAATCATCGAGGCTGACGAGCAGCCTTACTCGGTCGGATCTCAGCGACTGCAGGAGAGGTGCCAGCCGAGGGTCGTCTTCCACGTCTCGGATCGCCGTATCGAGTTCCACGAGCGCGTCCGCCGTGCGACCGGCGCCTTCGAGTGCCCGTACGATCGTGCCGTGAGCACGCAAGGCGCGTTCGAGTCCTGAGACACCCGCGTCGCGCGAGATCTGATACGCATCGGCGGCAAGGTGGTACGCTTCTTCCCACTGCTCGACCCGTAGCAGCGTAGCGGCCAGCCCGTGCCGCACCGTGTTCGTTACCGGGTGTTCCGCCCCCTGGAGTCGTGTCTGGCGGTCGAGCAGGTCGCGATACTGCGCGATAGCCCCTTCGACGTCACCGGCCGCGATGCTCATGACGGCGAGGTTGTTCTGGACGACGATGGTCCGTTGATGGTCCGGACCGACCGAGCTTCGTAGCAGCTCGAGAGCCAACTCCGCTTCTCGCCTCGCCTCCTCGAACTCGCCCTGCTCATAGAGAACCGCGGCTAGATTGCTGGCGGAGACGCCTGTGGCGCGGTCCGAGTCACCGAGGGCCGCACGTCGGATGGTGAACGCTTCACGATGCAGGGCCTCGGCGGCCCCGCTTTCGCCGAGCACGCTCCGCACCACACCTAGATCATTGAGTGAGCGCGCGAGCTCCGCCCGGTACGGCCGGCCGAGGCGACGCCGCATGTCCACGGCGTTCTCGAGCACAGCCGCCGCACGGTCGCGATTGCCTGCTTGGTGTAGCGCCCATCCGAGCGTATTCAGCGCCCGAGCCAGGTCCGGGTGATCACTGGGATATTGCTCTCGCATCAAGTCCAGGCCACGCTCTGCGACCTCCAGCTCCTCATCGTATCGGCCGAGCCGATCGTAAGCCTCGGCGAGGACGAGATACATCTCCGCCTGGAGCTCCGGGCGATCCGGGTAGAGTTCTCCGATCCGGCCGGACTGAAGGTCCAGCAGGTCCCCGGCGCCGATCGACTCGTCGACGCCCGTGGTGCCGAAGGCCTCCAGAAGAAAGTCTTGAACCTCACGGGCTTTGTCTCTCTCCCGGGTCAGCCTCCGGTTCTGCTGCCACGGGATGGCCACCGAGGCGCCGAGCACGACGGCGGCGAGCACCGCTGCAGTGGCGGCCCATGGATTCCGTGTGACGAACTTCGAGAGCCGGTATCGCATCGAGTCTGGACGGGCGCGCACGGTTCGCCCGCCCAGGTGTCTCTGTACGTCCGCGCCAAAAGCCTCGGCGGACGAGTACCGACGTTCAGGCTCCTTGCGGAGCGCCATGAGGATGATGTTGTCCACGTCGCCCTGGAGCGCGCGCCGGAGACGCGGCGGGGTCGTCCGCCGAAGGCTCGCGATCTGACTCGGCGTGACGACGTCGCCCCACGACCGATCAACCGGGTGTCCCACTACCGTGCTCGGCGATGTGGGCGCCGTATCGAGTACCGCGCGGGTGAGGCGCTCGGGGCTGGACGCCTCGGATGCGAAGGGGTGGTGCCCAGTGAGGAGCTCGTATAAGAGGACGCCGAGTCCGTGGACATCGGTCGCCGTGGTTATCGGCCCGCCTCGGACCTGTTCCGGTGCCGCGTACTCCGGAGTGAGAACCCGCTGCGTCATGGCGGTGCGGTCTGGAACGTCGGGCGCAGACGGGTCCAGGACCTTCCCGATGCCGAAGTCCAGCAGCTTCGGCAAGCCGTTCGGAGTCACGAGGATATTGCTCGGCTTGATGTCTCGATGCACGACCAGGTTGCGATGCGCGTGTTGAACTGCGTCGCACACCAAGGTGAACAGCTTCAACCGGGCTTCGACGGAGAGAGTGTTTCGGTCGCAGTACTCGGTAATGCGCACGCCCTCGACGAACTCCATGACGAAATACGGAAGGCCGCCGTCGGTGCGCCCCCCATCGATCAGTTGGGCCAGGTTCGGGTGATTCAGGCCCGCCAAGATCGAGCGCTCGAGCCGGAATCGCTCCAGCACGTCTTCCGTTGCCAAACCCGCGCGGACCACCTTGATCGCGACTGGGCGCTCGAAC
>JAOTVL010000161.1 GCA_029863525.1 Gemmatimonadota bacterium
GTCGTCGAAGATCACGGACTCTCGTCGGGGGCGGGGCTGATGCACGCGGATCATCTAAAGACGGGCTCCATGGTGGAAAATACGGTGGAAAACGCTGGAATACGAAGTTGAAAAACGGCGGGAACGCCCGTCCCGCCGGTCAATTACCTGTGGAAAACCCACTCCCGACCTACCAGATGTTGGGTAGAGCCATTGTAGGGACCCCATATCTTGTGGTCAAGCTCGTTATGCCGGAATCATCTGTTTGTTGTCGATCCGGCGCGAAACCAGGCGATGTTCGGTTTATATTCGGTAGTCGGCGTGTCGCCGGCAAGGGGTCCGGGAGACGGCTCGGACCCAGCGATGTTCAGAACGGAAGCCCGACCCGGACGTAGAATTGCGGGGATCCCGCACCGGTCCCAGGCGCGGCGACGAGCGGGAAGGCCACGCCTCCGCGAAGCCTCGCCTGGATGTCGTAGAGTCCGAGCAGCTCAGTGGTGAGCTCGGCGCCTGCGGAGGCCAGCGCCTGACCGAGCGGGTTCGTGAAGCCGCCCGGAGACACGTCAGGGCCCCACGCGTTGCCCATGTCGAAGAAGATCGATGCCTGCGCTCGATCCACGTGCACTGGCCACGCCCGAAGGCCTCGATTGATCAGCCAAAGAGGAATGCGGTACTCCGCCGAGACCGCCCAGGCGTAGCGTCCGAACCGGCTCGAGGGCAGATAGCCGCGTACGGGGAAGAAGATGGAGTTGCCCCCGAACAGCTCGAGGCCCGTGACGGGCTCGGGCTGGCCCGACGCTCCGCCCACTCGGTATTGCAGGGCGTCGGCGCCTGGCCCGGACGAAATGCCTCCCGCGGCTTGGAACGCGATCAGGTGCTCTGCGTACCCGCCTCTCCAAAGGGGAACGGCACCCCGGACTCGGCCGAAAACCTCCTGGATCGACCGATCGACCCCCGCCGCGCTCACGAGCGAATCGGGAAGTGAAAGCTCGTTTCGGAGGCGCCCCAGGAGGAAGAGGGAGAGTCCGCGAGACGTGCCCATCTGGAAGGAGTGACTGCGCGACGTATTCACGTTGACCGACGCGGTGAGGTCGAGCAGACGCGCTTCGGGACGGGCCAGTCGATACGTACTGGACTCGGCTAGCCGGACGTTGAGGAGCTGCCTACGCTCCCAAACGACTCCGCTGCTGACGGTGAAGGTCACGTTCCTCCGCCACGTCGGAGCGAGGATCGTCACGGCCCCCTCCAGCGAGCGCTCGCGCGACAAGACGAAGAGCGTGTCGAGCGGATCCGTCGGCATGGAGCGCGTCGTAAGTTGACCCCCGTCCCGGTATCCCTGTGACGCCGAAAGGGAGAGGATCGGGTTCCCTAGGCCCGCGTAGGCGTAGGAGAGACCGCCGTCGACCTTCCGACCCCTCGTCGAGATCCGCGCGAACGCCGAGTACGAGTGTCGGCCCACCAGGTCCCGCCCGGTCGTCTGGATCCCGAGGCCAGCGCCGACGAGCTCGCGACGCCTCAGAAGCAACGAGTCCTGCGCAATCCTGGGGGTCTCGATCGGGGCCCGGTACGACAGCTCCCAATACCAGGGGCGCAGCGTGGCGCCGGCGGAGTATGGTCGGACATCGCCCTCGGCGAGTCCCCTGCCGGGAGGCGTCTGAGCGGGCTCGAAGCTCGACGCCAGCGCCGGACGGGGGCGACCCCGGTCCGGCGCAAACGGCACGCGCTCGACCTCCCAGCCGTCGACGTGGTAGCCGCTGTAGTAGAGCCAGCTTCCGGTCGGATCTACCGAGGGATATGCCGCCCCGGTCCGGACGTTGGTCAGCAAGAGCGGGGCGGCGACGACGCCGGTCGCCGCATCCACCGCGGCGCCGTACACGTTGAGGATCCCGCTGCGGTCCGATGCCCACACCAACCAGCGACCGTCAGGGCTCCATCGCGGCGCCATGTCGAGCGCCCGATCATCGGTGACGCGAGCCACGACGTCGCCGGAGCGGGCGTCCAGAACCACGACGTCGTGGCGGGCGTTGGGCTCGAACCGCGTGGCGGCGATCCATCGTCCGTCGGGCGAGAGCGACGGGAACGCCCAATGCACGTCCGCCTCAGCCGGAACGAGCGTGGTCATCTGGGCGCTCGGCAGGGCGACGCGCACGAGCTCATTCGTCCCGTCGCCCTGCCGCACAGCGATCGCCGATCGACCGTCCGAGGAGACGGAGGGCTGCCCAATACGCGCGCCCCGCGTCAATCGCGTCTGTCCGCCGTCTCGTTCGAAGACGTACAAGTCGTCGTAGAAGCGATACGGTCCGTCGAGCTCGAGTTGGCCTACGAGGAGCCGGTCGTCGTCGATCCAAGAGAAGGTCGCGAGCTGGTTCGTGCGGCCGACGGAGCTCGTGGTGCCGGTCTCTAGGTCGATCACCCGAATCTGCATGTCCGATCGCCCGTCCGATCGGGTGTACGCGAGCCAGCGACCGTCGGGCGATACCTGGGGATAAAGCGCCCACCGGGCATCGGTGGTGAGGGCTTGGGGGTCCGTGAGCGGACCGAAGCGCTCGAGCTCTCGGTCCAGGTCGGAGAGATCCGCCTCCACCGAGGCCCGCCAGAGCCCCCACTCCTCGGTGAGCGAGACACCGAACGCGCGACGCCCCGCCGAATCCAACCGATACGGGATCCACTGGCCACCGATCGCGTCGACGAACACCGCCAAGCGCTCCTCACCGAACTTGTCGAGCAGGTGCTCGAAGAAGAGCGACCCGTACGCGTAGGGTCGATTCCCCCCTGGCCAGAGCGGCGACTCCCCCGACGCCTGTCCGATGTCCTCGAAGCGACCCTCGAGCGCCGCGGTCCGGATCTGCATGTCGTGGTAGCTGCCCTTCACGCGACCGGCTTCGGTGAGGCGCGACTCGTACCACGTAGCGAGTCCCTCGGTTACCCAGCGCGGCGTCCCGAGCTCTGGGAAAAGGGGCCACTCCGAGGGGACGCGACCCAGCACCGCCCTTCCGAGACGCCCGATCGGGTTCACGACGTGGTCGAGATGTACGATATGCACGAGCTCGTGAGTGATCACCAGCTCGAGCCACTCGTCGGAAAACCCGAGAGAAATCGCGTCCACCGGAGGACGGGCGAACACCGTGATTCGATTCGATGGGGTGACCTGCGCGAATCCGTTCGAGACGTCGGCGTGGTCCGTCACCAGCACGTCGATGGGGCCATCGGGAGGAGCGATGAAATGGGCGGCCAGCTCGTCCCATGCGCGTTCGGCCCGGTCCGCGGACTTTCGCCCGAGCTCTTCGAGGTGCTCGGGGAACGTGACGCGAAAATGCTCCGTCTCGAGGGTCCGCCAGCGCTCGTCGGGCGCCTGGGCGGTCGCTCGCGCGGCAAAGGTGCCCGCGGCGGCCATCGTCAGGACGCCGGCGACGACGCCCGGGGCGATCCGCTTGATCCGGGTCGACCCGACCCACCATCTTCCTCGTCCGCGTCCCGAACTCATCGGCCATGGCCTCCGAAAAAAGCATCTGGTTTCACATCGGTCACGCGTTCGAGCGCGCCCGAGCGATCGGTCCGGCGCCGGCGAAGTCCGTGCCGAGGTCCGGGGGTCGTGAAGGGTCCGATGACCCGCCCGCGCTCCGCCCTTCCATACCGTCGAGTGACGAGCTCCTGTCGGCCGGCATCGCTTTGGTCGTCGACAAAGCGCTCGACGGCTGGGGCAAGCGGTCGGAGCCGGGTATCACCCGCCTCCTGCGTGCAGCTGCGGCCGGTGCGGTTGCCGCGCTTCTCGTCGACCTCGTCCGGCCCCTGCTCCGAGACAACGTCGGCTTGCCGAGCCTCGACCGGGAGACCGTGGAGCACATCCTGGCCGGAATCGGTCAGGGTCTGGTCTACGGCAGCATCGTCGAGCCGAGGCTTCCGGGCCCGGCGCTCATGAAGGGAGCGATGTACGGCTCGGTCGAGTACATGGTGGACCCCATAGGCGGCCTTTCGGGGATCTTCGGATCCCGAACGCCTCAACGAAAGCTCCCATTCGTCGGCGACCTCTTCGACGGTCTCGACGAAGGAGAGCGGGCCTACCTGGAGCATCTCGTCTTCGGCATCGCGCTGGCAGTCGTCTACGAGTCGAGTCTGTCGAGTAACGGAATGCGCGCCGAAGAGGAGCCCGACGGGGAGTAGGTTCCACCGGCGTCGCGGTTCGTCGTGAAGGTCGAAGGGCATCGGGCGACCGTCACCTCGGCTCCGGCGGAGGGATCGGCACCGCGCGCGCCCGGGGGCAGGATCCCCAGGAGTTGCGCCGCACCGTCGTCCGGCCTGCCAAACGTGCTCACGTAACAGAACGCCCCGGGGCGAGCGCGCACCGCCGAGCCGACGTACCGCGCCGCGAATCCGTCCCAGCGATCCAAGAGGACGTAGCTGGCCCCGATGGCGTCCGCCAGCTCGAGTTGCTCGTCCGGGTCCTCGAAGAACGCGAACGTCCGGCTCGGGACGCCGCTCTGGAGATAGAAGTGACGCGGTTTTCGGCTCAGGACCGAGGCGCCCTCGGGCAATCCGTCGCGCGTCCACGCCGCCGCGATCATGAAGCTCTGGACGCGAGGGCCGTAGCACGCCCAGACGTCCTGCTCGCGGACCTCGAGCGGGCACGCGTCCGAAGCCGCGACGGCGCGTCTCCAATCCTCGACCGCCGGCACGAGGAGCGCCAGAATGGCGACCGTCGCGGCGATGGGTCGAACGGCTTCCGGCAGCCGACGCGTTAGGAGTCGGAGCGACACGGCTCCATAGAGAAAGACGAGCGGCAACAGCGGGAGTGCGAAGCGGTCCCCGCTCCAGACCGTGGGCCACAGGAGAATCAGGCCGGCGTAGAGGGGAAAGAACAGCTCGGCTGGGCCTACTCGGTCGCGCGCGCTCACGACCCATCCGGCGAGCGCGGCCACGACCAGCATCACCCCGACGATCGGCACCACGGGTGCGTCGGCCCCGACGACCCCGAGCGGTAGGTGTCGAGTCGCATAGCCCAGCAAGTTCTCCACCACGCGCCCCCCGAGACCACCGATCCCCACCGTCCCGAGCGACGGGTCGTACGGGTTCACCATCCAGAACTCCGACGTGTACTGTGCGACCCCGCCGGTCCGGCCGCGAAGCCACCACGCGAGCATCGGCAGACCCAGCGCACCGGCGCTGATGCCGAGCGGTCTCCACGCGCGGCGCATCACCAGCCAGGCGAGCAGCGCGACGACCAGCGGCAAGCCGGCGGATCGCGTGAAGTACGCGAGGCCGCCGCAGAGGACCCCGACGGCGAGCCAACGGGCATCGATCGGGCCCTCGCCCCCTCGGAGGGTCGCGGTGGAGCCGGAGGCGCCGCCCTCCGCATCGGGCTCCCCACGCTCGCCGGTCCGGGCCACCCCGTCCGCCTTTGCGAGCGCGTGGAGCGACGCCATGGTCAGCGCAAGGAAGAGCGGGTCCGAAAGCACCCATTGGCTGTAGTAGACGATACCGACGGAGAGCGCCAGGAGGAGCGCCACGGCGAACGCACCGAGGGCGCTGAGCCTTCGAGCCGCCCAAAGGTAGGTGAAGCCGACGGCGATGACCGTAGCGACCGCCGCGACAGCCTTGAGCGCGACCCAACTCCGAGCACCCGCAGCGATCAACAGGGCGAGGGTCGCTGGAAAAACCGGAGGGTACTTTGTGTGGGGGAGCCGCTCGGGATCGAACACGTCGGTGTACGAGCCGTTCGCGACGAGATCGTAGGCCAGCGCGATGTACCCGGCGTTGTCCCCTCCGAGGTGCGGCAGCGGGTCGGAGACGGTCCACACCACCACGATGCTGACCGCCACCACGACGCCGAAGAGAATCCGGTCGAGCGGAATCCGAGTCACGAGTCGAGAGAGCCCAGGACCCGTGCGATCACCCCCGATTCCTCGTCGAGTCGCCGCCGCGCCTCATCGGCTTCCACCCCCAGCCGACCCATCACGAGGGCCGTCTTCACGTGGCCTCCGGCCCGCTCGAGGAGATCGGCCGCCCGGCTTCGCTCCACACCCAGCATCTCCTCGAGAATGCGCTCGCCTCGGTCACGCAGCTTCTCGCACGTCACTTGGAGGTCCACCATGAGGTTCCCGTAGACCTTCCCCATACGCACCATGGCGCCGGTCGTGATCGTGTTCAGAACGAGCTTCGTTGCGGTCCCAGCCTTCATCCGCGTCGAGCCGGTAATGATCTCGGGCCCAACGAGCGGCGCGATCACCACGTCGAAGCGGTCGACCAAGTCGGGAGGAGGATACGTGCACATCAGGAACCCCGTGCGCGCGCCGAGTGCCTGCGCGCGAGACACCGCTCCGTGGACGTACGGGGTCGTACCCGAGGTCGCGATGCCGAGAACGAAGTCGTTCGGTCCCACGCCGAGGTCGTCGATGGCGGCGGCCCCGTCTTCGGGATGGTCTTCGGCACCCTCCTGGGCCCGAACCAACGCCTCGTATCCCCCCGCGATGATGCCGCGCACCATGGCCGGGTCGGTCCCGTACGTGGGCGGCATCTCCGCCGCGTCGAGAACGCCGAGGCGCCCCGAAGTTCCGGCGCCGACGTAAATCAGGCGGCCGCCCGCTCGGAAGGCCGCCTCCGCGAGCTCAAGGGCGTGGGCGATCGCCTCTCGTTCTTCCCCCACCGCCTCGGCCACCCTACGGTCCTCGGCATTGATGAGGTCGACGATGCCGAGCGTGTCGAGCTCGTCGATCCGGCGTGATGCCGGATTCCTCTGTTCCGTGAGTCGGGGATCGGGCATGGGCGGTTGTGAGCGAGAGCGTGCCGGCAGATCTTCATGCGCGACCGAAGCTACGAGCAGCCGCCCGAGGGCGGCAACGAATCTACCCCCGATCCCCACCGTCGATGCGCGCCCCAAGCCATTCTGCGCCCACCCCCTCCCCCCCCCCCCCCCCCCGCCCCCCCCCCCGCCC
>JAOTVL010000162.1 GCA_029863525.1 Gemmatimonadota bacterium
CTTCTTCCCCTTCACCGAGCCGAGCGCGGAGGTCGACGTAAAGCGCGTGTTCACACGGCCCGACGGCACGAGGGAGGAGACCGACTGGCTCGAGATCATGGGCGCCGGGATGGTGGACCCCAACGTGATCGAAAACGCCGGCTACGACGCCGAGCGGTACACGGGCTTCGCGTTCGGAATGGGGCCGGCGCGCATCGCGATGCTGAAGCATGGTGTGGGTGATCTCCGGACCTTCTTCGAGAACGACGTCCGCTTCCTCGCTCAGTTCGCCTCATGAACGTCTCGACGCGCTGGCTCAAGGACATGGTGCCGGGCCTCGCCGGAAGCCCCGCGACGATCGCTGAGCACCTGGCGCTGCGCGGGGCGCCGGTCGACACAATCAGCTCCCCGGGTGCGGAGCTCGAGGACGTCGTCATCGGAAAGGTGATCTCCGCGGGTCGGCATCCCAATGCGGATCGACTGTCCCTCTGCGAGGTCGACGGTGGGGAGGGGGTGGTGCACGTCGTGTGCGGCGCTCCTAACGTGAAGGCCGGAGCGTACTATCCGTTCGCCCCCGTCGGCGCGGTGCTGCCTGGCGACTTCAAGATCAAGAAGGCCAAGATTCGAGGTGAGGTGTCACAGGGCATGTTGTGCTCTGCAAAGGAGTTGGGCCTCGGCGACGACCACGAAGGAATCCTCGAGCTCGCGGGAGAGTTCACGCCGGGCACGTCGTTCGTCGACGCGCTCGGACTCGACGACGCGACGCTCGACGTGGAGATCACGGCGAACCGGGGTGACCTGCTCTCTCACGCGGGGATCGCGCGTGAGCTCGCTTCGGAAGGCGAGGGCCGCATCATCCTCCCCGCGATTCCCGACGCTCCGGAGCTCGATGTCTCGTTCGAGGTCGGCGCGCCGGAGGTCTCGGACAACGGGGTCTCGATCCGGATCGACGATCCGGACCTCTGCCCCCGTTACCTCGGGGCCATCATTCGAGGTGTGGAGATCGGACCCTCGCCGGCGTGGCTGCAGGAGCGCCTCCGGGGGGCGGGCGCGCGCCCGATCAACAACGTCGTGGACGCCACGAACTATGTCATGCTCGAGTTGGGGCAGCCACTGCACGCCTTCGACCTCGAACGCCTGGCCGGCTCCGCGATCGTGGTGCGTCGTGCCCGTCCCGAGGAGTCGGCATTCACGACGCTCGACGATGAGAAACACACGCTCACGAAGGACATGCTCATGATCTGCGACGGGGAGCGTCCCGTCGCGATCGCCGGCGTGATGGGCGGCCGGAACTCCGAGGTCGACGATGAAACGACCGACGTGCTGCTGGAATGCGCGCTCTTCAACCCGAAGTCGGTGCGCGCCACGAGGAAGGCGCTCAACATGTCCACGGACGCGTCGTACCGGTTCGAACGTGGCGTCGATCCGGAGGGACTCCGCCTGGCGGTCGAGCGCGCGGTCTCGATCATCCTCGCGACCGCCGGGGGTACGCTGGAAGGCTCGATTCTCGACTGCGCCCCCGTGTCGTTCGACCCGGACGTGTTGGAGCTTCGGCTCGCGCGCATCGAGCGGCTTCTCGGTGTTCCGTTCGAGGCCACGCGCGTCACCGAGCTGCTCGAGCCGCTGGGCTTCGGAGTCGACTCCGAGCGTGAAGGCGTGCTCACGGTGCGCGTACCCGGGTACCGCAGCTACGACGTGACGCGTGAGGTCGACCTCATCGAAGAGGTCGCGCGCACGCACGGCTACGATGCCTTCCCGGACGATCTCGGACCGTTCCGTCCCGGGACGGTGCCAGACCACCCACTCTTCCAGCTGGAGGACGAGGTACGCGCGACGCTCGTGGGCCATGGGCTCTTCGAGGCGCAGACTCCGGCGTTCGCGCCGCGCGGGGAGGGCGACGTGGAGGTCGCGAACCCGCTGGCCACCACCGAGCCGATCATGCGGCGCGCGCTCCTTCCGTCGTTGCTGCGCCGGGTGGAGTACAATCTCGCGCGGGGCGTCCGAGACGTGCGGCTGTTCGAGATCGGAACCTCGTTCCGCAAGGCTGCGCCGGGCCAGGCTCCCCTCGAGGAGACCCACCTCGCGCTGGTCCTGACGGGCCGGCGAGAGCCACCGCATTGGTCGAGGGCCGACGAGCCGCTCGAAATCTGGGACCTGAAGGGGCTCCTCGAGGACGTGGTCCGGCGCGCGTACCGAGGGGCCGCCTCGGTCGTGCCGCCGGAGGTCGAGCCCCAAGGCCCCTACGACCCGGCATACGCCCTGGTCGTGCGCGACGCGGGCGGCGGCGACATCGGTGGCGGCGGACGAGTCGCGCCCGAGTCGATCGACGTCCCCGTATGGGCCGACGCCGTTTGGGCGTTCGAGCTACGGCTGCCCGCGACGCCCGAGGCACCGGTCGCGGTCACGCACCAGCCGCTGCCCCTGTACCCGGCCGTGGAGCGAGACCTGGCGCTGCTCGTCCCCAACGCCCTGCCGGTCGCGTCTGTCTTCGAGGCGATTCGCTCCTCGGGTGGCTCCGTTCTCGAGGCGCTGGAGCTCTTCGATGTCTACACGGGCGAGGGCGTGCCCGACGGCTTCCGCTCGGCGGCCTTCCGCTTGCGCTTCCGCTCGCCAGAGGGGACCCTGAAGGACACGGCGGTCGATCGCATGGTCGGCCAGGTTCTCAAACGGCTCGAGGAGGGGCTCGGTGTCACAGCCCGAGGGTAACGAAAGCCGATCCGAGGCGTCCTTCGCGCGCCTCGAGGCGGCCATCGGTCAACTGCTCGATCGGCTCACCACCGTGCGCGATCGCGCGGAAGCGGCCGAAGCGAAGAACGCCGAGTTGGCGCAGCTCGTCCAGCGCTTCACCGGCAACGAGCACGAGGCCGGCCAATTGATGACCCGGCTCAAGGCGCTCGAGGACGAGAACGTAGAGCTACGCGGCCGGCTCGACCGCGGACGCGACGGAGTCGACCGCATGATCGCCCGCATCCGCTTCTTAGAGAACCAATGATGACGCAGAAGACGTCGGTGACGGTCCGTATCGCAGGCGAAGAGCACACGATCCGGGCCAGCGCCGAACCCGAGTACACGCGCCAGTGTGCGAAACACGTCGACGACCGGATTCATCAGATCCGGATGCAAGCCGGCCTGATCGAGGGTCATAAGGCGGCCATCCTGGCGGCGCTCTCCATCGCCGACGAGTACTTCCAGGCGCGCGACGAGCGCGACGGAGTCCGGGACGAGGCAGGAGACCGAGCCGGGCGGCTCGCCGACCGTATCGAGCGCGCTCTCGCTCGAGGGGGCTGACGCCACCCCTCGCCGTCCGGTCGCGCCCGAGACCGCGTCGCGGGGCTGTTCGGCCGGTCGGGACCCAGGTCCGGACGCCCATCGCCAGGTGCCGGGTTGCGAATGACTTCCCCGGCGGCCTATCCTGGCTCCGAACAAAAGGGTGACGATCCCGCACGTCCCTCGTCGGGGGACGGGTCGCTGCCTCACCGCTACCCTTCGGCCGGTACGCCGGCCGATTTTGGAGTTTGATACATGATCACCCCGCCACTCGTAATGGCGGCGGCGGTCGGACTCGTCTTGGGTGCGCTGATCGGTTTCGTGATCGCGCGAAACCGTGAACGGGCACGGTATGAGCTAGAAAAGAGCAAAGGACAGGACGAGGCCACCCGCATCCTCAAGCGGGCCGAGCGCGAGGCGGAGAACGCGCGCAAGGCCGGAGAGCTGGCGGGGCGAGAGGAAGGCTTTCGCCTCCGCGAGGCATGGGAGAAAGAGGAGAGCCGTCGCAGGGAAGAGATCGAACGGGCGGAACGCCGGGCCGAGGAGCGCTCCGACGCACTCGATCGCCAGTTCGACCGACTCAACACCCGAGAAGAAGAGCTGGATCGCCGAGCGGAGGAGATCACCGCGCTCGAGGGCGGTCTGGCCAGGAAGGTCGAGCACGCCGAGGCACAGGGGGCCGAGGCGCGTCGCCGTCTCGAGCAGTTGGCCGGCATGAGCCAAGATCAGGCGCGTGCCGAGCTCGTCGCGGCACTGGAGGACGCCGCCCGAGCGGATGCCGCCAACAGCCTCCGCGAAATCAAGGAGAGCGCCCAACGCGAGGCCGAGCGGGAGGCGAAGAAGATCACCGCGCTCGCCATTCAGCGTATGGCCGCCGACCTCACCGCGGAGACGACCGTGTCGGTCGTCCAGCTTCCCTCCGACGACATGAAGGGACGCATCATCGGGCGCGAAGGACGCAACATCCGTTCGTTCGAGCAGGCGACCGGCGTCGACGTGATCATCGACGACACGCCCGAAGCGGTGGTCCTCTCCGCGTTCGATCCCGTGCGCCGCGAGACCGCACGCATCGCGTTGGAGCGCCTCGTCGAAGATGGACGGATCCACCCGGGTCGCATCGAGGAGATGGTGGAGAAGGCGGCCGGCGAGGTCGAGACGGCGATGGTCGACGCCGCCGAGGAGATCCTATACGAGCTCGGTTTACACAACATCCACCCCGAGATCGTGAAGACCCTGGGCCGACTCCGGTTCCGCACTTCGTACGGCCAAAATCAGCTTCAACACGCCCGGGAGGTCGCGCTGCTCGCGGGCTCGATGGCCGCGGAGATGGGACTCGACGTCCAGGGAACGAAACGCGCGGCGATCCTCCACGACGTCGGGAAGGGAATGACCCACGAGCACGAGGGAACCCACGTCGAGCTCGGTTATCGGCTCTGCAAGAAGCACGGAGAGACGCCCCTCGTGCTCAACGCCATCAAGGCGCACCACGACGAGGAGCCGCACTTCTTCCCCGAGACGTTTCTGGTGACCGCGGCCGATGCCATCAGCGGGTCGCGACCCGGCGCACGACGCGAGATGTTCGACGGCTACGTGAAGCGCCTCGAAAAGCTCGAAGAGCTCGCCATGGAGCAGGAGGGCGTGTCTCGTTGCTTCGCCATCCAGGCAGGGCGTGAGCTGCGGGTGATGGTGGAGCCGGACCGTGTGGGAGACGGTCAGATGGCTCAGATCTCGGAGACCGTGGCGCGTCGCATCGAGAGTGAGCTCCAGTATCCGGGGCAAATCAAGGTGGTCGTCGTGCGGGAGACTCGGGCCGTGGACTTCGCACGGTAGCAAGCAGGCCCGAGGCGGCACCAAATCGGCGCGGAGCCCGGGTGGGTTCCGCGGCAGAGT
The DNA here is from genome assembly GCA_029863525.1 of Gemmatimonadota bacterium. Lineage (GTDB taxonomy): Bacteria > Gemmatimonadota > Gemmatimonadetes > Longimicrobiales > Gaopeijiaceae > UBA2589. The sequence continues at coordinate 5,137 of JAOTVL010000162.1, forward strand.
CTGTTAAATTCTCGGCTCCGAAGCTCCAGACAGCCGTGGCGCTCCATGCCGTGGCCGGTCGTTCCCCGACACCACCAGCCGATGACAGCCCAGATCATTTCCGGTCGTGAGATCGCCGAGGAGATTCGCGCCGAGCTCCAGGAGCGCGTCGCGAGCCTGAAGGAAGAGTCCGGCGTGACGCCGGGGCTCGCCACGGTCCTCGTCGGGGAGGATCCGGCGTCGCAGATGTATGTCGGGATGAAGAACAAAGCCGCCGCGGCGATGGGGATCCACTCGCGCCAGATCACCCTGCCCGCCGACACGCCACACGACGAGTTGCTCGGCGTCGTGGAAGGACTCAACGCCGATCCGGACATTCACGGAATCCTCGTGCAGCTACCGCTTCCGGACCACATCGACGAAGGGGCGATCATCGAGGCGATCGCACCCGCCAAAGACGTCGACGGCTTCCACCCCATCAACGTGGGCCGTCTCGCGACGGATTCGGGCGACTTCTTCGCGCCGTGCACGCCGTCGGGCGTGATCGAGATGCTCGTTCGCAGCGGCCACGACCCGAGCGGCAAGCACGTCGTCGTCGTCGGGCGGTCCAACATCGTGGGCAGACCCCTCGCCTCATTGCTCATGCGTAAGGCCCCGGGCGGCAACGCGACGGTGACCGTGGCGCACTCGCGCACCCCCGATCTCGGCGCCGTCACGCGAGAAGCCGACATCCTCATCGTGGCGATGGGGCGACCCGAGATGATCACCGCCGACATGGTCCGTGATGGGGCCGTGGTCATCGACGTCGGCACGAACAGGGTCGACGACGCGACCCGTGAGAGGGGCTATCGGGTGTGCGGCGACGTCCTGTTCGACGAAGTGAAGGAGAAGGCCGCGGCCATCTCGCCCGTGCCGGGCGGCGTGGGCCCGATGACGATCACGATGCTGCTCGCCAATACGGTCGACTCGGCGGCCCGGGCCGGCGCGCGGGTCGGGGCCGCGACCTGATCCCTTGAGCGACGACACCCTCGATCTGTTCGACGGACTCGACGACCCCGGGGTGCAGGAGGTCTCGGAGGAGAGCGCCCAGACCGGCGAGGTCGCCCAGGGTCCGCCGGTCAGGGAGCCGAAGGTGTGGTCCGTGTCGCAGGTCAACCGAGCGGTGCGCGGTCTGCTCGAGAGTAGCGTCGAGCCCCTCTGGGTCGGCGGCGAGATCGGGAGCTGGACCCGTTCCCGCGCAGGGCACCGCTACTTCACGCTGAAGGACGAGCGCGCCCAGATCCGCGGGGTCATGTTCAGCCGCGAAGCGGAGCGGCTGCCGACCGATCCCGACGAGGGCACCAAGGTTCGGGTGTTCGGCGACCTCACGCTGTACGAGGCCCGGGGCGAGTACCAGCTCGTCGCCCGGGTCCTCGAGGCCGAAGGTGCGGAGGGGCTGTGGCGAAAGGCGTTCGAGGAGCTGAGGGCCCGGCTCGACCTGGAGGGCCTGCTCGCACCGGAGCGCAGGCGGGCCCTCCCCAGATACCCGCGCTGCGTCGGTGTCGTCACCTCCCCGACCGGCGCGGCTCTCCGCGACATCACCTCGGTTCTCGCGCGGCGTGCCCCGTGGGCTCGGGTCGTGGTTTGCGGAACGCGCGTGCAGGGCGAGGGGGCCTCGACCGAGATCGCGTCGGCACTGAGACGCCTCGACGAAGCGGGCGTTGCGGACGTGATCATCGTCGGACGTGGCGGGGGCTCGCTCGAAGACCTGTGGGCGTTCAACGAGGAACCGGTGGCTCGGGC
>JAOTVL010000041.1 GCA_029863525.1 Gemmatimonadota bacterium
GCATGCTCCGCGGCCGGGATCGGTGAGCCGCATCGGGAATCGGATGCCGGCTACCCAAGGGTACTCTCACCCGGGCGCAGCGGACAGTTGGATCCTGCGAAGGTGCCCGGAAGGCTGCGCCCCTACAGCGCTCCGCCGACCTCCGCGAGGCGCGCTGCGGCATTGGCGTGCTCCGGGTCCAGGCTCAAGACGGTGCGGTACTGCTCGGCGGCCTCCGCGGGCCGGCCCGTATAGCGAAATGCCTCGCCCAGGTGGAACTGCGCGTTCGCGTCGGATGGAAAGCGCTCGGCGTTGAGACGGAACAGAGTGACGGCGTGGCCGATCCTTCCCACGGTAAGCCACTGATACCCGAGCGTGATGGCGACCGCGCTGCTTTCCTCACCGGGGCGGGTGTCGTGATACGCCTCGTACGTCTGAGTGAGAAGCTCCTGGTCGGCATTCGGGTCCACTGCCGCAAGAACATCGGGGAGCCCGACGAGGTCGATGCGGCGAAGAGATACCACGGAGATACCCTGACCCAGCCCCTGCCCTTCCCGCAGGTCGTTGACCCAAAGCGAACCACCATTCGGGCTCACTCCGATCCCGTTCGGGCGCGTAAAGGTGGCCTCGAGCGCAGGTCCATCGGCGGTCCCGGCGACACCCGTCCCGGCGACCGGGGCGGAGCTTCCGTCTCTCCGCACCCTGAACACCTGATGCCCGCGGAACTTGGTCACGAAGAAGGTGCCGCTCGCGAAGGCGATGTGCCCGTTTCCTCCCGCCCCCGGGACGTCCGTAAACTCGGACACAGCCCCGTCCGGAGCCACTCGGAGCACCTTCGTGTTGTTGAAGTTCACGACGTAGAGGTCGCCGCGGTCGTCGAAGGTGATCCCGTTCGGGCACGCCATCAGGTCGGAACGAGCGAACTCGGTAACGGATCGGTCGGGTTCGATCTTCGCGATGTAACCACCCGTGCAATTCACGACGAAGAGCGATCCGTCAGGACTCGCGGCGATCCCGACCGGGCCGGAGAGCCCCTCGTCGACCCAGGTCTCGACGTCGCCCGTGCGGGAGATACGGGACACGAAGTTCCCGCTGAAGCTCGATTGGTACAGTTCGCCGCGCGGTCCGACTGCGTTGCCCGACGCACCATAGAGACCGTCGGCGAACTTGGTCAGGATGCCGTCCGGCGACAGGCGCCAGACGGCGTTTCGGAAGTCGGCGACGTACACGTAGCCGAGCGCGTCGGTAGCCACACCGCCGACCGCACCGTAATCGTCGATCGTGTCCGTTACGAACACCGTGGTGACCCGGTCATGCAGGAGGAGCCCGCCGTCGGCACCGGCCTGTCCCGAGGCCAGATGGGGGCTCACGAGCAGAGCCGTGACAAGGAGAACCGAGCGGCGTTTCGACCCTGTGAAGATCGTCAGACGCCCCAAATCACACTTCGTCCCCATCGTGTTCTCCCTCTCGTGCCTTCGTTGGCGTTGATTACCCGACAATACGGGGCGACGCCAGGGCCGTTTCAGCCTGCCGTCCAGACAGCCCTTCCCTTGGCGCGGGCTTGGGGTTCCCTTCGACGGATGAACCAATCAACGATGCCCGGGGAGCCGCCGCGCGCACGCTTTCGACGGACGCTGTCGCGCGTTCTCTTCGTGCAGATCCTCACGCTCATGCTGCTCGGGCTCCTCCAGATCCTTTACAGCTGACGCAGATGCATTGGATCAACTGGGTCATCGTCGCCGCGTACCTCGTGTGGGTCGTCGTCGACGGAATCAAGAAGTCTAAGGGAACAGACACCATCGCCGGCTACTTCACCGCGAATAAGAGCCTCGCTTGGTGGGTGGTCGGGCTCTCCGTGATGGCCACGCAGTTGTCCGCCGTCACGATGATCGGCACCACCGGGCAGGGTGCGACGGACGGGCTCCGCTTCGTACAGCTCTACTTCGGCTTGCCGCTGGCAATGGTGATCCTGGGCGTTACCCTGGTCCCACTCCTACATGGGTCCGGCGTCTTCACTGCGTACGAGTACCTGGAGCGTCGCTTCGATTCCAAGACCCGTTCGCTGACCGCCTTCCTTTTTCTGCTCTCCCGGGGCATGTCGTGCGGGACGATCATCGCCGCGCCCGGAGTCGTGTTCAGCGCGATCTTCGGTATTCCGCTCGCGTGGAGTGTGGCGTTGATCGGCATCCCGACGGTGATCTACACCATGATCGGGGGCGTGCAGGCCGTGGCGTGGGCGGACGTGAAGCAGATGGTCCTGATCGTGATCGCGCTCCTCTCGATCATGGTCGTCCTCCTGGTTCAGATGCCGGTCAGCCCGCACGAGGCGCTCGAGATCGCGGGCGCCACGGGGCGACTGCAGACATTCGATTTCTCGTTCACGATCAACGAGACGTACACGTTTTGGTCAGGGCTCATCGGTGGCACGTTCCTCATGCTGTCGTACTTCGGGACGGACCAGAGCCAGGTCCAGCGATACCTCACTGCCCGCTCCGTCGACCAGGCAAAGAGCTCGCTCCTCATGAGCGCGTATTGGAAGATCCCGCTTCAGGCGCTCGTTCTTCTGGTCGGAGTCGGCGTCTTCGTCTACTACCAGTTCGTTCGACCGCCGCTGCTCTTCAATCCGGCTCATGAGGAGGCCGTCATTCAGGAGCGCGGGGCGCGATACGACGAGCTGGAAGCTCGCTACGCGGCCGCCTTTTCACTTCGCGAACAAGCTGCGCTCACTGTGGCCGACGCCGTTAATGAACCCACGGCCGACGCTGCGATGCAAACATTCCTCGACCGTGAGGCCGACATACAGGCCATCCGGGGGGAGGCCCTCGCGCTGGCTGAAGACGTCACCGGAGACTCTTCGCGAGACGTGAATTACATCATCCCCCGGTTCGTCCTCTCGGAGCTACCCATTGGCCTCGCCGGGCTCTTCATCGCGGGAGTGATCGCGGCGGCCATGTCCAGCATCGCGGCCGAACTCAACTCCCTCGCGACGACCAGCGTTATCGACTTCTATCGACGTTGGGCCAAGCCCGAGGCGACGGACGCCCACTACCTCAGGGTATCGAAGGCCGCCACCGCGCTGTGGGGTGCGTTCGCGTGTGTCGTGGCGACGTACGCGGCCACACTCGGCTCACTGATCGAGGTCGTAAACCGTTTCGGCTCGTTCTTCTACGGCTCCATCTTGGGCGTCTTCCTCCTCGCGATGATCCCACGAGCGCGCGGTACGGGGGCATTCACTGGACTGCTCGTGGGGATGGGCACTGTGGCCGCCGTCACGTTCGGTGCGCCGCAGGTCTCGTTCCTCTGGCACAATGTGATCGGCGCGGTCGTCGTGGTCGCCGTGGGCCTCGTGCTCGGTGGGCTCGGAAGTCCCCCCGAAGGGTCCGACGTCACAGTCTGACCCCAGCGACGCTATCGGCGACCGATCTCGAGGCTCCACCGCTCGACCCAACCGTCCAGCTCCGTTGCGAGCGTGTCGATGGCCGGTGCATAGGCGCGCCATGACTGGGCGAGCTCGAAGTCCGCCGGTAACGCCGCTTCGTCCACCCGCCCCGCCTGTGGCTCCCAGTGCGTGTACAGCTTGGCGAGCGTCGCGATGTCGGACATACCGAGATGGTCGACGAACGCGCGGGCTGCGTCGCTCTGACGCGTGTCGGCGACGATCGCCACTCCGAGCGCCAGCTCCGGGGTGCCGCTTTCGGGAACGCGATAATGGATCCAAGGAGCTTCAGCAGCCCGTGCCCGCTCGACGCCCGCCCGAGGGAGGATGGCGATCAGGGCTTCGTCACGCTGGAGGGCACGCACCGCCTCGTTCGGCTCGCCCACGTAGGCGTCCACCTGTTCATGAAGCCGGGCCAGCCATTCGAATCCGCGATCCAGGTCGTCGTCGTCCCTCAACGCCTCTACGATCATCGCCCCTGCGAAGTAAGCACCCTCACGGGTGCGCCCGGGGTCGAGAGCGCGAAGGTCGTCATACCACGCATGATGGAACACATCGATCCAATCGGTGGGCGCATCGGCGAGGGGTACGGTTGTCCGGTTGAAGGCGATCACGAAGGGCGTCGTCAGCACCGTGTGCCAGTAGGCAGGACGGTCGGCTTGCTGGGACCAAGGCGGCTCGTACGCCTGCAGAAGCCCTTCGTTCGCGGCCTCGTACAGCACGATCGGGGGGACGCCCCACCACACGTCGAAGGGGGCGACCTCGCTTTGACGGAGCGCCCCGAGTGAAGCGTCGAGCGACGCTTCGCTGAAGCGGACGTCGAGGTCCGGGTGCGCGACCTCGAAGCTCTCCTCGACCGCCGCGAGGAGCCCGTCCGGAAAGGTCGTCCTAACCTCTACCTTGATCCGGTCATCGGAGCACGCTGTGGTGGCCGTCGCGACGGCCACGACGAGCGTCGCGTGCAGGGAACGGATCAACGACCCTCTACGTAGGCACCCCATTGATCCGCATCGAGTGAGATCAGATTGGCGAACAGGCGGTACGCGCCAGGGACCTGCTCCGCCCACTGTCGGAAGAACGACAGCGCGGTATACACGAACACCCCGTCTCCGACCTGCGCGACGAGGAGCGACCCGCGCCGCGGCGGCTCTCCCGGGTCGTTGAGCTCGATAAGCGGCTCGTAGCGCTCGTCCCACTCCGAGGCGAAGTACAGTCCCCGCTCCTGCACCCAACCCTCGAAGTCCACCTCGCTGATCCGGTTGGGGCTGGTGAAGAGCGGCGCCTCCGGATCGAGCATTCGAACAGGAGCGGTCTCGTCCGCCACCCTCGGCGAGCCACGGCCCACCTGCATCTCGAAGGGAGCCAGGCTGCCGAGCGGTCCACGGTTGTATTGCACCACCACGGTTCCGCCCCCCCGGGCGAACTCGAGCAGCTGGGAGGCTGCGGCCTGCAGGTCGGATCGCGTCTCATACGCGCGAACCCCCAGAACGATCGTCGAGAACCTGTCGAAATCCGCCTCCCGGACGTCGGCCTCGTCCAGCAGCTCCACGTCCCCACCCATTTGCCGGATCGCCTCCGGGCCGTCGTCTCCCGACCCCATGATATAGCCGACCCGCAGGCCCTCGGGGACGGCGACCGGGACCACAGAGACCGTCGCCCGGGCGGGCGAGAAGAGCGCGGTCCGCTCGATGTGCTCGTAGTCGATGAGCGCGTATCCCTCGTCGTACCGTCGGCCCGCCTCCGTGGTCGCCACGACTTCGAACGCGTGACGGCCAGCCGTGAGCGAGCCGGTCGGTCGGACCTCGAAGCCCATGACTCGTTCCGCACCGGCCTCAGCGAGGTCGAACGGACTGGCGCTCGGAGACACGGACCAGCCCGGGGGTGCCGTCACCGCGACCGAACCGCTCGCGCCCGCCTCGGCCTCGGCCCGGACCACCACCGACACCGACTGGGAGCCCAATCGCTGTTGCGGCCAGGTGATGCCCGACGGAGAGACCGCTACCGAAACCGCCGGTACAATGAGTACAGGGCGCTCGAACTCGCCACGGGCCGGGTTTACGCCCACGTATCGCCATTGCGCCGACGCCTCGATCCCGACAACCTCGACCGGTGCTTCCACACCCGACAGTCTGAAGACGGCCCGGCCGGAGACGGGAGCCGGATCGCGCGGCAGACCCCACAAGCCGGCCTCGGCGGGCCACTGGTACATCGCCCCGGCCCGATCCTGCCGTAGATAATAGAGCCGTGACAGCTCCGCACTCTCGGGAACCTCGACCTCGTACGTCCAGGTGGCTACGCCGCCAGGTGCGACCGATCCATCGGCCCCCATTCCTTCAGACGCTCTCAGCGAAGCCGACCAGTCCGCGGGCACGTCGAGCACGGTCTCCGGCATCACCAGTTCTCGGCTTCCTCCGTTCCAGAGTTGAGCCACGACATCGACCGACTGTCCCGGCACCACCAGATCGTCGTCGGCCCGAACGTCGAACGACACGCCGGTCGCCGCCATGATCGCACGGTCGACTACGGCCAGCCGACTCCCCAACACCATGTCGATGGTCGGGTCGCCTGATGCGGACCGCGACGCGGCCGCGAGGTGGCGCCGCGCATCGACCAGGTGCGGCGCGATCGCTTCGGGATCCAGGCCGAACTCCGACCGGGCTCGCAGGACCGCATCGCGGTACGCCCCGAGGTGACGCGCAACCTCGCCGCGCCCCGCGGCGGGCAGACCGTCGGCGAGCGCTACGAGCGTGGTATCAACCCCGGAGAAGAACGTCCCGGTGTCTTCGACTCTGCTCTCGACGAGAATCACGCCGGTCACCCGGGAGCCCGCGGGCTGGGGCGCACCCATGTCCTGCGACCGGTGTTGGCTGCGACTCTCCATGGAGAGCTGGAGGAAGGAGCGTCCGATCAGCGGATCCCTCACGCCGGTCTCGATGTCGATGGATCCGTCGTCGACGGGGCCCGAAGGGGCGAAGAAGCGGCGGCGGGACGATTGATACAGCTTGTCCGGAGACCACGGCTCGACCCCGTACGCGAGCTGCTCGGGGAATCGCGTCGAGTCACCGGCCGCCTCGAACGCGGCTCTCGCCATGATCCCGGCTGCCTGGTGCTGTCCATGTCCATCTGCCGGCGTCCCGCTGAACACCGAGACGATCACCTGAGGGCGATAGCTTCGGACCACCCAGACCACGTCGGCCAGAAGCTCGTCCCGGGGCCAGAGCGACAGAGCCTCGTCCGCGCTCTTCGAGAATCCGTAGTCGAACGCACGGGTGAAGAACTGCCGTCCCCCATCCAGACGCCGTGCCGAAACCAGTTCGCCCGTGCGAACGATCCCGAGTCCCTCCCACAGCTCCGGCCCGATGAGGTTCTGGCCACCGTCGCCTCGCGTAAGCGCGAGGTAGGCGGTCTCGGCACCCCAACCGCGGGATAGCGTGGTCAGCAGACTGGTGTCCTCGTCGTCTGGGTGCGCGGCGATCATCAGGACCCGCTTCACGCCGTCCATTTGGCGAAGCAGCAGACCGGTGGCGACAGTGCCGGTCTCCTCCAGCAGCTGGGCGCCGGCGGGAATCGGAGTGAAGAGGCAGAAAGCGAGCAGCCCGTGAAGAGAGGCGCGTCGGCGGGGGTTGGTCATCATGCGTCACTGGCAGGGAGAAGCTGCGTCAAGCCGGCAGGTAGTACTCCAATCCGCCGGGCCGGGTGCCGGATCGAGCCGGGTCCGCCGCGACGTGGAAACCGAGTCGGCTGCGTCACACTCGGAGCTACCTCTTCGACTCCCAAGGGAGCGCGAGTGCTGCGGGCGCGCGGGCCCGGCCCACCCAACCGGCCAACGCAGCAAGCGTGAGAAGGTAGGGCAACGCGAGGAAAATCTGATAGGCCAGGTCCAGACCCAGCGCTTGAAGGAAGAACTGGAGCGCCGAGGCAGCCCCGAAGAAGAGCGCGGCCAGAAGTACCAGCACGGGATTCCAGCGGCCCAGCACCACGACGGCGATCGCGATGAAGCCTTTGCCCGCGCTCATGTTCTCGGCGAAGGTCCCCGCGTGCGCGAGCGCCAGGTGTGCCCCCGCGATGCCGGCCAGAAGACCCCCGAAGAGCGTCGTCGCGAGACGAACGAGGAGAACGCGCACCCCGGCGGCCTCGGCCGCATCGGGAGCCTCACCGACCGCACGCAGCTCGAGGCCGTAGGGCGTGTGGAAGAGGAAGTACCACAGCGTCGGAGCCAGCAGGTACGCGAGGTAGGCGGTCGGCGCCTGGTCGAAGAGCGCAGAGCCGACGATGGGGATGTCGGCAAGCAGAGGGACGCGGACCGCTGCAAGGGTGGGTAGGGACAACTCCGTGCCGGTCACACCGAAGCGCGCCTGGTAGATCGCGCCTGTCATACCGAGCCCACCGATCGTGACGGCCGTGCCGGTGATGATCTGGTCCGCGCCGAGCCATACGGCGAACACGGCGAACACCGATGCCGCGAGCACCCCGGCCGCGGCACCCGTGACGACACCGAGTCCGGCGCTTTCAAACGCGAGTGCCCCGAGCGCGCCTCCCAGCGCACCGCCGATGATCGAGCCTTCGAGCCCGATGTTGATGACTCCGCTCCGTTCGGAGATCGTCTCCCCGAGGGCCGCGAGCGCCAATGGAATCCCGAGTCGAACAGACGCCTCCAGAAAGAGGACCAGCTCCGCCTGACTCACTCGTCCCCCCGCGCACCGGCCGCACGCAGCGCGCCGGCCCTGCGTCGGATGCGATCGATCGCCAGCACCGCGAGGATGACCAGCGCCTCGACGACGCCGACCCACGCCGCTGGAATGCCCGCGTCCCTCTGCATGGCGCCCGCGCCGGCTTGCAGGGCACCGAAAAGGACGCCCGTGACGACCACACCCGCCGGATTGAGTCCCGCGAGAAGGGCAACCGCGATGGCGGTGTAGCCCCATCCGGGCGATAGATCCTCGTACAGCGCGTGGGTCAGTCCGGAGATCTCGACTCCTCCGGCCAAGCCGGCGATGGCACCCGAGCCGAGGAAACTGACGAGCAGCACTCGGCTCGTGTCGATCCGCCCCGACACGGCCGCAGCCTCGGGCGATGCGCCCACGGCACGAAGCTCAAAGCCGAAACGGGTACGACGGACGACGACCGCGAGCGCTGCCGCGAGGAGGAGGGCGACCCCAAAGCCCCAGTGGAGGCGGCTCCCCGGCAACAGCATCGGAAGTCGCGCGGCCTCGGCGATCGGGCCTGTCTGGGGAAAGACCCCGCGCGCCTCCTGCAGTGGACCGTGGACCATATATGCCGCGAGATAAATCCCCACGAAGTTCATGAGGATCGTCGTGATGACCTCGCCAACCCCGAGTCGGAGGTGCATCAGTGTCGGTACCAACGCCCAGAGTGCACCGGCCACGCCCGCGGACATCAGCACCGCGGGCACGAGTAACGGAGCGGGTAGAGCGCCGCCGCGGATGCCGACCCAGACCGCCGCAATGGCCCCCGCGTAGAGCTGGCCCTCGGCACCGATGTTCCAGACCCCTGCGCGGAACGCCAACGCGACCGCCAACCCGGTGAGGATGAGCGGAATCGAGCGCACCAGTGTGATCGACACGAAGGTGTTCCATCCGCCGAAGGCGCCGCCGATCATCGCACCGCCGGCCGCGATCGGGTCGAAGCCCCCCAGGAGCAGGAGCACCGCTCCCGTCAGAAGAGTGAGCGCGACAGCGACGGCGCCTGTGAGAATCGACTCCAGCGCACCCACGCTTCGGACCGACTGTGCCTGCACGTCAGCCATCGTCGACCCCTCGCTCGAGGGCAGAGTCAACGGCTGTGCGTCTCTCTCCGCGGAGCATGAGGGCGCCGATTCCGGCGCGGTCGCGGGCCCGGCTGGATACAGGACGCAGTGTACCCGCGGCAATCGCGAATATCCGGCCGCTGAGCGCCAGGACCTCGTCGAGATCGGTGCTCAGGAGGACGATTGCCACACCCTCCGAGGCCAGGCGACGAAGCTCATCGTGCACGAACGCCGCGGCCGAGACATCGAGGCCGCGTGTGGGGTTCTCTGCTACGAGGAGATCGGCCGACATTTCGAGTTCCCGACCTACGATCACCCGTTGTTGATTGCCACCCGAGAGGGCACCGCCGAGGGTAGCGACCGACGGGGCGGCTACCTCGTAACGCGAGCGGATCTCCTCCGCCACTCGCTTCATTCCGTCCCACCGCAGCCAAGGGCCGGAGTGAAACTCGGGCTTCCGGTACAACGCCAGCGCGACGTTCTCGACCAAGTCGAATTCGCCGATCAGCCCCTCGGTGGAACGGTTCTGCGGGATGAACCCGATTTGCTCCGGAAGCTCGACCGTCCCCCGAGTGGCCTCGAGGCGCCCGGCAAGCACACGCGCGAGCTCACGCTGTCCGTTCCCTTCGACACCGGCGACGCCGACCACCTCTCCCCCGGCCACGTCGAGATCGACCTTATGCAGCCGCCAGCCTCGCTCGTCCTCGACGTCGACCCCACGTAGCCGCACGACCCACCGCTCGGCGTGAGGCGCGGAGGGTGGAGCGCCCGACGGGGGAGGTCCGAGCCCCAGAGCGATCGTGTCGACTACTCCGTCGCCGACCATGGCGCGGACCAGCTCACTCTGGTCGGCCTCTCCCGACGCCGCCGTGAGCACGGTCCGCCCAGCTCTGAGCACCGTGACCCGATCGGCCACTGCGAGGACATCGTCGAGCTTATGCGCAACGAGCGTGACCGCCCTGCCCTCCCCGGCCAACTCACGCAGGAGGTCGAATAGACGTTCGATCTCGTCGGGCGTGAGGACGGCCGTCGGCTCGTCGAGCACCAGAATGCGGGGATCTCGGAGAAGGGCCTTGAGGATCTCGATGCGTTGCCGGTCCCCGACCCCGAGCTCTTCGACTCGCGGCTGGAGTGGCACATCGAGCCCCGTGCGCTCGATGAGCTCACGCACCGCTCGTTGTACGGACAACCCCGGCTCGAGGGCTCCGCGGAGTCCCAGGGCTAGGTTCTCCGACACCGTGAGCGTTGGGACGAGCGTGAAGTGCTGGTGAACCAGCCCGATCCCGTGTGCCCACGCGTCACGTGGGGACGTCAGGACCACCGGTCGACCGTCGACCTCGATCGTGCCTCCATCTGGCCGGAGCAGTCCACCGAGGACGTTGAACAGAGTCGACTTGCCCGCCCCATTCGCCCCGAGCACGCCGTGGACCTCTCCGGCGCGAAGCTCCAACTCGGCGCCCGCGAGCGCCACGACCGACCCGAAACGCCGCTCGACTCCCCGGAGTCGAACCAGAGTAGGGTTCACGGCCCGAAGACCGCCGGGATCACGGAGCGCCTACCTCGTCCTCCACGAACCGGACGCGCGGGACCGTGAGGGCCCCGGACCGAATGTCCGAACGCGCGGCCGCAATGCGCTCCACGATGCCGGAAGGCACCCGGTCCATCAGCCGAGGGTTGAAGACGAAGTCGATTACACCCTCACGAATGCTTGCGTAGATGGGCGCACCGCCGACCTCGCCCGTCTCCCAACGACGTGCGGTCTCCAGGAAGGCCTGGGGAATGCGGATCACCGCGCTCCCGATGATGACGTCGGGGGCTACGTCGTTCTGGTCGCTGTTCATGCCGACCGCCCAGACCGTACGACCGTCGGCCGCGGCCTCCCGCACTGCCTGAAAGACGCCGAAGGAAGCCGCGTCGACATTGTGGATGATTACGTCCGCTCCCCGACTCAGCTGAGCGACCGTCGCTTCCTTGGCGGCGGCGACGTCGTTCCAATCCCCCGTGAACGTCTCGAGGACCCGGATGTCCGGGTCGATCGATCGAGCGCCCGCCTCGAAAGCCCGAAAAGTCCCCTGGGCGGGTGGAATCGCAACGCCACCGACCATCCCGACCATGCCCGTCTCACTCATCGCAGCTGCCGCCATGCCGGCCAGATAGCTGCCTTCCTCCAGCCGGAAGATGAGCGGAACGACATTGTCCGCGATGCGGCCACCGCCGGAGACCACGATGGTCACGTCTGGGAACTGCGATCCAGCCCGGACCGCCGCATCCTGGTACTCGAAGCCGTGCGCGAAAATCAGGTCATAGCCGCTCGACGCATACGCCAAGAAGGCTTCGTCGAACTCGGCGGGCGTCGCTGTCTGTTGATGGCTGATGGTCGCGCCGAGGGAGTCCTGGATGAGCAGGAGGCCATCGTACGCCCCGGCGTACCAACCCGCGTCGCTCACGGGCCCAGATGTCAGCAGCGCGGCGCGGAGCGAGCCATCGTCCGAGGCGGAGCTGCCACCGCAACCGACCAACGCCACCAGGCTCGAGAGGAGGCACGTTCGCACGTTACGTGACATCGATGTTCACCGAAGGGAGGGATCGATCCGAGCGGTAGAGTAAACCACTGCTTGTCGGAGGTTCGACGCCACAGGTATGTTCGGGCCGAAATTCCTGCCAGGCGGACCGTACCCGGTTTCGACCCGCCGAGACCAACCCGGGAGCATGAATGACTGAGCAGCGCGGCAATTGGACCTCCAGCGCGGGCTTCATCCTAGCCGCTACCGGAAGTGCGATCGGTCTCGGGAACCTGTGGAAGTTCCCCTTCATCACTTGGGAGAACGACGGCGGGGCCTTCGTCCTGGTATATCTCGTGTGCATCGCCGCCGTCGGTCTTCCGATCATGATGGCGGAGCTGCTCATAGGGCGCCGGACGCAAAAGAGCGTGGTCGGCGCGCTCAAGGAGGCGGTCGGCCCGGCATGGGGCATCGTCGGTCTCTGGGGTGTCCTTTGCGGCTTCACGCTCCTCAGCTATTACACGGTGATCGCCGGCTGGTCGCTCTTCTTCTTCGGGAAGACCGCTGGGTGGATGGTGGGAGGCTTCCCCGAGGGTACATCTCTTGGGGAGGTTTTCACGGAGCAGTCCGCCAACGGCGGCCTGCAACTCGGGCTCTCACTCGCCTTCAGCATCGCAACCGTTTCGGTCGTTTATTTCGGCGTACAGAAGGGGATCGAGAAGATCGCGAGGCTCTTCCTGCCCATCCTCTTCGCAATCCTCACACTGCTCTTCGTGACCTCATTCGCGATGTCCGGCTCGGGTGAGGCGCTTGCGTTCATCTTCCGGCCCAGCTTCGGCGAGCTCGACGGCGGAAGCGTGCTCGAGGCGCTCGGGCACTCCTTCTTCACGCTCTCTTTGGGGATGGGAGCGATGATCACCTACGGCTCGTACATCTCGCGCGAGCAGTCGATCGTGAAGGCCTCCGCCGTGATCGTCGTTCTCGACACCGTCATCGCGCTCGTCGCGACGGTGATCATGTTCACGGTGATCTTCACGGCGGGCATGCAGGATCAGGTCAGCGAGACCGGTACGGTCGGCATGCTCTTCATCTCGCTCCCGCAGCTCTTCTTCGCCGAAGGGATCGTGCCGGGCGGCACGTTTCTGGCGCCGCTTTTCTACGTGCTCGTCGCGCTTGCCGCGCTGACGTCGACGATGTCTTTGCTCGAGGTCGTCGCGTCGTTCGTGATCGACGAGTACGGGGTCGGCCGGCACAAGGCCACGCTCGCCTGCGGAGGCACCGTCTTCGTCTTCACGATCCTGGCCGCGCTCTCGTTCGGCGGGGCGTCGTTCGCGACGAACCTCTCGGTCCCCGGACCAATCGGAGACCTCTTCTTTGCCGGCAAGACAAGCTGGTTCGGTATGGCGGACCACTTCGTTTCGAACTGGATGCTCCCGACGGGAGGCTTGGCCATCACCATCGCCGCGGGGTGGTTCATGACTCGAGACGCGTCCGAGTCCGAGCTGGTCGATGAGACGACGCCGGGGTGGTTCAACTACGGCGCGTGGCGTCTCTTCATCCGCTTCCTGGCACCGGCGGCGATCGCCACGATCATCATCGCGGTCATCTTCTTCGGGGTGGACTTCAGCTAAGGGCACCACCACCAGGGTCGATTCGACCCGTCTCGCAACGCGGTGCGTCAACCGCCGCCGAGAGCGGGCATTCTCAGATGCTCTGCGAAGAAGCGCTCCATGAGCTCGATACGAGTGCGTCGCGTCTCCTTATACCGCCTCAAGCCGTGGTCCTCGTCCGGTAGCTCGACGTACTGGAGCAAGTCGCTCTTACCCAGCTCGTTCATCCGTCGCGCCCAGACTTGCGACTGTCGCGGCGGGACCGAGCCGTCTCGAAGACCCTGAATGAGCAACTGAGGAACCGTGACGTTTTCGACGAAGTTGATGGGTGAGCGCCTGTAGTACTCCCCGGGGATCTCCTCCGGCGCCCCGCCGAACTCGGAGCGGACTCTCGCAGGCGTGCGATTCGACGTCCACGCCCTCCCCTCGGCGCCGAACCGGTCGATGGCGAGCAACGTCCAGTCGCTGACCGGTGCCCGGATCACCTGCGCCTCGAAGGCGTCGGGCGCTTCGGTCGCGATGACGAAGCTCATATACCCACCCCCACTCCCGCCCCATGTCGCTTTGCGCGTCATGTCGACGTATCCGAGCGAGTCGAGGAACGGGATGACACGCATCACGTCGTCGAACTCGGCGCCGCCGTAATCGGCGATGTGCAGATCGTGGAAGCCATCCCCGAAGCCGCGACTTCCACGCGGGTTGGGGGCGACCGCGACGAAGCCCTTGCTCACGAAGTACTGGGTGAGGAGGCGGAACGAATGGTTCCACTGTCCCGGGTGCCCGTGGAGGCGTACCAGCACGGGGTAACGTCGGTCGGGATCGAAGTCGGGCGGCAGCCACATCATCCCCGGGATCCGAACGTTGTCGGCCGCGGCGTAGGCGATCTCGTGCGCCTCCGAAAGGCGCGAAGGATCGATTCGCCCCATGGACCGGGTCACCTGACGGAGACCAGAGCCGTCGGGCCCGATCGTCCAAACGTCTTGAGTCCGCACCGACGTGCTTTCCAGAAAGGCGATCCGATCACCGTCCGGCGAGAAACTCGGGGAGGAGCGGATCCCCTTGCCGCGGGTCAGGATCCTCGGTGACCCGACGCCGTCCGCCCTCGCGATCACGACATCGTTGCTCATTCCGACGTCGTCGTTTCGGAGGTAGACGAGCCATTGACCGTCCGGCGACCATACGGGGGACGAATGCTCGTGCGGCTCGTACGTAAGCGGCGTCACCGTGCCCGAGCGCACATCGACGACTCCGACCTGCGCGAAGCCGCTGACTCCGTTGGTGACAGCCATCCGAGAACCGTCGGGAGACCACACTCCGCCCGAGACCCCCCCGGCGAAGGAGTCATCAACCAGTCGTCGGGGCTCTCCCGACATCCCGTCCATGACCCAAATCGCTCCTTCACGAGTGAACGCGAGCGCGCCGTCGGACGACCAGCTCGCCCCGCGCTCCTGACCACCGTCCGGGAACAGAAGGCGACTCCACGAAGGGTTGTGCAGATCCATCAGGTGCACCTTCGTGCCGCGACCGGTCCGACTCCAGTACGCGAGGGTTCGTCCATCGGGCGCCGGAGCCGGAGCCGTCTCGATCACCGCGTCGTGGAAGGTGAGGGCCTCCGCCTCTCCGCCCGAGGCCGGCATCCTGTACACGTTGGTATAAGCCTGGAAGTAGGACGCTTGCGTGAAGTAGAGCGTCCCGCCATCGGGCGAGATGCTCAGCTGCTGGACCGGCTCGGGACGTCGTCCCTCGGGGGTCCTGCTGAGCAGGGTCGGCGTGCCGCCGTTCGCGGCCACACGGAATACCGCCGCGGTCCCGGTCGGGGCGCTGTTGCTCGTGTAGTAGATGGTCCGCCCGTCCGGGGCCCACACATACTCGCCGACGGTGGACACCGTCATCCAGTCGTCGATCGTGTAACTCTGGGCCGCACCCGGCGTCGCGAAGGAAAGTGCGGCGAGGATCATCAAGCAGAGAGCATGCGCCCCAGAGGCGCGGCAGTCCTCCGACATCGTCGGCCTCCTCCCGATGGATGGACAGGTCTCGGTGAAAGTGCGTGAGGCCCGCTCGGCGCGACACCCCGCCGCGAGACTTGCCCCGGCCGGCCGCACAGGCACTTTTCAGGTCTGCCGGGCGTGTTCCGCATCCCGGTGAGCGGGCCATGGGGGCTCGCGTCACGGCTCTCTGACAGGACGCGCATGATCAAGGACCTCCTCGACCGCCCCATCGAGAAACGACCTTCTTCGATGAGGTTCGACGGGCGGATTCTCTACCTCGTCGACGACGCGGCCCTGGTGAAGGCACAGTTGTACGAAGGCCGGGACTTGGAGTTGACCGACGGGTTGAAGGAGATGCTCAGGGATCAGATCTCGACGGACGAGATCACGCCTGCGTACATCTGCTTCTTCTACGACGAGACCCTGGGCGACTTCCCGTACCTGGGGCTGCGGACGACGAATCGTACCACGGGCGAGACCGAGTACCCGGTCGAGCGAAACGCCGTCCGAAACGGAGGCTTCGTTTGCTCGGTCGCCGGGAAGCGGCGCGGGAAGGGAAGCAGTCGGGAAGCGAGCCCGTACGCCGAGCTTCACGCTGGCATCAAGGTCGTGGTCGCCGAGAGCATCGAGCGCATCTACAACGAAAACTGCCAGAACCTGGGAGTCCTGACGACGAACGACTTCGGGATCATTGATAGGATCGAACGGGGCGACGAGATCCAGCTCTCCGAGTTCACCGAGGGCAAGGACGAGATCACTCGCCAGATCATCGAGTACGGTGGGCTGTTCGAGTTCAACGTGGCTCGTCTCCAAGGCAAGGTGACGATCCCGGTGACCTCGGTCATGGAGAGCGGCGCGGCCGCGACGCGACCCATGACGCTCGGCGAGAAGATCTTCGCGCGCCACTTGGTGACCGACGCGACCTCGGGAGCCACGGGCGTTCCGTGGGTTCGTCCCGGTGACGCCGGGTTCTTCCGGACGGACATTCGCTTCAGCCATGAATACGTCACGCCGATGGCGTCCATCTTCTTCGAGGAGAAGGTCGGCGAGAACGCGAAGGTTGTGGACCCCGACTCGATCCTCTTCTTCCGAGACCATCTGACCTTCCTCGAAAAGGTCATGAGTCAGGAGCGGGTCGAGCAGGGCCTGCTGGACGTGGCCAAGGAGCTCGAGGTCAAGCAGCGCACCTTCGCCGACCGACAGGGCGTCACGCTTTATGGCGAGCAGATGGGCAAGCAGCTCGGCTCGCAGGCGATCTGCCACTCCAAGATCCTCGAGGAGTACGCCGAGCCGGGCATGCTCGTGATCGGCACGGACTCGCACACGCCGCATGCCGGCGCGATCGGAGCCGTGGCGTTCGGGGTCGGCACGACGGCGATCTTCAACTCGTGGATCACCAAGGACGTTCGCGTGCGCGTTCCCAAGTCGTTCAAGGTCGTGATCAGCGGGGTGCCGGCTCCCAACGTGACGGCGAAAGACTACATGCTGGAGATCCTCCGGCATCCGTACATCCGCGACGGTCACGCCATCGGGCAGATCATCGAGTACGCCGGGCCGGCGGTCGAAGCCCTCGGCGTCGACGAGCGGGCCACCATGACCAACATGGCCGCTGAGGTCGGAGCGTTCACGGGGATCATTGCCGCCGACGAGAAGTCGGTCGAATTCATGGTGCGGGAGCGTGGGATGGATCGGACCCGCGCGGCGCAACTCGTCGGGGGGATGCAGTCCGATCCAGGCGCCGAATACGTGAAGACGATCGAGATCGACGCCTCCACGATCCGGCCCATGGCCGCGCTGCCCAACGACCCCGGGAACGGAGTCTTCATCGACGAGCTGGGCGACGAGCCGATCCGGATCGACATCGCATACGCCGGGTCCTGTACCGCCGGGAAGAAGGAGGACATGGACATGTATGCCCGTGTTTTCGCCCAAGCGGACGCGCAAGGGCTGTCGATACACCCTGACGTTCGGGCCTATATCCAGTGTGGCTCGATCGAAGTGCGCGAATATTGCCGCTCACAAGGCTACCTGGAGCTCTTCGAGCGAATGGGCGCGGAGTTCATCGAGCCCGGGTGCGGCGCGTGCATCGCGGCCGGTCCGGGCGTCACGACCTCGCCCGACGAGATCTCGATCTCGTCGCAGAATCGCAATTTCCCCGGCCGTTCGGGACCTGGGAATCTCTACCTCGGCTCACCCTACTCCGTTGCGGCGAGCGCAGTCGCCGGGTATGTGACCAGCTGGAAGCCCGGGCAGGCGTTCGAGCCGGTGAGCCCGCGGAAGCTGGCCACTGTGTAGGCCGCGCGCCGCCCATGCCTCAGGACCCACGGGCCGGTACGCGGGCAGCGGGCGCAGAGCGCGCGCTACCGGGGGGCTCGGGCGTCGCGCGGCCGGAGTCAGCGATCGTCGAGTTCGCACAGGCGAGTCCGACGGAACGTGAGATTCTCCATGACGAGCTCGCCGAGGCCCGTCGGCAGAAGAGTTGGGCGACCACCTGGCTCATGGTCGTCGGCTTCGGTCCTGCCGCGATCATCGCGGTCCTTCTCGCACTTGTCGTGGAGGGCAGCCGAGAGCTCGCGATCGCTTTCGCCCTCCTCGGAGCGGCGGTGCTCGGCCTGCGAGCCTACCGCGCGGAGCGTAGGATCCAGGAGCTCGAGCGGGAGCTCGAAGATCCCATGGACGGCTCTTGATCGGGGAGTCCGGTCCACCAGGCTCGGAACCGTCGTCCGCCGCGGCACGGCTCTCAGTGACGCCTCTCGGGACTGGCCATATGTTTCCCGATGGGTCGCCTGTGCCCGCCGTCGCATGATCATCTCCCGAAGCCCGCTGGGCCTCAACCCGTGGCGCGGTGGCAGACGGGTGCCCGCTGCCGCGATCCCCGTCGGATTCCATAACGAGCGAGGGCGTATGTTCACCAAGACCGTGGCCCCCATCCTCGCGCTCGCGGCCGGCCTGACACTCGTGGGCTGCACCGTGGAGCGCGCGGGTGAGATCGGCGGCTCGACCGCCCTGGTCAAGGGAGGGGACGACCGCACCGGAGCGTACGACGCGGTCGCGGGCTGGTGGAAGCCCGCACCGGATCACGAGGGTCCTTGGACGTGGGGAGAGGTGTCGGGTGTGGCGGTCGACAGCCCGGACCGGATCATCGTCGGGATCTGGGGAGATCGCGACATGGAGGGCCGGCCGCGCCCCGATGGAACCAACTATTTGGTCGTCGTGAACCGCGACGGTGACATCATCGAGCGCTGGACCCAGTGGGATTCGATCTTCAACAAGCCTCACCAGATCTACATCAGCCCCTACGACCCCGAACGTCACGTCTGGGTCGTGGAGCGAGGTGGTGGGCGCGATGTGAACATGCAAATCCTCAAGTTCACGAACGACGGGACCGAGCTCGTGATGCGTCTCGTCGACCCGAATCACCCGACGACCCGAGCGGAGGCCAGAGCCAACCCGAACCCGGGGCCGTACACGTATGGTGACCCGGCGGTGCTGGCCTTCCTTCCGGACGGAAGCTTCTTTCTCGGCGACGGCTATTGGCACTCCCGAATCGTGCGATACGACGCCGATGGGGAGTACGTCATGGAGTGGGGCGAGCTGGGAGACGGACCGGGACAGTTCGATCTCGTCCACGGTCTTGCGATCGATCGGGAACGTCGCATCTACGTGGCGGATCGATCGAACAATCGAATCCAGGTCTTCACCGAGGATGGCGTCTTCATCGAGGAATGGCCTGACATTTCCGATCCGGTGGGCGTCTTCATCGACGAAAACGAGTCGGTGTGGGTCATCTCTGCTCGCCTGAACCGCATCCTGAAATACGACACGAACGGCGTTCTCCAATATTACTGGGGGGCATTCGGCGGCACCCGGGGTGGTTTCCCTGGAGGGATGTCACGCCCCCATCAACTCGACGTCGACCAGGAGGGGAACGTCTATGTGGCTTCCTGGGACGGAGGGTGGCTCGACAAGTTCGTTCCAAGCCTAGGCGCGGACCCCGAAAAGCTCATTGGCCGCGGCCTTGTTCTGGCGAGGGAGTGACGCATGACCGATAGAGGTTACCGTGGCCGAGGACATCCGGGCCGACATCCCGGCGTTCAAGGAGCGGCACGACACCCCATGAGGACGCCTTCATCATGAAGTTCTCCCGAGTGTTCCCAGCATTGGTGACCGGAGTCGGCGTATTCACAGCGGGGTCGGCCGGAGCCGCAGCTCAGGAGCTCGACACGACCGAGGACCTCTTGCGGCGGCTCACGGAAGCACCGGGCCCCTCGGCGTTCGAAGAGGAAGTGCGTCGGGTGGTGGTAGCCGAATTCGAGGCACTTGGTGCCGCGATCGAGTACGACGGTCTGGGCTCGGTGCACGCCGAGCTGCCCGCCAGCGGAGACGGACCGCGTGTCATGGTGACCGCCCACCTGGACGAGGTCGGGTTGATGGTCCAGCACATCACCTCCGACGGCTTCATCAGAGTGAAGAACCTCGGCGGGTTCCTCGGACACGCATACCCGGATCAGCGGTGGACCATTCTCGGCCGGAACGGGCCGGTGCTCGCGATCAGCGGGCTACCGACCGTGCACGTCTCGACGAATGCGCAACGAAGCCAGGTGTGGAGTGTGGACCAGGTCGCGCTCGACGTTGGAGCGACGTCGAGGGAGGAAGTCGAGGCAATGGGTGTCCGGCCGGGGGACGGCATCGCCCCGTGGAGCCCGTTCGCCGTGCTGCCCAACGATCGCTACGCAGCCAAAGGGTGGGACGATCGCGTCGGCCTCGCGGTCATGATCGCGGCCGCACGCCGGATCCGCGCCGAGGGCATCGAGCTCCCGGGTGACGTCGTCTGGGTCGCGACGACACAAGAGGAGATCGGGCTCCGCGGGGCTCAAACGGCGGTGGATCATGCTCGTCCCGACATCGGGATCTCCATCGAGGCCGGAGTATCGGCCGACTACCCCGGGATCGGTCCGACGCAGGCCCAGGAGCGACTCGGAAGCGGACCCGGAATCTTCCTGCTGGACAGCTCGATGATCCCCAATCGGCGATTTCGAGACTTCTTCTTCGATGTGGCGGAGCAGGAGGGTATTCCGCTCCAACCCGACGTGCTCACAGGCTACGGAGAAGACGGGGCCGAGATCCAGCGCTACGACAGCGGCCGACCGGCGGTCAACATGACGGTCCCCACCCGGTACCTCCACGCCCACACCGGAATCATCCAGCGCTCCGACTTCGACCAGGCGGTCGAGCTCCTCATCCGGGTGCTCGTACGTCTCGATGAAGACACTGTCGAGCAGATCGGCAGCTTCGAGCCGCGCTGAGCAGCCGAGCGAACGACCGACCTATGGAAGCAACGAGCCCCACCCCGGTTATCGCGCGCACCTGGACGATCGCGGAGTCCACCGAAACCTACCTCGTCGACGCTTGGGGGGGTGGCTATTTCGGCATTTCCCAGCGGGGTACCGTCGAGGCATATCCCGATCAGAATCCGTCGCGCCCGATCGACCTCCACGAGGTCATGCGTGGCCTCGCGGGGCGCGAGATCGGGACCCCGCTGATCATCCGGCTTCCGGGTGTCCTCGAGCATCGGATGCGCCACCTCAGGCGAGCCTTCGACGACGCGATCGCGCAGGCGGAGTATGACGAGGGGTACGCGTGCGTCTATCCCATCAAGGTCAACCAAGAGCGTCATGTGTGCGAGGCCATCCGGGACCTCGGCGCCGAGCTCGGCTTCGGACTCGAGGTGGGGTCCAAGCCCGAGCTCATCGCAGGACTCGCTCTCACGCAGGACTACGACGAGATGCCGCTGGTCTGCAACGGATTCAAGGACACCGAATACGTCGAGACTGTGGTCCTCGCTTCGAAGATGGGGCGGAACATCATCCCTGTGGTCGAGCAGGCTCACGAGTTGCAGCTCATCCGCGAGTCGGCGGCTCGCCACGAGGCGCTACCGGATTTTGGGATCCGGGCCAAGCTGGCTACGCCGGGCGTAGGCCGCTGGGCAAGCTCGGCCGGCTTCCGTGGCAAGTTCGGACTCACCGTGGGCGAGATCTTGCATGCTGTCGACTATCTGAAGCAGGAGGGAATCCTCGAAGGCTTCACGATGCTGCATTGCCACGTCGGCTCGCAGATCTTCGACATCCGAACCGTGAAGTACGTGGTGAGTGAGCTGGCGCACCTATACGTCGAGCTCGTCCGCGCCGGAGCTCCCATCGGGACGCTCGATCTGGGGGGAGGTCTCGGAGTGGACTACGACGGATCGGGATCGGCCAGCGATTCGTCGATGAACTACACGCTGGAGCAGTACGCCGCAGACATCGTCTACCGTGTCAAAGCCGTATGTGACGAAGCGGATGTGCCTCATCCGCGATTGATGACCGAGTCGGGCCGGGCGCTCGTCGCCCATTCCTCACTCCTGGTGTGCGAGGTCATCGGCAGTCGACGATTCCGGGAGGAGCCGGACAGCGCGCTGATCGCCTCCGCCCTCGCCGCGGAGGAGCCGCCCCAGCCGCTGCTGGACCTGCACGACGCCTTCGAGCGCCTGGATCCGGACGAGGGTCACGATCTCCTCGAGATCTACGCGGACGCGGCGCACGCGCTGGCGGAAGCGACGGACCTCTTCACGCTCGGATACATCGATCTGCGCAGTCGAGCAGCCTGCGAAGAACTGTATTGGGCCGTCGGGAGCGCGGCACTCGAGCAGTTCGGCGACGACCTCCCCGACTCGATCGCCGGCCTTCCGGATGAGTTGGCGGACCTTTACTTCGTGAACCTGAGCGTCTTCCAGTCCCTGCTCGACTCGTGGGGCATTCGCCAGCTCTTTCCCATCATGCCGATCCACCGGCTCGACGAGGAGCCGACGCGACGGGGCGTTCTGGCCGACATCACGTGCGATTCTGATGGACGAATCGATCGTTTTCCAGGGGGAGCCGAGGAAAAGACGACGCTGGAGTTGCACGCGGCCGCACACGGTAAGGACTTCACGCAGAACGGGGCCGATCCCTACTACATAGGCATCTTCCTCACCGGCGCGTATCAGGAGACACTTGGCGACCTACATAATCTCCTCGGCGACACCAACGCCGTTCATGTCGTGATCGGCAACGACGGGCGGTGGAGAATCGATGCGATCGTCGAAGGCGAGTCGGTGCGCGAGGTGCTCGGGTACGTACAATACGACGCGGACGAGATTCGACGCCGGCTCCATCGAGACGTCGAGCTGGCGATCGAGAACGAACGTCTCAGTCTATCGGAGGGAACGAGCCTCCGGCGGTTCCTCGACGAGAGTCTGCAGGGCTATACCTACCTGGAGTGAGCGAATCGCCCTGAACGTTGGCATCTTTCATGCATCTACCTTAGGGTGTCACCGCCGCGGGGATGAGATCCCGCCGCAGAGAGAACCCAACAAACAGCAAAGGGAGCTCACCGAATGAGTATGCTTACACTGAACTCGAGAGGGCTCGGTCTGGTCGCCGCCCTCGCCGTCGCAGGCTCCGCCGGGGCCTGCAAGACGGTCAGCCCCGAGGACATGGACGCGAGCTTGGCCGAGCTGCGAGCCGAGATGCAGGAGGAGATGGCATCCGGCGACCGCGATGTCGCATCGCAGCTCAACAACCGCGTCGACGGCGTCGAGCGTCGGCTCGCCCAGCTCGAGCAAGACCTCCAGCAGATGGAGCGGGACTTCGAAGTCTCGATCCAGCGCTTGGAAGACCAACTGCGCTTCAACGTGCCCGTCTACTTCGGCTTCGACGACGCCACCCTCCAGTCAGAGGACCAGCAAGTCCTCGATCGATTCGGCAGTGTCGCGTCGGAGTACTATCCTGACGCGATGGTGACGGTTGAAGGGTTCACCGACCCCGCGGGTGACGAGTCGTACAACCTCTGGCTGGGTGAGCAGCGTGCGAATGCCGTCGCGGAGTACCTCCTAGGTAACACCGCGATGACGACCGAGCGCCTCCGTGCGGTCAGCTACGGTGAAGACACGCGTCGCCTCATCTCCGCCGAGTGGGGACCGGGCGTCGAGGGCTGGCAGAACCGTCGGGTCGTGCTGGTTATCGATCACAACGGTCAGCCGCCAGCGATGGTGTCCGAGCAGGGGAGCGGAACCGAGAACTGATCGGGTTCCCTCGAGAAGGACCTTCGAGGCCGTCGGGGCGAATCGTCCCGACGGCCTCGTCGCGTTCCACCCCGGACGGCCGAGCCCCTTTTCAGCCGGCCGTTCATCGGCCATCCTACGCCGGCCGCTCGACTTCTCGACAAAGGACTCCGTGGCGCACGTACCCCCGTTCACGCCCGACCGACGTCTCTTCCCCTTCACCTCGAAGTGGTTCGACAGCCGTGTCGGCCGAGTGCACTATGTGGACGAGGGCGTAGGCGATCCGATTCTCTTCCTGCACGGCAACCCTACGTGGAGCTTCCTCTATCGGGGCATCATCATCCGCCTCCGGAAGAGCTTCCGATGTATCGCCGTGGACTATCCGGGCTTCGGCCTCTCGGAGCGGCCCGAAAGCTATGACTACACTCCAGGAGCCCACGCCCGGGTGGTTCAGGACCTCGTCGATCACCTGGATCTCGACAACCTCACTGTCATGGGTCAGGACTGGGGTGGACCGATCGGACTGCGGGTAGCGTGCGACGAGCTGCCCCGAATCAAGGCCCTGGTCATGGGGAACACGTGGTTCTGGCCGCTCGATTCTTGGCAGGCAAAGACGTTCGCATATGTCATGTCGATGGCACCGGTGCAGTCACGCATCCTCGACCACAATCTCTTCGTCGAGCGAATCATGCCTCTGGGGCTCAAGCATCCGCTGCCTGAAGAGGTGATGCACCACTACCGAGAGGCCTTGCCCACCCCCGCGAGCCGAATCGGCGCAGCCGAGTTCCCGGTCCAGCTCACCGCCGCGACCAAGTGGCTCGCCCGCCTCGAAAGAGACGTGCAGGACCGGCTCTCGCACGTTCCCCTGCTGCTCACCTGGGGCCTGCACGACCTCATGTTCTCCCGTCCGTTCCTGGAGCGGTTCCGAGAGACGTTCACCTTGACGAGCGTCGCCCGACTCGACGCCAAGCATTTCATCCAAGAAGACGCTCCGAAGGAAATCGCCTCGGCCATCGAGACCTTCCTGAGGTCGGACGCCGTAGCCCAAGCCCGCTGAATGGCCCCGCTGATCGTCGGAGTCGGCGGCGCGCTGGGCGCCATCTGCCGCTACCTCGCGACCGACTGGGTGCGCGCTCTTGGGGGTGACGCCTTCCCGTGGGGCACGTTCGCGGTCAACGTGGTCGGATCGTTCGCGCTCGGATTCACCATGGTCTGGCTGCAGTCGCTCGCGCCTTCTGCCCAGCTGCGCCAGTTCATCGCGATCGGCTTTCTCGGTTCGTTCACCACGTTCAGCACGTTCAGCTACGAAGCCGTCGCGCTGGTGCGCGCCGGGGATCTCCTACGCGCCGGGGGCTACGCGGCCGGGTCGGTCCTGCTCGGGGTCGCCGCGGTCCTGCTGGGCGCGGGTGTCGCCGCGGCTGTGGTCACCGCGAGAAGCTAGGACGACAGCGAGCGGTCCAGGAGACCGCTCGGATGGTCGCTGCAGGACTCGAACCTGCGACATCTACGATGTGAACGTAGCGCTCTACCAGCTGAGCTAAGCGACCGAAGGAGGCCGAGGCCCGAGCACGTCGCCCGGTCCCCGGTCGCCAGAGTACCCCCACGGGGACTCGAACCCCGGTCTTCGCCGTGAGAGGGCGATATCCTAGGCCACTAGACGATGGGGGCGTCGTGGGTCCTTCATTTTCAGAAGGGCTCAAATACTACCCAAGCCCCATGGTAACCTCAACCCCTCAACGCTCCGGCCAACCCGCGGGTCATACGTTAAGCACGTCGAGGTACGGACGGGCGGAGCCTCAGACGCGCCGCAGCCGTAACTGGTTTCAAAGCACGGAGTTGAGTGATGCCGGGGGTGGAAACGATCAAGAAGCTCAAGTCAGAGTCGATTCGGGGATGGTTAGACGATCGATCCGGGTGGAAGCGGCGTTCGAATACGCTTACGAAGGTGTTCCAGTTCTCGCACTTTCGCGACTCGATCGTCTTCGTCAATCGTGTTGCGACTTTGGCCGACACCCACAAGCACCATCCCGACATCGAGGTACGGGGTGGAACGGTCACGCTCGTGCTCACGACAGACGATGTCGGGGGGATCACCGAAAAGGACCTCGATTTGGCCGAGCAGATCGATTTCGCGACATCCTTCGGTGACTACTGACCATCGATTGGCTGCGGATCAGTCGTCCGGCGTGATCTCGAGCACCTCCTCCATGCGCTCGAGGAAGTAGTCCGGGCCTTCGACTGCGAGGACGTCTCTCGCGATCGGCCCCCACCCTACGGCGGCCGTTCGCACCCCCGCGGCCTTCCCCGCCCTGAGGTCGTGCGAAGAATCTCCGACGAACAGTACCCGGTGCGCGGCCTCGTCGACCCGAAGATCCGTGAGAGCTCGGAGAACCGGCTCGGGATGGGGCTTGCCGTGCTCCACCTCGTCCCCACAGACGAGGGTGTCGAACGAATTGGTCAGCATGCAGACGTCGAGCGTCCGACACGCGATTCCCCGAGACTTGCTCGTCACCAGTCCCAGAGGGACGCCCCGGGCCTTCAGCCGAGCGAGCACGCTGACCGCACCGGGGAAGGCACGGACCATCCCGTCGTGCAGGGAGCGTTGGTAGGATACGTACGTCGCCAACATCGCCCGATGCTCCGTATCGCTTCGGGCGAAGGCATCGATCTGCACCGGCAGGGGCGTCCCGATCCCAAGTAGAAACTCCTCGTCTGGAGGGGTCGCCCCGAGGTGCACCTCCATGGTGTGGCGGAAGCTGCTCAGAATGAGCTCGACCGTGTCGGCCAAGGTGCCGTCGAGATCGAACAGGACCGCCCGCCACCCCAGGTCGGTCATCCGCCTTCCAAGAAGTCGAGGACGATCTGGAAGACCTCGTCGTCTCTCATCAGGCCGGCGTGCGTCGGGCAGCAAACTTCGAAGTCGGGCACATCAGGAAGAGTTGCGCTCTCGCCGGGAACGATGTGGGTGTCGATCAGCGTGCGTATGGTAATCGCATCGACGCCGACCGGTCCGGGCTGCGCTGCGTTGAGCGTGTCGAGGAAGGGGCTTCCGGGCATCATTTCCTCTCGCCCCCCTCCCCACGCCAGGTGAGCCGAGAGCGTCCCTCGATGGGGCGAGGCGATGAAGACCACTTTGCGAACGGGTGCCCCTGGGAAGCCACGCAGGTACCACCGCGTGGCAAGACCACCCATCGAGTGGGCGACGATGTCGATCCGGTCGGCCCCGGTGCGCGCTCGCAGCGTGTCGATCGCGACTGCGAGCTCGACGGCATGGTCACGGTTGCTCCCCGTGGGTTCCTCGAAAGTGAGCGTTTGCACCGCTTCGCTCGCCCATCCGGCGCCGAGGAACCGAATCCGCATGGCCGCCAGGTCGCGGGCCGTATCCAGCCACCCCGGGACCACCAACACGGGCACGTCGCCCGCGAGCCTTGTCGACGGCAACGCATTCGACCCCGCCTCGGTCGATCGTCGCGCACCACCGGGTCCGCTAGGCTCCGCATCCGTCGATCCTCCCGCCCAGCCGAAGCCGACGAGTGCTCCGACCGCCGCGAAACCGATCACGAGGGGTGTCGCAAGGCGACGTTCGGCCCGGCGCGATGCCCGGCTCATTGCAGGGACCCCACGACCCGAGACAGAGCGTCCATCGCGTACTCGAGCTGCGCCGGGGTCAGGGTCGCCGGAGGCGCGAGCTCGACGACGTTGCCGGCTTCTGCGGCGGGGAGCACGATCAGCCCCTCCCCGAGCGCCTCCTTGGCAACGGTGGCGCCCGAGCCCGTCCACGGGGTGATCCCGTCCGCATCGACGAGGTCGATTCCGATGAGGAGGCCGAGGCCCCGCACATCCGCCACCTGCCGATACCCTCCGAGTCGGATCCGAAGCCCTTCGATCATCGTGCGACCCCTGGACCGGATCCCAGCGAGGAGGTCTCCGTCCTGCAGCGCTTCGAGGACCCCGAGCGCTACCGCGCACGCGAGCGGGTGACCGAGGAACGTGCTCGTGTGGATCGCCTCGCCCGAGCTGACCGGCCATGCGTCCATGATCTCCGCAGGCGCAAGGCAGGCGGATATCGGAAGCCCCCCGCCGAGTCCCTTGCCGATGCACACCAAGTCGGGCTCCAAGCCCACGAGAGGAGAAGCGAGCATCGCGCCGCAGCGCCCAAGCCCCGTGAAGATCTCGTCTGCGATCACCAGTGCCTCGTGACGAGACGCCAGCTCGCCGAGCGCCGACATGAAACCCTCCGGAGGCACACGGGCACCCCCGCGGGCCTGCACCGGCTCGACGATGATCGTG
>JAOTVL010000163.1 GCA_029863525.1 Gemmatimonadota bacterium
ACGGCTCCCCCGAAACGCCACCAGCCGACGATGACGACTAATCCGACTGCGCCGAGAGCCCACCCGACCCGCGGGCCCGCTCCCGCATCACGTGCGGTCTCGAGGTCCTCGACCGCCTCGCGAACCACGCGCCGATCGAAGTCGCTCAGCAAGGACGCCTACCGAGGATCAAGAGGTCGGTTGCGCGGACACGGCCCCCGGGATCAGTCTCGACGACACGAGGGGGGTTAGAATGGTCGGCCCGACGGGCCCGCCCCACGGCCGCCTCGGTCGTACCCCGAACCGTGCTCACAATCGAATGGATCATCGGCCTAACATCCCCGATCCGACACCGCGCGAGCAAGCCGACCCCCGTCGAGGGAGCCACGACGTGCTGGTGCTCGGCGGGGGACCGGCGGGATGCGCGGCGGCGACGCTCCTCGCCCGCCGGGCACACCGGGTCGCGCTGGTTCGACCTTTCACCCCACCCGGCGCCGGGCTCGCGGAGTCGATCCCGCCGTCGGCCCGGCGCGTGCTGGAGGAGCTCGGCGCCCTGGAAGCCGTCGACGACGCCGGCTTCCACCCCAACCGCGGGAACGGGGTCTGGGGGGCCGGAGGCCCCCTCCGGCGAGAGGAGTTCGCCTCGGACACCGAAGGCTTTCACACGGACCGAGCCTCCCTGGAGTCGGTCCTCGTGAGCGTCGCAGAGGCCGCGGGGGTGCACGTCCACCATTCGACGACCGCACGCTCCGCGGAACGCAACGAGGACGAGTGGATCGTCGCGTGCTCGGGCGAGAGCGGCGGCGGCGAGCTCAGCGCCCCGTGGGTCGTCGACGCCACGGGTCGCCATGGCTTCCTCGCCAGGCCCGACCGCGTACCGGACCGGAGCACGACGACACTCGCGCTCGTTCGCAGATGGCGAAAACCGGGCGGATGGTCGGACGACCTGGAGCACCACACGCTCGTCGAGAGCTACGAGCGCGGTTGGGCGTGGTCGCTGCCGTTATCGCCCGAGCTCCGCTGCGTGACGGCGATGATCGACCAACGCCACACCAACGCGGCCGGCCTGGAGCTCGACGGCCTGCTCGACGCCGAGCTCGATCGGACGATCCACGTCGGGGCGACCCGGCATGGGGCCGAGCCGGTCGGTTCCGCGTGGGCGTGCCCGGCATCCTTATATACGTCCGACCGTTTCGCGCGGCGGGGGCTCCTCCTCGCGGGGGAGGCCGGGTCGTCGATCGACCCGTTGTCGTCGTTCGGCGTGAAGAAGGCCCTTTCGTCCGGGTGGCTTGCGGGAATCGCGGCGCACACGGCCCTCGTCGACCCTACGATGGCGGACGCGGCCGTCGACTTCTTCGATCGTCGGGAGCGCGAGGTATACCACAGGTACCGCGCGATTTCGGCGGGGTTCTTCGAGGAGGGGGCGGAAGCGTACGGCACGGAGTTCTGGACGGCCCGAGCAGAAGCGGCTCGCACCTTTTCAGACGATGTCGCCCTCGGGGAACGCGATCCGGACCGGCTCGGGACCGACGTCCCGAAGGCAGCCATCCTCGCGGCGTTCGAGGAGCTCAAGGCGCGCGAGCGACTCTCGGCGTCGCGCGGACGAAGCGTGACGGCGGTCGAGCGCGCTGCGATCGACGGCCATCGGATCGTGCTCAAGGAGCACTTGGCGACCGACGCGTACCCGGAGGGCCTGCGTTTTTGGCGGGGTGTCGATCTCTTCCTCCTCGTCGAGGTCGCACCGAAGCACGCCGAAGTCCCGGACGGCTGGACCGCGTACAACGCCGTCGCCCCACCGGTGACCCTGCCCGATTACCTCACGGCGCTGGCGACCGCTTTCGCCGCGGGCCTCCTCGAGCACGAATAGCTGGATGCCTGCTCCAGCGGGTCCCCGAGCCGGCCATGCATCGGGATCGACGAGGTGGAGCACGCGACGAGTCAGGCCCCGACGTTCACCCGCCATTCCAGCCGCCGACCCCCGCTCGTGACCCTGGCGGAACGGCCCCGGACCGCACAGGATGTCGAGCATCGGTTTCCTCCAACCCCCGGGCTCGATGGCGTCTCCCGCCCGTTTCCCTCTGACCATCGCCGCCACGGCCGCGCTGGGCGTGCTGCTGGCGTGGAGCCCGCATCCCACTGCGTCGGGGCCGGATCCGGTCGACTCGACGAACGGCAGCCAGATCCCGGGACACCTCTCGGTGCCCGTGGACGGCTATCCGGTAACCAACCAGACGTTGATCGACCGGTGCTCGCGGTGCCACACCGTCGACGAGGAAGGCCGGATGTCGCGCATCTCCTTCCTGCGCAAGACGCCGGAGGGCTGGCAGACGTCGATCCGGCGGATGCTCGCGCTCCACGGAGCCCGGCTCAGCCAGGAAGACGCCCGGGAGATCGTTCGCTACCTGGCCAACGAACAGGGCCTCGCGCCGGAAGAGCTGCGCCCCGGCCTCTTCGAAGTCGAGCGCCGCAGCGACGACTTCGACTGGGAAGGAGACTCCGACGTCGAGTATACGTGCATTCAGTGCCATTCGATGGGGCGCGTCATGACCCAGCGTCGGACCCAGGAGGAATGGGGTCTGCTGCTCGCGACTCACCGTTCGCTGTATCCGCTCGTCGACTTCCAGGCCTTCCGTTACTCCGGACCGGCCTCCGAACAGGACGACTCGAGGCACCCGATGGACCGGGCGATCAGCTACCTCGCCGAGGTCTTCCCGTTGGAAACGCCGGAATGGTCGGCGTGGGCGACGACGAAGCGCGCGCCCCGACTCGGCGGCGTGTGGGCCCTCTCGGGCTACGAACCCGGAAAGGGAGCGATCTACGGGTCGGTAACGATCACGGCGAACCCGGGCGATCCGGAGGCCTTCACGACGTCGACCGCGTTCGTCTACGCCGAAACCGGGGAGCGGGTCGAGCGCACTGGCCAAACGACGGTCTATACCGGCTACCAGTGGCGCGGGCGGTCCAACCCGGGGTCGGACGACGAGCTCAGGGAGGTCATGTTCATCGAACGCGACCAACGCTCGATGTCCGGCCGCTGGTTCGGGGGCGACTACGATGAGTTCGGACCCGACGTCTCGATGCAGCGGGCGTCGGGCGCGGCGATCGTGACCGGGGTCCATCCCATGGCCCTCCGACGGGGCCAGAGTACCGACGTCCGCGTGTACGGAGTCGGACTGTCGGCCTCCGACGAGCTCGACTTCGGGAACGGCGTCACGGTCGAGTCCGTCAACGAATCTGACGACGGTTCTCTTCGCGTCCGCCTCGGCGTCGGCGCTCAGGCCGGCGTCGGGGCTCGCGACCTGTTCGCGGCCGGTTCGCTCACGCCCACCGCGATCGTGGTGCACGACGGCGTGGACCGGATCGAGGTGACGCCGCTCACGGGCATGGCCCGCACCGGTGGGGCCGCGATGCCCAAGGGCTACGAGACCTTCGATGCCATCGGGTGGGACAACGGCCCCGACGGGAGCCCGAATACCGACGACGATCTCGAGCTGGGCCGCGTGTCGGTCACCTGGGGCGTCGAGGAGTACGCGGCCACGTACGGCGACGACGACATCGACTTCGTGGGTTCGATCCGGCAGGATGGTGTCTTCGATCCCGCGCTCGACGGCCCGAACCCGGCCCGGCGAGGCAACGCCAACAACATCGGCGACGTCTGGGTGGTCGCAACGTACCAGCGCGAAGAGGGGCGCCCCTTGAGCGCCCGGGCGCACTTGGTGGTGGCGCCGCCCCTCTACATGCGTTGGGAGCCGTGGCGGGAAATCGATACGGGTCGGCGACCCGTGGGAGACGAGCGTTGAACCCGCCCGTCGCCACCGGAGCGCCGGACGCGACCGACGCGGGTCCGGTGCTCTCGCTTCGCGACTTCCATCCCTTCGAGGCGTACGGCGCTCGCTTCCTCTACATGGTGCCTTCGGCGGGCATCTTTCGGATGGACGACGCGGGTGGCGCCGTGCTCGACGCGCTCGCTCAGGGACCCCGCGGGCTCGACGACCTCGTCGCCGAGCTGGGAGATCGTTTGGACGTGGACCGACTCCTCGAGACGATCGAGGAGCTGACGGAGATTCGCGCGATCGGCGATCCCGGGGCGCCCAGGGACGAGGCGCCGAACGACCTGCCTCCGCCGGATTTTCCGCTCAACACGATGGTCCTGAACGTCACGAACAAGTGCAACCTCGCGTGCACCTACTGCTACGAGTACGGCGACGACAAGATCGTCGACACGCAGTACGGCAAGCAGCCGAAGTTCATGAGCGAGGAAACCGCGGAAGAGAGCGTCGAGTTCCTGCTCCGACAGTCGGGTGAGCAGCCGACCGCCCACCTGACGTTCTTCGGGGGCGAGACGCTGCTCAACTTCCCGCTCCTCCAGAAGACCGTCGCGTACGCGAACCGACGCGCAGCCGAGGAGGGCAAGCGCATCACCTTCAGCCTGACCACGAACGCGACGCTGCTCAAGCCGGAGATCATCCGTTGGCTTGCGGACAACGACATCGGCGTGACGATCTCCATCGATGGGCCGAAGCCGGTGCAGGACGGCCTGCGGGTCTTCCACAACGGCCGCGGGACCTACGACGTGGTCCTCCCCAAGATCAAGGAGCTTCTGGCCACGCACCGCTCCCGACCGATCGGTGCTCGCGTGACGCTCACTCAGAAGCACCTCGATGTGCTCGACATCTACCGCCACCTCACCGAGGAAGTCGGCTTCTTCGAGGTCGGACTCGCGCCGGTCACGACTCAGGAACACCGCGACTACGCGATCACGCCCGAGTCGAAGAGCCACATGCTGAGGCAGTTCGAAGAGCTGGCCGAGGAGTGGCTCGAGCACGCGCTGCGCGACGAGCATCACGGCTTCACCAACGTCACCGACACGATCGAGGAGATCCACAAGGGGGTCAGCAAGGCCTACGGATGCGGCGCCGGCCTCGGGCTGATGGGTGTCGCGACGGACGGTGAGGTGGCGCTCTGTCATCGCTTCGCGGGATCGCCCGAGCATACGATCGGTTCGGTCTCGGAGGGTGTCGACCGCGAGAAACAGGAGCGATTCCTGGTCGATCACCACATCGCCGAGAAAACCGACTGCCACAAGTGCTGGGCCCGACCGATCTGTTCCGGTGGCTGCTATCACGAGGCTCACGTGCAGTATGGCGATTCGTCACACGCGAACCTGCACTACTGCACCTGGGTCAGGAGTTGGACGCACACCTGCCTGGAGATCTACGGAGCCCTGGCGGAGAAGAACCCGAAGTTCCTGGAACGATTCGGCGCGTAGCGTCGATCGAATCACACGCCCGCGGTCAGAGGAGGCGACCCCAGTGAAACACGTTAAGCCGATCAACCAGAAGGCGGCACGCATCGAAGCGTACGTCGCTCACGAGGCCGAGAAGGCGCGGGACGAGGAGTTGGACGTCGTCGGGCTCCGCACCCCGCCGCACGAGATGGACGGACCCCACTATCCTCTCGGCTGCTCCCTCCAGTTCTCGCCGGGCTGGGAGGTCGACAATCGTGGGGGCACCGCCGGGCTCTGTCAGCCGATCGAGCGCGACATCTTCGACTGCCACATCTCGTGCTTCTGGCCAGCCCACGTGCCCGACCAGCTGAATCACTCCCCCGACTGGACCGGCCAATGCGCATCGGCCCAGAAGGATTGGCGCAAGCTCGATCTGATCTTCCCCTAGGCAAAACCCATGCGAACGACACTCGTCTCGGCTGCGTTGACGGCCATTCTCCTCGCCTCTGCGGCGCCCTCCTCCGCCCAGACCGCGACCTGGTACATCTCCACGTACACGGACGAGATGCTCGTCTGGGACGAAGCCTCCGAGCAGGTGATCGACCGGATCAAGATGAACCGGATCATCCCGGACGACGTCTTCCTCAATGAGTCCAAGACCCGCCTCTACGTGGGCGACGCGTCCGCTGAGTACATCCAGGTAGTCGACGTGGCGCAGCGGGCGGTCATCGACGAGCACACGCTGTCCGAAGGCGACGTGACGGTGCGCATCAACGGGTTCGCGCCCGATCCGTCCGATGAGAAGGCGATCGTGTTCGTCAAACGATACACCAAGCTCGACGACCGATACCTGGTCGAAGGGCCGTTCATTCTCGAGTACGACCTACGCACGAAGCAGGTCACCGACACGATTCCGTGGCCCGACGGTGAGGAGCGCGACAACGTCGGCTTCCGCTACTCGCCCGACGGCGAGACGATCTACTTCTACACGAACGACATCATTGCCGTCGATGCGGAGACCTTCGAGGAAGTCGATCGTTGGGAGATCTCGCAGCCGCTCGAGCCGGGCCTGGGTCGGCCGAGCTTCAACACGGAGTCGATGACCTACGACGAGCCCGGCGTGGCCACGAGCCTGTTCCGCATGCGCGACCCGGTCAACAACCGCAGCCTGATCGGAATCGCGAAGGTGCGCCTGTCGGAGAAAGAGATCGACTTCTTCACCGTCGGACCCTCGGAGCCGCTCCGGGGCTTCGCCCTCGCACCGAACGGTGAGAAGGCATACGCGCTCTATCAGACGATCGGCGAGTACGAGTTCTGGGAGTTCGACCTCGTTCGGCAGACGCTGGCGCGGCGCGTACCGTTCGCCGGCCGAGCGCGCATGGGCCTCGACGTGAGCGCCGACGGATCCAAGCTGTACGTCCACGTCGCCGGGAACACGATCGACGTGTACGACGCCGAGACGTACTCGCTGCTACGCACCGTGGAGTTCGACGAGGACATGACGCTCGGCAACCTGGCGATCATCCCGAGCAACGACGAGTAGGCGTCCGGGCCAGCGGGGTCGCCCGTCTCGCACCGCCGAAGCCCCCAAGTCCACGACACTCCTGTGAC
>JAOTVL010000042.1 GCA_029863525.1 Gemmatimonadota bacterium
CCGCGATGGCGACGACCGTCCCGTGTGAAACCCATGAACCCAAGGCTTCGGCCCGCTTCATGACCGGGATCCCGGCCGAGCGGGCGGCCTGGAGCTCCGGATGCTCGACCGGAACGGCGGCGGTGATCACGAGCGCGCCGGCTTCGCGCACATGACCAGGGTCGTGACCCACGGACAGCTCGCCTCCGAGCTCCGCGAGACGCTCGAGTGCCGGACTCGACTTCGCGTCGCAGCCACTCACCCGTCCCCCACTCCGCAAAAGCAACTCCGCGAGCGGGTACATGCCCGCGCCTCCGACACCCATGAAGTGCACGGGTCGGTCGGTCGCGAGCCCTCGCAGGTCGATTCTCCCGCTCATGCGGCCCTCCGATGCGGAACGAAGGTCGCGACATCCGCCGCGATCTCGGCGGTCGCGTGCGGACGAGCCCGCACGAGCGCGCGGCTGCGCATCGTCTCGCGTGCAGTCGTGTCCTCGACCAGCAGCTCCAGCTCCAGGGCGAGACGCTCCACCGTCAACTCACGCTCCGGGAGTACCCGAGCCGCCCCGGCCGCTTCGAGAGCCCGTGCGTTGAAGCTCTGATGGTCTTCGGCCGCGGTGGGCAGAGGAACCAGGATCGCCGGGAGCCCCTGGTTCACCAGTTCGGCAGTGGTCATGGCCCCGGCGCGACTCAGCGCGACATCCGCGGCGGCGAGCGCCACCGGCATGTCGTCGACGTACGGAACGGCGTGGACCCACGCCGGCGCTCCGGCGGCCTCGACCGCCGACGCCACACTCTCGAAATGCGCCCGCCCGGTCGCCCACAGGAAGTGGAGGAGGTCCGGCCGTACCACATCGCTACGGCTCACGGCCTCAACGTATGCCACAACGCCGCGATTCAGCGCCAGCGAGCCCTGGCTCCCGCCGGTGACGAAGACCACGACGACGTCGCTCGGAACGCCGAACGAGCTCCGCGCCTCGGTGCGATCCACCGCGGAGGGCGGGCGAACCGGATTCCCGCTGACGACGCATCGGGACGCGGCCATGGGGAGTCGGGCGATCGCCTCGGGATAGGCGACGTGAATCCGTACGGCAAAGCGGGTGAGGAGCTTCGTCACCGCTCCGGGAACGGAGTTCTGCTCCTGCAGCACCAGGGGAATGCCCATCAACCCCGCGACGATCCCGGCCGGCGCCCCCGCGTATCCTCCCGTCACGACCACGACCGCCGGTCGTGAGTCCATGAAGAGCCGAACGACGCGCAGGATGGCACCGACCAATCCGGTGACGGCGCGCCAACTCCCCAGGATGCGGCGCCGGTCGATCCCGTGAACCGCCAGGAGAACGTGTTCCTCGCCACGCTCCGGGAGTACCCGCGCCTCGAGACCCCTTTGGGCGCCGACGAAGAGCACGCGGACGTCGGGGCGAGCCAGGCGGAGCGCGTCGGCGATGGCAAGCGCCGGGTACAGGTGTCCCCCGGTCCCACCACCGGAGATCACCACGAGCGGCGTGCGCGCGTCAAACACGGGCGGCCTTCCCTCCCGGAGCGGACCGAGCAACCGACATGAGAAGGCCGATCGCCACGAAGGTGATGATCAGATTGGAGCGCCCATACGAGACCAGCGGAAGCGCGAGACCTGTCGCGGGCGCCAAGGCGAGCCCGACCGCCATGTGAAGGATCGCCTGGATCGCGATCAGGCTCGCGCATCCGATGGCGAGCAGCTCGCCGAACATGTCGGGCGCCCTGCTCGCGATGCGGAAGCCGATCAGGACCATCGAGACGTAGAGGAGGATCAGCACGACGACTCCGACGAAGCCCCACTCCTCGCCGATCATCGCAAAGATGAAGTCGTTGTGAGCCTCGGGTAGGAAGCCGTACTTCTGGCGACCTTCGCCGATGCCCACGCCGGAGAGACCACCCGAGCCGAACGCGATCAACGACTGCTTCACCTGGTATCCGGCCCCGGCCGGATCGGAGACCTGCTCGAGGAAAATCTTCATCCGCTCGGCCCGGTAGCCCACGAGCAGCTGCCAGTAGACGAGCGGAGAGAGGAGCGCCCCGAGGAAAACGAAGTGGGCGATGCGCGCGCCAGCCGAAAAGACCACCACCAGACCGAGAAGCATCACGACCACGGCGGTCGACAGATCCGGCCCCGCCGCGACCAACGTCACGGGAATCGCCCAGACGACCAGGAAGGGCGCCAGTCCACGTCGCAACGACTTGAAGTGCTCGACCTTGCGGACGGCCGTCGCAGCGGTCCACACGATGATCGCGATCTTCGCGATTTCCGACGGCTGCACGGTGACGCCGACCTGGAGCCACCGACGTGCCCCGTTGATCTCCGGGGCGATGGCGTGCGTCCACGGAAGCACGCACAGAAGCAGCAAGAACGTGCTCACGGCGAGGAGCGGCCACGAGAGGTACGACCACACCTTGTAAGGGATGGAGGCGACGACGACGAGCGAGCCGAGCCCGATCGCGGCCCCTACCGCCTGCCGGAGTACGAAGACGTGGTCGGGAGATCCCTGTCGAATGGCATAGACCGACGACGCGCTGTAGAGCGTGACGAGCCCGAACGACAGGACGAGGAGCGTGAGCCCCATGAGCGTCGCGGCTTCCCACCCCCGCCCGAGCCCCGATTCCGGGAGACGGACCGGTGCGGGTGGCGCGAGATCCATAGGGCGGGCGGTCATGCGGCCTCCCGCGCGAGCTCGGTGAAATGAAGTCCACGGTGCTCGTAGCTCTCGTACATGTCGAAGCTCGAGCAGGCAGGCGACAGGAGAACGACGTCTCCTTCGCGCGCGAGTTCAGCCGCCCGTGCAACCACTCGATCGAGCCCACCCTCGATGTGCTCGAGGACGATCGGCTCACCCGCGGGGCCCCGCACGGCGTCGGGCCCGGCGAGCGCATCAGCGATCTCGGCAGTGGCGCGCCGCGCGACAGCGCCATAGACGAGCACGGCCCGCACCCCGCCACCCATCGCGGGTACGAGAGGCCTGAAGTCCTCGCCCTTGTCCTTACCCCCGAGCAACAGCACCGCAGGTCGTTCGAGGCTCACGAGGGCGCTGCGCGTCGCGGCCACGTTGGTCGCCTTGGAATCGTTGACCCAGAGAACGCCGCGCTCATCCCTCACGGGCTCGAGACGATGCGGGAGCGCTCGGGCCGAGCCGAGTCCGGCGGCGATCCCACCGCTTTCCGCGCCCGCGAGGCGCGCAGTGAGCGCAGCGGCGAGCGCGTTGACCAGGTTGTGCCGCCCCAAGAGGGGCACCTCCGAAACGGGGACGAGAGGCTCCACCTCACCGTATGGACGGAGGGTGATCACCCCGTCGTCGACGAAGGCGTCGCCTCCCTCGAGTCCGAAGTGGAATCGTCGACCCGGGGCCGCACCGGCGAGTGCCTCCACCTCCGGGTCGCCGGCAGGAAGCACCCACACGCTCTTCTCGTCTGCGTTGTCGAAGAGCCGCGCCTTGTCGGCGTAGTAGGCGCCAACCGACGGATACCGATCCAGGTGATCCGGCGAGAGGTTGGTCACGACCCCGATGTCCGGGCGGAAGGACTCCACGCCGGCCAACTGAAACGAGCTCATCTCGAGCACGATCCAATCGGGCGGATGCTCCGCGCGGGCCAGATCCGACGCTGGAGGGGCAAGCCCTCCCCCGACGTTCCCACCCGCCGCCGCGTCGATGCCAGACGCGCGCAGCAGATGCTCCACCAGCAGCGTAGTCGTGGTCTTCCCATTGGTCCCGGTGATCGCGATCAGTGAACCCGAGAAGAACCGTGCGGCGAACTCGGGCTCGCTGATCCAGCCGACGCCCCGTTCTCGGAGCGCCCGGAGCACCGGTGCGTCGGGCGGGATGCCTGGACTGGCGACGACGAGGCCGGCGCCCGCCATTCGTTCGACATCGTGCCTTCCGAGCTCCACGGCGATTCCGGCCGCTTTGAGATCGGCTCCACGAGCTGCAACTGCATCATCTTCACGCGTATCCGAGACATAGACTTCTCCTCCCTGTTGTGAGGCCAATCGGGCAGCGGCGACGCCGCTTGCTCCGAGGCCGATGACAGCCACGTTCGTTCCCTTCAGGTCCATCAGTTTTCGACCGTTCGTCGCATGATCGCACCGTATACGCTCACCGAATCTTGAGCGTGCTGAATGCGAGCATCGCGAAGAGCACGCCGATGATCCAAAAGCGGTTGACCACTTTCGTCTCGGACCATCCGAGCTTCTCGAAGTGGTGATGCACGGGCGCCATCATGAAGACGCGGCGACCCTCTCCAAACCGACGTTTCGTGTACTTGAACCATCCCTTCTGGACGATCACCGAGAGCGTCTCGAGCACGAACACGCCCCCGACGATCACGAGCAGGAACTCGGCCTTGAGTAGAATGGCCATCGCGCCCAGGGCGCCCCCGAGCGCGAGCGAGCCGGTGTCGCCCATGAAGACTTCGGCCGGGTGCGAGTTGAACCAGAGGAAGCCCAGTGCACCGCCGGCGAGAGCGAAGGCGAAGATCGTGAGCTCTCCTGCTCCTGGCAGGTAGAAGAAGCCGAGGTAGGCCGACGTATCGACGCGTCCGGCGATGTACGCGAAGATGCCGAGCGTAGCGGCGGCGATTGCAGTGAGCCCGGCTGCCAGACCATCGAGGCCATCGGTCAGGTTCACGGCATTCGAAGAGCCGGAGATCACCGCACCCGTGAACACCACGAACACCGGTGCCGAGAAGGCGGCGGCGAAATCGGCGAAGAAGGGGACCGAGGTCCACGTGGTCGGGTGCGTCGAGATCGGTTGCCAGATCAGGAACGCACCGAGCGAGAGCCCGAACGTCCACTGCCCGATCATCTTGTAGCGGGCGACCAGTCCTCTCGTCTTCCCCTGCACCACCTTGAGGTAGTCGTCGAGAAAGCCGATGGCGCCCATCCAAAGCAGCGAAACGAGCGCGAGGACGGTGTACCAGTCGTCCAAGCGCGCCCAAAGAAGCGTGGAAACCGTGGCGGCCGTGATGATGATCAGTCCGCCCATCGTCGGCGTTCCGCTCTTCTCCAGGTGCGTCGCGGGACCCGCGTCCCTCACGACCTGCCCGACGTCGGCCAGCTGAAGCCGACGAATGACGGTCGGACCGAACGCGAAGGCGATCACGAGGGCGGTGACCACCGCGCCCGCGGTCCGAAACGAGATGTACACGAAGACGTTGAAGACGCCGTGGATATCCACGAGGCGGGGCATGAGGTAGTAGAACATCAGGCCTCGACCCGGCCGAGCGGAGCCATCGGGGTCGAGGGGTTTTCCGGAGCGGCGATTGCGTCTCCCGAGACGCTCGAGTCGCCGAAGTCGCCTTCCAGCAGAGGCAGAATCCCCTCGAGCGCGACCCCGCGGGAAGCTTTCAGGAGTAGGATCTCGTCGCCCCGCAGCCGCTCGCGAAGCTCCTGGTATGCGTCCTCCCAAGCGGTAGCCGTGATGAGGCGATCGGCCACGATCTCCGGGCCGGACCGGACGACCTCGCTTGCGGCGTCACCGAACAGACCCGTGGCGACCACGAGATCGATGTCCCGTGTGAGCGCGTCGGCGAGCACCGCCCGATGCAACGACTCCGCCTCGGTGCCGAGCTCGAGCATACTGCCGAGCACCGCGACCTTCCGGGCCGCGACGCCTTGGGACTCGAGCACGTCGAGCGAGGCCCGGACGCTTTGGGGGTTCGCGTTGTAGCAGTCGACGATCAGCGTGAGGTCGCCGATCCGCCGGTACTCTCCGCGCATCGCGCTCTGCGTGGTCGTCGAGAGGCCCCGAATGGCGTCACGAACCGGGACGCCGAGCAGCTCGGCCACGGTCAGCGCCATCATCGCGTTCGTGACGCCGTGTCGACCGAACATCGGCGCCGTCACCCGCTGCCCGCGCCATTCGAACGAGTACTTGCCGAAGACGTCGACGTCCGGATGGCCTGGCCGTCCCGCGTCGTCGGCGCGCTCACTCCACCCGATGACCCGAACGCCCGAGCAGAGGGCCCTCGCCCGTTCCGCGAGTCGGGCCGGCTCGTCCCCCACCACGCAACGTCCGCCCTCGGCCATATGACGCAGGAGATCGAGCTTCTCCTCCAGCACGCCCTCGACCGAACCGAGCTTCTCGAGATGACTCGCTCCTACGGTGGTGATGACCGCGAGGTCCGGGCGCGCGATTTGGGCCAACGTGGCGATCTCGCCCGGCTCGTTCGTACCGAGCTCCAGGACCACGGCCTCGGCGTCGAGCGGCGTGGAGAGCATGGTCAGCGGCATGCCGATCCGGTTGTTCAGGTTCCCGCTGGTCGCGTGCACCCGGAGCGTCGCGGAGAGCGCGGCCGCCATCATGTCCTTGGTGGACGTCTTTCCCGACGACCCGGTTATGGCGACCACC
This sequence comes from Gemmatimonadota bacterium, assembly GCA_029863525.1. Lineage (GTDB taxonomy): Bacteria > Gemmatimonadota > Gemmatimonadetes > Longimicrobiales > Gaopeijiaceae > UBA2589. The sequence continues at coordinate 6,356 of JAOTVL010000042.1, forward strand.
GGTGCGTCGAGCGAGGCACGACGGAACGCAGCCAGGCGCCCGAGGGCGACCAGGGTGTCTTCGACCGGGTACAGGCGGGCCATCGGCGGGTCGCCAGCGGCGGGCTGAGATACCACGGCCCCGCCCGCTCCGCGGGACAGTGCGTCGGCGACGAAGTCGTGACCGTCGAAGTGGTCGCCGACGAGCGCGACGTACAGATCCCCGTCGCGCACGGAGCGGGAGTCCGTGGAGACGCCGGTGTATTCCACGCCTTCCTCGGCCAGGTCCGAACGGAGCCCTAACGCACGGCGCACGGAGGCGTCCGTCCAGAGGAAATCCGTCACGCGGCCCCCAGGCCTCGGAGGGTCTCGTGGACGATCGCAGCTTCGTCGAAGGGCCGCTTTTCGGTTCCGATGACCTGGTAGCTTTCGTGCCCCTTTCCGGCGAGGAGCACCGTGTCCCCGGGCCGGGCGGCTTCGAGCGCGGCGTGGATCGCCGCTTTCCGATCGGTATACCGGAGATGCTCGACCGGCCCGAGTCCGACTTCGACCTCGTCGATGATCGCGTCCGGATCTTCAGTGCGAGGGTTGTCGGAGGTGAGCACCACGAGGTCGGCCCAGCGGGACGCGGCCTCGGCCATCGGCGCGCGCTTCGTCCGATCCCGATCACCCCCCGCCCCGAAGACCACGATCAGTCGCCCTTTTGTCAGAGGCTTCACGGCGGCCAGAGCATTCTCCAGCGCGGCTGGCGTGTGGGCGAAGTCGATCAGCACGGTGAAGGGGTCCGAAGCCACCGTCTCGAGGCGGCCAGCCACCGGGGGAACGGTCTCGAGTCGTTCGATGATCCGTGTCAGATCGATGCCCGCCGCCTGCGCCGTGGCCATGGCGGCCAGCGTGTTCTCGACGTTGTAGCGCCCCACGAGCGGCGTCCGGACGAGCCGGCTCTCGCCGTCGACCTCGAGTGTGAACTCCGTGCCGCCTGCACCGAGCCGGAGCGAGGTCGCCAGGAAATCCGCGTCTCCCTCGACCGAGAACGTCCGGACCCGGCGCCCCCCGACGTCGAGCGCCGACCAGGCCGCTTCGTCGGCATTCACGACGACCGCACCGTCGGGCGTCACGAGCTCGAGGAGGTGGGCCTTCGCGGCGAAATAGCCGTCGATGTCGAGGTGGTAGTCGAGGTGGTCCTGCGTCAGGTTGGTGAATACCGCGATCTCGAACCGGATCCCGTCGAGACGCGCTTGAGCGAGTGCGTGCGACGAAGCTTCCAGCACCACGGCCCTGGTGCCGCCATCGGCCAGCTCACGCAGCCAAACGGCGACCTGGACCGGGCCAGGGGTCGTGAGACCCTCGGTGCCCGGCCGAACGCAGCCGTCTTCGACGAGTCCGAGCGTACCGATCACCGCGGTCTCGATGTCCGGCGCGAGAAGATGGCGAACCAGATGGGCCGTGGTCGTCTTTCCGTTGGTCCCCGTCACACCGATCATGAGCATCTCGTCGCCAGGCGATCCCACGACACAATCGGCGGCGAGCGCCGCCGCCCGACGGCCGTCCCGCACGACGAGCTGCGGGATGTCGACATCCACCGCGTACTCGACGACGGCAGCGACCGCGCCCCGAGACGCTGCGTCGGCAACGAAATCGTGCGCGTCCACGGCGGTGCCCTTCCACGCGACGAACAGGTCGCCAGCGCGGACGAGGCGTGAGTCCTGGGCGACACCACGAACGGCGACGTCCCCCGCGCCGAGCTCCTGCGTGAGGAGGTCGGCCGACCGGAGGACATCCCCGACCGTCGCGACCGTGCGCGGGTCACTCATTCGGCCGGCCCTCGTAGCTCAGACGGATGGTGTCGCCGGGTAGAACCCGAGCGCCGGCCCGGGGGACGCTACCGGTGACCTCGCCGGTTCCTGCACGGGTCACGCGCAGCCCATAGCGGTGCAGGTGGCGGATCGCGATCCTCGCCGGAAGCCCCGAAACGTCCGGAACCGCCACCCCGGCATCCCCTGCGGTCCGCCGATCCGAGCCGTCCGCGCCATCGAGGAAGTTGAGCGGCGGTAGCGCCGGCTCGAGCGGCAAGGCCGCGAAGATCGGAGTCAGATCCGTCGGGATGCGCCCGGGCTGCTCGCGACTCGACGCGACCAATTCTCCGAGATTCAAGGAGTTCGCCGCGAGGGCGGCCTCCATCGTGGCGCGCGTGACCGGCGCTGCTACGGCACCGCCGTAGTACTCGCCCCCGCGAGGACGGTCCAGCTTGACGAAGACGACGAGCTGCGGCGCGTCCGCGGGAAAATACCCGACGAACGAGGATGAGTAGTCGCCGGCCTGGTACGTGCCGTCGGTGCTGATCCGCGCGGTCCCGCTCTTGCCCGCGACCCGGAACGAGCCCAGCCGGGCGAGCGTTCCGGTGCCGTCTTCCACCACGTCGACCAGAGCTCGGCCGATCAGGCTCGCGGAGCGCTCGTCCATCACACGCCGAACGACCTCGGGCTCGAAGTGCTCGACCAAGGTGCCGTCCGCGTCACGCAGCTCCCGCACCAGCCGGGGTCGCATCAGAATTCCACCATTCGCGAGGGCCCCGTACGCCATCGCCATCTGCAGCGGCGTCACGGCGATCTCGTAGCCGATGGCGAGGGACGCAGGCGTCTGACCCGACCAGTCGTCGGGGCGCTTCAACGTGCCCGCCACCTCACCGGGAAGGTCGACGCCGGTCAGGGTTCCGAAGCCGAAATCCCGGAGATTCTCGTATTGCAGACCCGGAGGGAGCGGAAGCGCGGCCTTGGCGATGCCCACGTTCGACGACTCGCGTAGCGCGTCCCGCACCGTCATCACGCCCTCGGTGTGCGTGTCATGGAGGCGTCGGCCAGCGACCTCCCAGGTGCCGTCGCCCACGTCGATCGAGTCGCTCATCGATGCCAGATCGTGCTTCAACAGCCCGGCAACGGTGAACGGTTTCAGCGTGGACCCCGGCTCGAACGAGGTGTTGACCGCCGAGAGGGCGCCGACCTGCCCGTCTTGGATCGAAAAGAGCGCCAGGATCTCTCCGGTGCGCGGGTTCGTGATGAGCACGTCCCCACCCTCCGCGTCATGGCGGTCGATCGCCTCCAGGAGCGCCGCCTGGGCGATCTCCTGCAGGTCCATGTCGAGGGTCAAAACCACCTCGCCGCCCGCGCGCGGGGCCTCCACGGTGATGCGCTCACCGGGGATCGGCTGCCCGACGTGGTCCCGCGCGATCACCTGACGACCGGGCGTCCCGCTCAGCCAGTCCTCGAAGACCCTCTCGATCCCACCACGACCCTCGTCGTCCAGAACCACCCCGAGAACACCCCGGGCCAAGTCGCCGTGCGGGTAAAACCGCTGGAAGACCTGCTCGACGTGCACCCCGGTCGCGTTGAGCTGTTCTCGGACGGAAGGCGGGTGAATCCCCGCGGGATTCCACCCGCGTCCAGTCGACACGAGACGGTTGGCGCGCCCGGAGGTCAGACCGAGCACGCCGACCAGCATCGACTCGACCTCTTTCGGCTCGTTCACCTCGCGGGGTGCGATGTTGACGCGGACACGCTCGCGCGTCACCGACATGGGGTTGCCGGTGCGGTCGCGGATGGTCCCACGCGGTGCGGGAAGCTCTTGGTCCTGGCTGTGCTGCCTACTCGCGACACTGCGCCACTCGGCGGCCTGCACGAGCTGAATCTGAACGGCACGGGCCGTAACGAGGAGCGCGGCAGCGAGCCATCCACCGAGGACCAGGCGGCGGCGCCACGGACGCGGGCGGGGATCCATCGAGCGACGGCTCACCGGACTTCCTCCTTCGCCAAGAGGATCTGCTCGGACGCGTCCGGCGTATGAAGCCCCAATCCACGGGCGGCCGGAAGGATCCGGGACCGACTTCGCAGAACCTGGATCTCACGCTGGAGCTCGACGCGCTCGGCCTGGGCTACCGACACCTCGCGCCGCACCTGGTCGAGGGCCTGGTGCGCTTCCAGCGCGCGACTCTGGCGCCAGGTGACGAATCCGAGCGAACAAACGAGAAACGCGAACGTGACCGCAGCACGGCCGAGCACGGTAGGGTCCATCAGGCGGCCCTCCGCCACGCCCGTAGCCGCGCAGAGCGCGCCCGCGGGTTCCGCTCCACCTCTTCGGCCGTGGGTCGCACGACCTTCCGCGTGAGCGTCTTCCCCAACGCCTCGCCACGGCAGGTGCACACGGGAAGCTCGGGCGGACAGACACAGGAACGGCTCCACTCGCGGAACGCGTTCTTCACCGCTCTGTCTTCCAACGAATGATACGCGATCACCACCATCACCCCACCGGCCTTCAACACGTCCCGAATCGCGGGCAACGCCGACAGCAAAGCCTCCAACTCCTCGTTCACCGCGATACGTACGGCTTGGAAGATCCGTGCCTTTTCCTTGGCCGATGGGGGGCGGCCGAGGGAGACCGTGAGGGCTGCGACCAGATCGTCGCTCGTCGCGATCGGCTCCGTGACCCGACGCTTGACGATTTCCCGCGCCAATCGACGAGCCTTGGGCTCCTCTCCGTACTCACGGAAGACGCGCACCAGCTCCGGCTCTCCGGCCGTGGCCAGGAACGCCTTGGCATCCGGACCCTCGCCGCTCATGCGCATGTCGAGCTCAACGCCGCGGCGGAAGGCGAAGCCCCGCTCGTCCGCGTCGAGTTGATGTGAGCTCACACCCAGGTCGAGCAGGGCGCCGTCGAGTCCCCGATCGCGGATCTCGGGGTCGTCCAGCGCACGGTCGAAGCGAGCCTCGACGAAGCGAACTCGCCGACGGTGATCGGCGAGCGCCCCACGCGCCGCCTCCAGCGCCTCGGGATCCTGATCCACGGCGATGACCCGGCAGCCCTCGCACGCCTCGACGATCATTTTCGTGTGCCCGCCACCCCCGACCGTCCCGTCCATGTAGAGTCCGCCGGTCCGCGGCGCGAGGAATCCGAGGACCTCTGCGCCCATGACCGGCTCGTGGTAGCTGGACATGTCGCTCAACCGAAGAGCTTGTGGGCGAACTGCTGGATGTCGCCGACCTGGCCCTGAACCACCTCGCGGTACACGGCCGGATTCCACAGTTCGACGCGATCGAGATTGCCGCTCAGCAGGACGGCTCCGGAGAGCTCGGCGGCCTGCTGAAGCGCGGCGGGCACGAGGATGCGGCCCTGCTTGTCCGGCGCAACCTCCACCGCGTTCGAGATGATCGCGCGGACGTGGTGCCAGGCGCTCGGCTCGGAGCGACGGAATTCGAGCAGGTTCCCCTGGACCTCCCGCCACTTCTCCTCCGGAAATAGGGTCAGGTACCGAGGCTCCCACTGCAGCAGAACGAAGCGGTCGCCCTCAGCCTCCCGGCGGAATGCCGAGGGAAGGCTGACGCGCCCCTTCTGGTCCATCTGGTGCTCGTACTGGCCGACGAAACCGTTCAACTGGTGCTCGTGGGTGGTACAGAGTGGGGAAGAGTGGGAAATGCTGGGGCATAATAGGGACCGGTGGACCGAAGCGTCAAGGGTGAGTTTTCGCAATTATTCGGCGTGAACCGAAAGGCCTCAGTAGGGGGATCGTCCCGTCATGCTTGGACAAACCCGACAAGAGCCCGAAACCCGAATTTTCAAAAATACGAAGAAAACCCGAAGGTCGACCCGAAGGAGGCTCGATCCGGGTGGGAAAGAGTGGGTCGTTCTCGAGGGACAAGAAAAAGGCGCCGCGAGGGACCGAAGTCCCCCGCGGCGCCGTGGCGCTCGCGTGCGTCCTACATCACGACATCAGCGACCGCGCTTGATGATCGCGTCCTGGATCTCGATGTAGGTCTGAGCGTTCTCGAGGAGCTGCTGCAGGTTCACATTCACCGAGCTCGGGTAGTTGCCCGACTGACGGAGCAGCTGCACCGCCTGATTGAACTTCGGGAGCGCAGACTGCGCCGTCGCAAGCGTCTGCGGCTCCTGCTCGGCCACAGCCATCTGATACAGGCTGTACCCGTGCCAGAAGTTGAGCTGAGCGGTCATCTCCGCGCTCAGGTTCGGCAGCTCTTTGGCGGCCGCCATTCCCGTCGCGGCGTACTGGTAGTTGTCCTTCTGGTTTCCGTTCTGGTACGCCTCGGCGAAGATCATCCGCGCGGCCTGCTCGGCACGCTGCGGATCGTTCTGCGCGGAACGCGAGAGCACGGCGACCGCATCTTGGAGCCGACCGGCCTGGATGAGCCAATTCCCCTGACGCAGCGGAGCGCTCGGGTGCTCCGGGTTGATCTCCATCACGCGGTCGAGCGCGGCGATCGCGTCATCCAATCGGCCGCTGCGCTGCAGCGCATCCGCATAGAGCACCCAAAGGCGATCGGACTCGACGTGCGTCTGCAACACACGCTCTCCCATCGAGATCGCCGAGTCGAGCTCCTCGAGCTGGATGTAGGCCGAGATCACGTTGGCCAGGTGCCCCACCGGTGTATCCTGCCCCTTAGCCTCGAAAACCTTATCGTACGACGCGATCGCCTCGCGATAGTACGCGGCCGCCTCGGGCGCTACCGCATCACCGGCGTTCTCGTTGCCGACCGACGCTTCCTGCTGGATCTGGAGCGCGGCGCTGAACGCGAACCCACCGTACTGCTCGTGAAGGTCCACGTTCTCGGCATCGACATCGAGGCCGACCTGGATGAACTCCATGGCGCCAACGGGGTCACCGGCCTGGGCGAGCTCGTACGCGATTCGCATGCGGATCGCCGCGTTCCCCGGGTTGATGTCCAGGTAACGGGAGTAGTAGTCGCGCGCCTTGTCGTCCTGCTCGGTCACGGCGGAGATGTAGCCGGCGAGCTGGAGAGCCTCTTCATGGAACGGATTCGCCTCGATCACGGTCTCGAGCTCGGAGAGCGATTCCGGATAATTCTCCATCTCGTAGAGAATCCGGGCCTTCAGATACCGCGTCCCAACAGCGTTCGGGTTGAGAGCCAACGACTCGTCGCAGTTGCGCAGCGCATTCTCCCACTGCTGGCTCGCGAAATAATCGTTGCAGATCGCCGCGGACCTGACGGTCGTCGAGTATTTCTCGAACGCCTCGAAGATATGGCGAGCCGCGACTTCTTCGTTGTCTTCGTTGGCGGCGAACGGCTCGATCGGGAACGACTCGGAGGCGGCCACGTCCCAGACCTCGGCGCTGACCATCAATTGCTTCTGACCCTGATCGGTATAGCTCACGCAGATGGCGACCGGCACGTTGATCTGCGCGGCAAGCTGGCGGGATCGGATACAATCGAGGTCCTCGATCTTCATGTCGAAGCGCCTGACCTCGTCCTTGATCGCGTTCTCTTCCATCGCGACGTGAGTCGCCATGCTCTCGAAGAGCGTCCGCAACTCCTTGGACCCGTCCTTGCCGAAGTCGTCGTCCGCGTCTTCGAGCGGGGTGAAATACGGAATCAGAACGCGAAAGCGTCCGCCGTCCTGGGCCTCGAGCGCCGAGGGCGCGAACAAAAGCGCGGCGGCAATCACCGTCAGCGCAAACTTCAGCCGTCCAACCATGACTCCATCTCCCTTGTGGGTTTCCCCAACATGTTCCGGCCCGCTACTCCAACGGGCCTCGCCCGGACCGGTCCCGAACGATATGACCTCTCCTAACCCGACGAAAAGCCGGAGGTCCCCGAGTGATCAAAGAACTCCGGCGAAATTCGAGAAGACGACGCTTCTCGGAAAATCAAGCTCAACAACTTATCGGCCCGTACCATCATCGGTCAATCCGCTCAGTCGAAGGGACCGTCGAACGCCTCGAGAGTCGCTCGGAGCTCGTCCGGCATCGGCTTCGAGGCCTGCTTTCCATAGTCGTACATGACTTGGACCGTCGTGCCGCTTTGGAGCTTTTCGCCAGCGGCCGACCGAACAACGTACTCCATCTCGAAGTGCTTACGACCGATCCGCGACACTCTTACGCCCACCACCACCTCCTGAGGCCACAGAACGCGCGCGTGCCATCGGACCCTGCCTTCGGCCAAGACGTAATCCAAGCCATCGACCGTCGCGTCCTCCCGAACGACGGACCTCCAGTACGCCCAGCGCGCTTCCTCGAAGTAGATCAACGCGTCGGCGTGGTGGACATGCCCCGCGACGTCGACGTCACGAAACCGAACGGTGACCGGGTGATGAAAGCGGAAGCGGTCGTCGTCGTCGGAGCGGGTCACATGCGGTCTCGTGGTGGGTGGAACGCGGAGTACTTCGTGGTCGGGGCGATGGGGAGCCGAAAAGATGGTGGTAGGCCCCGCGCGGCGCACGCTACTATGCATCCATGGACCGAGCCGACTCAGCTGGGGCGAGCGCTCCGTGCAGCGCAGTGACCCGGGGTGTCACCGAGCTACTCGACGAGCTCGGGTCGAGGCGGGGTGACGCCGACCCGGCGGGTGAGGCGAACGCGGTGCGTGATGATGGTGTATCGGAACGGGACTTCCGCGAGGCCGGGGTGGCCCCGGCCCGCAGGGCGCGACTACGACTCGGCTGCACGCTCGGGAAGAGCTGACGGATAGACGAGATGAAGAAACTGCTCCGCTGGACCCCGTGGGTGGCGTGCTTCGTGGTCGGCGCCGGGCAGGTAGACGCCCAGTCGACGAGATGCACGTTCAGGGGCGCGCCGGAAGCACTCGCTGAGCGCCCGAGTCCGCTGGACTCCGTGACGTTCTCTCTGGGGGGGCAGGAGGCGAAGCTCTGCTATGGTCGCCCCTCGGCACGCGGTCGCGTCATGCTCGGCGGTCAGGAGCCGTTCGGTCTTCCCTGGCGGCTCGGCGCGGACGAGCCGACCACGATCCACCTACCCTTCCCCGCGAGCGTGGGAACGGTCTCCGTGGACCCCGGCTCGTACTCGTTGTACGCGATTCCCCAGGAGCATTCCTGGACGGTTGTCGTCAACGCCAACGTCCACCGCTGGGGGATTCCCCTGAGCCCGGACGTGCGCCAATCCGACCTCGGGAGCTTCTCGGTGGTCACGGCCCCACTCCAGGATCATGTCGAGACCTTGACCTTCCGCTTCGATCCGGCGGCAGGTCAAACGGGTGCGCTCGTTTACGAATGGGAGCACACGACCTTCCGCATTCCGGTGGCGCGCCGCTGAGGGGCGGCCGGCAAACCGACTCACAAGACGAACGGGGCGGGGCGGCCTCGTTCGAGCCACCCCACCCCATGAAGCTGTCTTGACGCGAGCCGTCAGTTCACGCGTCGAAGCAAGCGAATCGACCCGGAGCCGGTGTCGATCCTGATCTCACCTCTACCGTCCCCCAACGTGCCGCGCACCCGGTCTCGCTGAACCGTACGCACCTCAACGGGGAAGTCGAGGTCGATCCCCCCGCTCCCCGACTCGATGTCGACCATCGCGCCGAGCCCGGCGGGCGCGTACACCGTGACCGAACCGGATCCCGTGTCCGCGTCCAGCCGATCGACGTCGGTCGTGAGCTCGATCTCGATCGAACCGCTTCCGGTGTCCAGCACGACGTCCCGGGACGTGACGTTCTCGAGCTCGATCGAGCCGCTGCCGGTGTCGACGACGAGCTCCTCGGCGGAAACGTTGAAGCCCTTCACGCCGCCGGACCCCGTGTCCACCTCGACGCTCCGTCCCGTTACGTCCGACACTTCAACGCGCCCCGAGCCGGTGTCGACCGTCAGGTCTCCCCGCACCCCGCCCACCATGACGCTCCCAGACCCGGTGTCCACACTCAGGTCTCCATCGATATCGATCGCGGTCACGGCACCCGACCCGGTGTCGATCGAGAGCGTGGACGACACCCCACGCGCCTCCACCTCACCCGCAGCGAGATGGAGCTCGACATCCCGACCGGTGGGCACCTCGATCACGAGGTCCGCCCACGCCTCCATGCCGTCCCCTCGGCCTCGAATCTCGATCTGGGATCCTCGGTCACGACCACGGTCACCGAAGGTGCCGTCGTCGCGCACGCGGACGGAGGTGCGCGACCCTCGCCCCATCTCGGGATAGACGACTTGGTCGTCCGGGTAGACGACGCGAAGGGTCGCCCGCCCTCCGATCTGCCCCGTCTCGATTCGGAGGTCTGCGGCGTCGCGACCGCCACGATCGATGCGAACGACGACCTCCGACCCGCTCCCCCGGACGATATCCACGTTCCCCGCCAAATTGTATACCGAGACGTCTCGCCCGGAGATGCGCTCGACCTCCTGTGCTCCCACGGGCACCGCCATCAACGCCGCGGCTAAGATCACCACACCTTTCATCATCTTGGTCCTCCGGCCGGTCCGGCCGATCGTGCGTGTGAGCCTCATCGGATTCGGATCGAGCCGTTCACCGTCTCCAGCTCGAGTTCGGGGCCTCCGGCGCCGAGCATGCCCCGGGCGCTCCGGCGTGACACCCGACCCTCGAGGAGGAACGGCACGTCGCTCTCGAAGCTGCCGTTCAGCCAGCTGGCGTCGATGTCGGCATTGATGTCGTCGGGCAGGTCGAGCGAGATGCTCCCGTTGACCGTCGAGAAGGAGACGCCCTCACGGATGTCGCTCCCCATGGACGCCTCGATCGAGCCATTGACCGTCTCCGCTTCCGCGAATCCCGTGGTCGAGATCTCGATGTCCCCGTTGACCGTTGCGGCGACCACGTCACTCTGGAGGTCGATCGCCTCGACGCCCCCATTCACGGTGCGCCCGATGAACGAGACGCCCGCGGGCACCTCGATGCGGAAGTCGACTTGCACGTCGTTCCGGTGCGTGCTCATTCGGCCGCTGGATCCCGGGGCGCACTCGTTTGCGCGCTCGCCTTCGGGGGTCGGATACACGGCACAGAACGTCAGGCCCTCGCCGTGCTCGAGCCGCTCGACTCGAACGGCCGAAGGATCCGATCGCCGGGCTCGCGCTTCAGCCGTGACCACGACCTCGTCGCCAGGCGCGCGCTCGACCGTGATCGAGCCGTTCACGCCTTTGATCTCCAACGAGCGTCCCGCGGCGAGGGATCCGGTCCAGCGGTAGTCCGTCGCGCTCTGGCTTTCTGCCAGGCCCACCGCGGGGGCGTCTTGCTGGTCGACTGCGAACGCGGCTTCGATCCCGAAGCGCTCGAAGAACGACGCGACCGCCGCGGCGGTCCTCTGAACGCCACCGTTCTGAGCGACGATGACCCCGCCGGCTGCCGTGACGGCTGCGATCGCGATGATCAAGTTTTTGAGCTTCATCCCATCCTCCCTTGGTTCATGTCATGCCCTTCCGGGGCGTTACCTGCGCTGCAGATGGATCTCTCCATCGAAGACTTGAATGGTGATGCGGGCGCGTGGGGCTCCGACCGTAAACGCGAACTCGCGGCCGCCCGTGAATCGCTGAAGCACCACCGGGAAATCCGATATGAACTCGCCGTCGAACGTCGACACCTCGACGCGCGCGTTGGCGTCCGCCGGGATCGCGACCTCCGCGTCGCCGTCGTGAACGAAGAAGCCGTAGTCGCCTCCGTCGTCGATCGTTCCGGAGAAGGTGATATCGCCGTCCTGGGTCTCGGCACGTACCCGCGCCGATACGATCTCCATGAGCTGCACGTCGCCGCTTCCGGAGTGCGCATCCACGGGGCCGCGGACGTCGCGGAGCCGAACGTCATCGGACTGCGACGAAGCGGTCACGCCGCCCCGCGATCGCACGACGTCGATCTCTCCCTCGATCGTGCGCACCGAGACCTGTCCGTCCGCGTCGGCGATCCATATGTCCCCGCTTACGTTATCCACGTCGATGCTCCCGCTCAGGCCCTCGATCCATAGGTCCAGCGACCCACTCACGCGCAGGTCGTGCGATGCCGGCATTCGAATGCGCGCGTCCAACGCGTGGCGACGACCCTTCCGGTCGTCACGCACGACACGAACGGTCGAGCCCGAGCGCCGCACCATGATCGGCACTCCATCGTCCGCACCGCGGATCTCGAGCTCGTTCCGGTCCCAGCTCCCTACGGAGATCTGGCCCGTGAGGTTCTCGAGAACGACCCGGTCGCCCGGACGTAGCTCGACCAGGGTGTCCACCATGGTCGACATATGGCGGGCTCCCAGCATCGTGGTGAAGCTCGCCCCTGGATGTTCCGCATGTTCCGCCCGCGGGTTCGTCTGGGCCGGGAGCGGGAACGTCACGATCCCGAGAAGACCGATCGACAACAGGCGAGTGCGCATGGGTCAGTCCGCGCTCTCGACGACGCGCGCCGCTTCACGGAGATATTCCAGCTTCCGGTGATAGACCCGATCGAGATGCTCGGCCAAGAACGCGTTCTCGGGGTCCTGCATCAGCGCCCGATGAGAGTCCTCGATGGCCTGCTCGATCACGGACAGATTCCGCTCCAGGATTCGAACGGTGTTGGGGTCGAGGACCCCACGGGCTTCCGCGAGAGCCTGTTCGAGCGACGAAAGCTCGAGGGCCAGATCCGCGGGTGGCGGGGCTGCGGTCCCCGCCGGCATGATCACGCCCTCCGACCCCGTGGCCGCGACCGGCGGCGTCGAAGTCGGGCTCTGCGACCTCAAGGTGAGCGTGGCGAGGGACGACCCGACGACCAGTACCAACGACGCAGCGACCAGCTGCATGGACGAAAGCGAGACACGATGACTCCGCCGTGACCCGATGTCGGGGCGAGCCCGCTCGGCCGTGGGCAAGGCGATGACCGTCGCGCCTTCCGCGGCCCCGGCTGCCGGGGCACGGATCGTTGCCGCGATGCCCGCCCAGAGGTCCCTGGTCGGCTCGATCGGGCCCAGTGCAGCAGCCCGGCGGCGAACCTCATCCAATCCCTCGAGGACTCCGCGACACGACCCGCACTCACCGAGATGCGCCTCGAACGCTGCATGCGTCTCGGGGTCGAGCCCTCCGTCGAGGAAGTCGGAGAGACGGTCTGTCCATTCGGGATGTTCGTTGTCTTTGTATGTCATTGGATCAATCCAGCTGTTCGCGCATGAGCATCCGAGCCCGGTGCAATTGCGACTTGGATGTTCCGACCGATACACCGAGCGCCTCGGCGATCTCGTCGTGACTGTACCCCTCGACATCGAAGAGGACGAACACGTCCCGGGCGCGCTCCGGCAGCCTTCGGACCGCCCGATCGAGATCGAGCGCGTGACCGGAGGACCGCCTCGGCGGTGCCACGACCCGGCTCAGAATCCCCTCTCCGAACGCCTGCTTCGATTCCCTGCGCCGAATCGTCTCGCGTCGGCTCAACACGTGGTTCACCGCCAATCGGTGCAGCCATGTGCCGAACTTCGACTGACCCTTGAAGCCGTCGAGCTTTCGCCAAGCCCTGATGAAGACCTCCTGTGTCAGGTCGTCCGCGACGTCGGAGCCGACCATACGCGTGCAAAGCGCGTGGATCCGACCGACGTGTTCGCGATAGAGCCGCTCGAACGCCGCGTGATCTCCCTCTGCCGCGCGACGCACATCCGACTGCTCGAAATGCTCTGGCACTCGTTGGCCCAAGATTCCTCCAAGAGGCTGTCGCCCTCTTGGCTCCGGTTCGATGCCCTCTCTACACCGCATTGGACGATGCGGGCGCCCGTGAGGTTGGAACACCCCTCGATGCACGGCTGGGCGACGCGCGGCCCACCGAGCCGCTCGACCGATGGATGTTGCGGTCCCGGGCCTCTCCTGGACACCATGTTCTCGCATTTCCCTCTCCGGAGCGACGCAACATGCAGATCTTGCCGATCGACGTGACCGGTCTCGTGGCGGTCGTGCTCGGAATCTCGATCGTCCTCATCCCTGTCTTAGGCGCCACCGCCCGGTTCGCGCTGAGCCCGGTCGTCGAGGCGCTCGCGAAGCTCTTCGAAGCGCGGGGCGCCGACGAGCATCTGCGGATTCTCGAACGTAGGGTCGAGCTCCAGGAGCAGGAGATCGCAATGCTGAGTCAAACAGTGCGGAGCCTCTCGGAAGCGCGCGACTTCGATCGCGCTCTCGGTTCTGGACCACCGGGGTCTCCGCCTGCCGACCAGGGCACCTCGTGAAGGATCCCTTCGCCCTTCCGGGGCGCGCCGAGATCATCGCGCACCGGGGCTACAGCGCGAGGGCGCCCGAGAACACCGTCGTCGCCCTCGAGGCAGGACTCGATGCCGGCGCCGACGCGGTGGAGTTCGACCTGCACACGGCCGGAGACGGGACCCCGGTCCTCATGCACGACGCGTCGCTCCGCCGGACCACGAACGGAAGGGGCCGCGTCACGCGACGCAGCATCGAGCAGCTGGCGACGCTCGACGCAGGGTCTTGGTTCGCCGAGGAGTTCGCGGGCGAGCCCGTGCCCACACTCGGCGCCGCGCTCAAGTCGGTCGGCGGTCGAGCGCACCGGATCTACGCGGAGCTCAAGGGATGGCGCGACATCGACGATCTTGCCGCGGTCGTCGCCGAGGTCGCCCAGCACGACCTCCTCGAGGCGACCGTGTTCATCTCGATGAGCTGGGACGGGCTGACGCGGGTTCGGGTCGCCGAGCCCGCCGCCCGCATCGGATACATCGTGGACAAGCGGTCACGGGCCGACGAAGCGCTCGAACGAGCCTCGGGCGATGCACTCGCCCTCTTGGACTTCGACGCCCGAATCCTCCTGTCTGAACCGGAGCTCGCCGAGCGCGCACACGCCGCGGAAGTGGCCCTGGCAACATGGACCGTCGATACCGTCGGAGACGCGCGAACACTGCTGTCGATGGGTGTGCCGCGAATCACGACCAACCAGGTGGCAACGCTGGTTCGTTGGCGGGACGCGCTCGACTGAGCGTCAGGCCAAGGCGCCTTCTCCGTTCGGTGCAGGTCCTTCCTTGGGGAGCCGAAGCGTGAATGAGCTCCCCTGCCCGAGGCGCGAATCCACCCAGAGGTCTCCTCCGTGCGCGACCGCGACGCCACGCACGATCGTGAGGCCCAGGCCTGCAGCCCCACGATCGCGACCCTCGGACTGAGCGAACCGGTCGAACAGCGTCTCCATGAGCTCGGGCGCCACACCGGGGCCGGTATCGGTGACCGAGACCAGCACATCGTCCCCGTCCTCGGTCGCGGAAAGGCGAACGAGGCCACCCTCCCGGGTGAGCCGAATCGCGTTATCGAGCAGATTCGAGAGTGCCTGCATGATCCGGTCGCGATCGACCCGGGCGCGTGTCTCTCCCGACGGTGCGTCGCACGTCAAGCGAATGCCTCGGGCGTCCGCCTGATGCGCGAAGTGCTCGCGCGCTTCTTCGAGGATGGGCTGGAGATCCTCCTGCGACAGCCGCACGACGAGCGCGCCCTCCTCGATTCGGGACACGTCGAGGAGGTCGTCGATCAATCGGTGCATTCGCTCACCCGAGCGCCTGATGATCTCCGCCTGACGCCGCCGCTGGTCCTCGTCCAAAGGGAGATCGAGCAGCAGGTCCGCCGCCGCGAGCGTCACGCCGAGCGGGTTTCTGAGGTCGTGTGAGACGATAGAGACGACGTCCTCCCGCTGCTTGATCGCACGTCGAAGCGCCTTCTGCCGAGCGAGTGCCTCGGTCATGTCGGTGAACGTCAGGACCGCGCCGCGCAGATCCAGGCCGTCGATCATCGGGCGAAGCGCCCAGCGCACCGGGAACGCCACGCGCTTTCGACGCCACATGATCGCGTCTTCATCGGACTCCAGCGGCTTCCCGCCTGCGACCGCGGCGAGCAGCAAGGACTCCTCGCGCGGAGCCGGCGAACCGTCCGGGCGCGTGTGGAAGAGCGTCTCATGGACGTCGCGATTCTCGATCTCTCGCTCGCGATAATCGACGAGCTGTTCGCCGGCTCGGTTCAACGAGATGCAGCGGCCGTCGAGGTCGATGCCCAACACGCCGTCGTCCGTGGCCTCGAGCAGCGCGTCGACCTCACGTCTGGCTTGGACCGCTTCCCGTCGTCTCTTCTCTCTCTCGACGGTCAGCGCGCGGTATCGATACGCCACCCGAGCCACGATCAAGGTCGCGAGAAGCGCGACGACGGCGAGCCCGAACATGATGCGGGACTGGGTCCTGAGCTCGTAGGACATCCGTCGTCGGCCGTCGTCTACCTTCGCCTGGATGAGGAGATCGAGCTCTCGCGTGGCGCTCTGAAGGTCTTCGTATCCCGCCAACACCCGGTCCCTCGCCCCGGCATCGACCCCGATCTCGAAAATGCTCTGGTTCGAAAAGCGCCAATCGGTCGATTCGGTCGAGAGCCGGGCGACCCGCTCGGCGACGTCCAGGCCTAGCGCGCGCCCGAGACCCCCCAGCTCGGCGAGCACGGAATCCTCTTCGGCGATCGCGGCGTTATAGCCGATCCGGAAGACGGGCTCTTGGGTGGCGAGGAAGCCCTCCATCCGGGCCATCTGACGGGACTTGAGCAAGCGCAGGTTCGAGCTCAGCTGCGCAGCCGGGTCGAGCACGTCTGCGATCTCGGATTGAACCTCCGCGACGCGTCGTCCGAAGTAAGTGGGCACCGCTACCAGCGCGGCGAGCGAGAGCACCACGAAGCCGAGCGCCCAGAGTCCACGTGCAGACGGGGCCCCGACGGACTCGGGAGGAGCCCCGCCGGATGCAGGGGTGCCTACGCGGGTCGTCATCCGAGCCTACTCGAGGTCGAGATCCTCTTGGCCTTCTTCGAACGTCGCCTCGAGGAGTCGGAAGCTGTCGTTGAGCTCCTCGTCTGTCTCGATTCCGAAGATCCGTCCGGCGATATACTCGCCCAGCACCGGGCCCTGTTTGAAGGACTCCGCTTGGCCGCCGCCCGCGAGCCACACGTTGTCCAGGTCCGGATGCGTATCGATGATGAAGTTGCGGCTGACGGTCGAGCTGTAGTGGCACGCCCGGGTCTCGTTGATGACCCGATCGGCCAGCGCCGGAAAGAAGTCGGCGAGGATCTCCCGGGGGCGTGCATGTCGCTCCTCCGGGATCCAACGCACGCTGTTGTCCGGATCGTCGCTGCGATCGCCCCCGGTCCGAATGCGAAAGCCACGGAAGTCACCCGGCAGGGCCGGCCACCCGGTGCATCCGGGGACCCCATAGCTCGGGCAGTTCGGCCACTGGTATGCGTCGTCTCCCGGAGGAGTGGAGAAGTAGTAGACGTGCCCGACCGCACGCGCGCTGAATCGCTGACCGAGAAGCTCCGGCAGGAAGAGGTGGAACCACGCCCCGGTCGCATACACGAAGAGGCCGGCCTCGAGCTTGTCGCCGTTCTGGAGATGGACGTTCTGCAGAGTGCGCCCGTCCTCGTCGCCGTGCTGGGCCTTCGCGATCAGGATCCGTCCTCCCTCCTGCTCGAACACGCGAGCGACCGATTCGATGGCTCGCCTTGCCCGCACCACACCCGCGGAGGGCTCGTACATCGCCGCGCCGATGCCCGGCGTCCGGATCATCGGCCATCGATAGCGCACCTCCTCGGGCGTCAGGACCTCATAGGCGTGGCCGAGCTCGTCCCAGTTCGCCATGGACTGCTCCATGGACGGATCGAGCTCTTCACGCATGATGAGGTCGCCGGTCTCGTAAAAGAGGCGCGGCAGCATCGCGTCGGTGTACTGCTCGTCCCAGTCCTTCCACTTCTGCAGCGCCCGGATCGCCCACCGGGCCCACTGCATCCCGGTCTCTCGTCCGCCGTAGCTGCTGCGGACGCCCCGGGTCTCTCCACCCGACGCCGAGCGAGAGTTGGCGGGCCCATACTGGTCCAGAAGCAGGACGTCGGCCCCACCACGCCGAAGGTTGAGGGCGGTCCAAGCGCCGAAATTACCGGCGCCGACCACGACCACGTCGGGTACCTGCCCGATCCGCACGAAAGGCGCCTCGATCCGCTTCGGAAGCGGTTCCGCCGCGGCCTCCGAGGCTCCGAGTCCCGCCCCGGTAGCGGCGAGTCCGGCACCCGCCGTCGCCGCCTTGAGGAAGTCGCGGCGGTCGATCGACATCCGCTTACTCCCCGCGGATGGCCGAGAGGCTGATCGCATCCAGCACTTCGCGATCCGCGGGGAGCGCGGACGCCCCCGGCTCGAACCCGTTCATGCGCATGATGTACGACACCAGCTCGACTGCCTCCTCGGGGGCCAAACTACCGGGCGCCGTCTCCGGCATCGAGGTCTGGATGAGTTCATAGAGGTTTCCGGCCGAGCGGCGACTCCACTTGAACTTGAATTGGGAGTCCGAGAATTCGCTCGAATAGTGACATTCGGTGCACTGCGCGCGAAACGTGTCGCGGCCCCGGTCCGCTTGATCCTCCGTAAACGTGGCCGCGGCCAACACCTCGGCGGCTCTGGGTGCCGGGGTCGGCGCCGCGGCGGCCTCCGGTGCGGGCGCAGGCGCGGGATCGGGAGCAGAAGCCGAGGCGCACCCGGCCCCGAAGATCGCGCCCAGCACGAGGACGCTCTTGCTCGGTATCGTCATGGTCATCCGTTCGGGGGTCGACGTCTGAGGGGAAAAAAGCCGTGGGAGGCGGGCCGGGCAAGCGAGCGGCGGGCCAATGCCTCAAATCTTGATGTAGATCCGCCGCGCGTGAAAGAGCCACATGACGCCGAGCCACGATGCCACGTAGGCAAGCGCGAAGGCCAGCGAGCCCGGGTAATCTCCGCCCCAGCTCCGAAACAGCGTCTCGTAGATCCACCCATAGAGGGATGTACGCTCCCCCAGGCGAATCCGCCCCATCGCCTTGGCGACCATTCCGGAGGCCACGAAGACGACGATCGCATTGCGCCCATAGACGACCATCCACTCCTCCCACCATCCCCTCAGACGGCGGACGTCGATCGCCCAGTACAGCGCACCGAGCAAGAGGAGCGCGGTACCAGCCGTGAAGACGACGTAGGAGCTGGTCCAGAGATTCTTGTTGATCGGAAAGACGAGCCCCCACGCCCATCCCACCGCGGTAAACACGACGCCCGTGATGAGCAGTACGCGTACCTTATCCGCAGGTGTACGCTCCGTCCGCAGCCACTCGCCGGTCATGATCCCGAGGAGGGACGTCGCGATGGCCGGGAGCGTGGAAAGGAGTCCCTCCGGGTCCCAGTCGCCTTGCCACAAATGACCATAGAGCAGCGCTCGGTCGATCCAGGCGGCCAGGTTCCCCTCCGGGCTCAGGTCGCCCGCACCGAAGCCCGGTACGGGGACGAGCATCATGAGCGCCCAATAGCCGAGGAGGAGTGAGACGGTGGCGACGGCCCGTCCACGACGCCCGAAGAAGAGGTACAAGGACGCCGCCACGAAGTAGACGAGGCCGATCCTCTGGAGTACGCCGTAGTAGCGCATCGTCGTGACGTCGAAGTCCGGGACGGCCCGCATGGCCAGTCCGAGCGCGACGAGAATGGCCGAACGGCGGGCGACGTGACCGAGCAAGCTCCTTCGGTTGGCGCCCTCCGCAAGCCGGCGCCGAAACGAGAAGGGAATCGCGACGCCGACGATGAAGAGAAAGTAGGGGAAGATGAGATCGGTCGGTGTCCACCCGTGCCATGCCGCGTGCCCCAGAGGGGCGTACACGTACGACCAGCTCCCCGGATTGTTGACGAGAATCATCGCGGCGATCGTCAGGCCCCGGAACGCGTCCAAGGAGTCGAGGCGCCGAGCCGTTTCGGCCGTCACCCCGACGACTCCAGTTCGTTTTCGAGCGTCTCGGCCATAGCGAGATCAGCCTCCGTGTTCACGTTGACGAGCGTACGCGGGTCCACTGGCGCGCGGGCTCCGCCGACCCGCTCCAACAACGCCCGGGCAGCCGACTCACCTCCGTCGAGCAGCGCCGCGACGTCATCGAGGCAATCGGTTCGATAGACAGCGCACAAAGGCTCGAAATCAGGGTCGCCCTCGCGCGCGGCGGCCGCGGCACGACCTTCGCCGAGCTCCGCAACGACATCCGCGACGGTCCCCGACTGAACGAGAGGGAGGTCGGCTGCCAGGACGAACACCGCGCCGCAGCCGATACGAGCCGCCTCGGCGAGCGCCGTCTCGATACCCGCCAACGGGCCGAGATCCGGTCGATCATCGGGAATCGTCCGCCACGGACCCACCGGGGTGTCTTCGCGGGAAGACACCACGACGACGTCGGCGCAGCACGAAGCGAGCGCGTCCACCGCGCGCTCGATCATCGGCGCACCCCGTATCGACTCGGCCGTCTTGTCGCGGCCGAACCGACGGCTCCGTCCTCCGGCAAGGACCGCGCCGAGCAGCCGCACCCGCACTCGGGTGACCCCGGCCATCGTGGTCGGGTCGGGCGTCGCGGCGTCTCCGCGCTCCGCACGGGTCATCGAACGCGCCACCCACCGGAGTAGACGTTGAAGCCGTCTTCCCTGGCGAAGCCGATCAGCGTCTGATCGAAGCGTCGGGCGAGGTCCACGGCGAGGCTGGACGGTGCGCCCACGGCGACCAGAATGGGGATTCCGGCTGCAACGGCCTTCTGAACGAGCTCGAACGACGCGCGGCCGCTCACCACGAGGACCCGCTCCGACGCTGGAAGGGCTCGATCCAGCAACGTTCGACCGACGACCTTGTCGACCGCATTGTGCCGACCCACATCCTCCATGACGACCAAGGGCGCACCCTGGGTATCGAAGAGCCCCGCCGCGTGTAGCCCACCGGTCCGGTCGAAGACGCGCTGCCGATCGAGGAGGCGCTCAGGAAAACGGTTCACGGCCAACGCGTCGATCGCGGTTTCTGAGGCGATCCGCGCGCAGCCGATCGCCGACACCGCGTCGAGAGACGCCTTGCCGCACACGCCGCAGCTCGAGGTCGTGTAGAAGTTGCGGCGGAGGGCCTCCACGTCGACCGAGCGCCCCGGCGCCAGGCGAGCCTCGACCACGTTGTACTCCTGCTCCTCGGGACCGGAGCAGTAGATGAGCTCCTTCAGGTCTCCCGCCCCACGGACGAGTCCCTCTCCGTGCAGGAAGCCCGCGACCAGCTCGAAATCATCGCCCGGCGTTCGCATCGTCACCGCGAGGGGCTCGACCCGGCGCGCACCCTCCTCGGCCCA
>JAOTVL010000164.1 GCA_029863525.1 Gemmatimonadota bacterium
TCGGTCGCGTCTACTGCGTCTCGTTCGAGTTGACTTACAACTGCAATGCTCGATGTCAGCATTGCCACCGCGGCCCCACCATCCCGAAGGAGCGGTTGGCCAGCGCCGACCGACTGGTGGAGATCTGCCGGCAGATCCGTCCCATCGTCTCCGTCATGTCCGGGGGTGAGCCTCTGATCCGCAACGACCTCGAGGACATCGTGAGCGGCTTCAAGGAGACCGGTGCCTCGCCGCGGGTGAACGTGAACACGAACGCAGCGCTTCTCACCCCGAAGAGGTTCCAGTCCCTGAAGGAAGCGGGCCTCGACAACTTCGTCATTTCGTTCGATTTCCCCGACGAACGTCACGACGAATGGCGTGCCATTCCCGGCCTGTTCGGGAAGATCGAGAGGCTCGTCACTGGCTTGTCGGACGAAGACAAGAAGCGGGTCGCGCTCACCTGCGTGTTCAATGCGAGGAACTTCCGGGACGCGCCCCGGATGGCCGAAGTCGCTCGTGAGTGGGGCGTGTGCATCAACTTCAGCGCCTACACATGGCTCCGCACCCAAGACATGGATCTGCTGATCCAGCCGGAAGAGTTGGACGAGGCCCGAAGGGTCGTGGCCGAGCTGTCCGACATGCGACGGAAGCACGGGCACGTCGTCACCTCCGACGGCGTTCTCGAGGGCATGCTGAAGTTCTACGAGAACCGCGGAATGCCCGGCTGCCGCGCCGGCGAGAGGCTTCTGGTGGTGAATCCCGACGGGACGTTTTCGCCCTGTGGCCTTCACATCACCGACTACCCGAGTCGTGAAGCGCTCCTCGAAGGCTTCACACGCAACAACGAGTGCAGCGCATGCTACACGATCAGTCGAGCGATGACCGAGCGGCCGCTGTGGTACCTCGTTCGCGATCACCTGCACCACCTGAGGACGACGGGACCCAACGCGCGCATTGAGGCCTGACCGGGCTCGGCTCGATCAGGGGACGCCCGGGCGTGTTCGAGGGAGACGAGGGCTCGCTGGCGACGGCATCGGACGCCGGGCGTAGCGGCGAAGCCTCAGCCGGTCGTGTCCTCGTACGCAAGCGGACGGCCATCGTCGCGGTGCAGATCGCCATGGTCCTGGCGCTGTTGCTGACCTGGCTACTGTCCGAAGGAGTCCGGGCCAGCAAGAACCTCTGGGTTCTGTTCTTCTACTCGTTCCCGTCGGAATTCCTCGTTGGTCTCGTGCCCCACGAGCCGGTGCTCATCTTCTTCGGTGCCTTCTGGCCGGCCTGGATCGTCGCGCTGGTCGCCACGCTGAGCACGCTTTTGGCCGAGGCGATGAACTATTCCGTCTTCGGCTACTTCTACGAGCGGCCCTCCCTCCACGCCATCTCCGACCATCGGTCGGTGCGGAAGATCATGGAGCTGTTCGGACGGGCACCCTTCGGCGCCATTCTGTTCGCCGGATTCACGCCCGTTCCGTTCTTCCCGATCCGGATGCTCGTCGTCATGACGTCGTATCCGCTGTGGAAGTACGCCTTGGGCGTGTTGCTGTCTCGCCTGCCCCGGTTCTTCATCCTCGCGGCGTTCGGAGCCTATTTCGACATACCGGTCGGTCTCCTGGGTGGTCTCTTTCTGTTGATGCTGCTTTCGGTGAACGTGCCGACACTCATCCGACTGACCACGGGCGGCAAGGACGACCGCCAGTGACCTCCTGGAAACGGCGGACGGACGAAGGCGCACGATGCCTTGGCCAGCGGAATCAATCGCCGTCTGCAGTGACCACTCGCAGGTCGGGCGCACCGGCTGCTCGACGCCCGATGCCGTCATTCGTCTACGCCGCACCCGTCGTCAGCGGCCGCCTGCGTCCAGCTTCACGAATTCTTCGGCAAGACTGTCTGAAGAGCCCTCGTCGCCCAGCGCGTTGGGGAGGAGCGCCCGAGGGGGCCGCCCCGAAACGCCGCCTACGCCTCGAAGACCGTCCGTCCGCCCACGACCGTCCGAACGACCCGGATCTCCTTGATCCGGTCGGGATCCACGTCATACGGGCTCTGCTCCAGGATCACGAAGTCGGCCAGCTTGCCCGCCGTGATGGACCCCTTCACCCGCTCCTCGTGTGACGCGTATGCGCCGTGCACGGTGCAGACCTTCAGCGCCTGGTCGAGCGTGATCCGTTGGCTCGGCCCCCACACTCGGCCCGAATAGTCCTTGCGAGTCACCATCGATTGGATCGCCATGAGCGGCTCATACGGACCCGGGCTGTGATCGGACGCGGGCGCGACCATGATCCCATAGTCGAGAAACGATTTGTGGGCGAACATCCACTCCATCTTCTCCTCGCCGTACTCGATCCACTTCTCGCCGTGATAGTGGGCGTACGTGTAGAAGGGCGTGGGCACGACGCCGGCAGCCCGGATGCGCTCGAGAAGGGACGGGTTTACCAGGGAGCAGTGCTCGATGCGGTGGCGGGGGTCGGGTCGGGGCCATAGCTCCTGGACCCGCTCGTAGGCGTTGAGCACCATGTCGATCGCGATGTCACCGTTGGCGTGGATGCCGACCTGCCACCCGGCGCGGTGCGCCTCCTCCACCACCTCGTGGATCTCCTCCTGGGTCATCGTGAGGATCCCGAAGTCGTCGGGTCGGCCCGCGTAGGGCGTGCTCATCGCCATGGTGCGCTCGGACGCCGAACCGTCCGCGCCGAACTTGACGGCACCTACCTTGAGCATCGCGTCGCCGAAGCCCGTGCGGATCCCCGCGTCCATCAGCGCGGGCCACGTGCCGCCACGCGCCAACGCGTACATGCGAAAGGTCAAATCGCCCGCGGAGTAGGCGTCCTGGTACGCCATGTAGTCGGCCTGGCTCGTCCCCGTCTGATGCACGGAGGTGAGGCCCGTCGCATTCATCTCTCGGCAGATCACCGCGATGCCTCGAGCGCGCTCCTCACGCGTCGACGTGCTCGGCACGTCGAAGACCCCGCGGGCCCGCTCGGCCACCTTCCCCGTGAGCTCTCCGTTCTCCCGATAGAAGTGACCGCCGAAGGGGTCGGGCGTGTTCACGGTCACGCCCGCCACATCGAACGCCTTCGAGTTGTAGACGCCCGTGTGTCCGCCCCGGTGGCCCACCACGATGGGGTGCTCCGTGCTCACGGCGTCCAGGTCGCGCCGGTTCACCGGCCGCCCCTCCTCCTGCTTCGTATCGTCGTACATATAGCCGACGATCCACTCGCCGGGCGGGGTGACCAGGGCCCGTTCCCGCAGCGCGTCCTGGATCCGGGCGATGCTCCCGAGGTTGGTGTTGACGTTCTTCAAGGCGTTCAGCCCCGCACCCGAGGGGTGGGAGTGAGCGTCGATGAAGCCCGGCAGGACCGTTCCGCCGCCGGCGTCGATCACCTGCGAGTCCAGGGTGGCGAGGCTTCGCACGTCGGCGTTGGAGCCCACGGCGATGAATTGGCCGTCTCGGATGGCGAAGGCCTCCGCGTTGGGCGCGTCGTCGTCCTGGGTCAGGACATTCCCGTTCACGACGATCAGGTCGGCGGTGAGGCGGCCGCCGCCGCCGGTCCCGCATCCGGTGGTGAGGCCCGCAGCGGCAGCGGCGGCGCCGAGCCCCAGAAACTGCTTCCGCGAAACTTCGCTCATCTCTCACCCCCAAGGCATGTGACGACTTCGGCCCGCGCTTCTCGCGCGGGGCGGCGCGTGATCGTACGCCACGCGGACGCGCCGCGCGAGGAGCGAGGTACAGGGTGCGGTTCTTGCGACCAATAGGCTGCGGTTCTGGGCAGCGGGCCCGTCAGAGGCCCTCACAAACGACCAGGAAGCTCTCCTGTGCGATGCCGTCGCCGCAAACCGTAACCCTTCGAAGTCGCGGTCCGTCGGCGACGTAGCAGGGCGAGGCCCCAGACGTCGAAGAAGGCGCCCGGCGACCGGCCTACGTGAGGGCGTGACCGCTGAAGCCATCGACGGTAGCAAATGGGCTGTCGATGCCGCACGCGACGGCATCACCGTCACGTTCCACAAGCAGGGCCCGGCGGCCCTGTGGTTCGACAACGCGGTGCGCCGCCAACGCCCTACGCGGCGGACGAGTCGGGGGCGGGCGTCGAAGCCATCATCGGCGCCCTCGAAACCTCACTGCTTACACCCTATTCGTCCCCGATCACCATATTCGAGTCGGGCATGGTCCGCTGTTCCTTCAGCCACTCACGGTAGCTCTCCTCGTCCATGATCTCGACGAGTCGGTCGCCCACCACCGTGCCTTGACCAGGCCCCGCCAGGAACGTGGTGCGGAACCGAACCACGGCGTTCAGGTCCGGCGAATACCACCACGAATTCATGATGCTTCGGGCCGTCTCGGGATCCCGCACCAACTTCGGGGTCGTCACGCCCTGGACGATGATCGCGTCGACCATGCCCATCCCCGTCTCCACGGGCTCGACGCGGGACACGCGGAATTCCGTCTCGAACACCTCACCGTTCGCCCGCTTGGTCTCGACGACCGCCTCCTTCTCCGGAACGAGCGGCCATAGACTCATCAGGGCCACGGTGTCGATCTGCATCCGGTCCTCGGGGTCGTCCGTCAAGAATAGCCCGACCCGCTCCGCGACTCGGCCCTGATTGTCACGAAAGCGGGTGCGAATCCCGTCCGATTCCAGAATGACGTTGGCGACGTCGCGGTAGCGGTACACCGTACCGGGCTCCGGAGACTGGTACTCTGCCGGGCCTTCCAACGAAGCCGGTGCGCAGGACACCGTCGCCATGAGAAGCGTCACGATCGAGCCGCGCAAACCCGCGAACCCCGACAACATCCTCATATCCGACCCCGCTTCTTTGCGTTGACTTCCTGGCGTTGACTCCGAGCCTGTAGTCTCAAGGGAAGTGGCGGCCCTGTCCAGCGCGCCTGTGGAAGCGCCCCCGACGGTCGACCTGCGACCGCCGGGGGCCAGATCCCCTCTACTCGAGCCCCCCGGGTGCGACTCCACCGGCGGAGGGTCCTAGATCGGGTGCCCTACTCCCCCTAAACGTCGTCCTCGACCTCGAGAGAGGTACGACGACGAGCCGCGATTCCGAGCAGGCCCGTCGCGATCAGGAGCATCGTGCCTGGCTCCGGAACCGAAGTTGGAGGGTCCCCGACCGTGCCGCCGCCGACACCCTTGAAGGCGAAGGCGAAGGTGATCGGACTCCCGACGACCTCATCGCACCTGGCGTCGCCAGCACTGTTGCACTGACCGAAGGAGTACACGTCCTCGGCACCCACAGCCGCGAGGGCGGCGAACATCCCAGCTTCGCTCGTCGAACCGCCGTAGAACGTGGTGAACATCCGGCTCTCGCCAGCGGCCAGATCGCCGAACCCGAAGTCGAACAGCGCGCCGTGATCGCACGGTCCGTTGTCGACGAAATCGGCGTCTACCGGAGATCCACCGCACACGGAGCGCCGGGTGCCGCCGAGCCCGCCGGGCAACGGCAAGTCGAACCCGTCGTCCGACGTGCCGAGCAGCGCCGAAGCTCCGTTGCCGTTGATCGTCACATACTCACTGAAAGACGTCGGCTGGATGTCCCAATCCATCAGGCGGCGATAACGGATCCCGTCTACGCCGTTGCCGATCGTTTCCCCGGTGAGGTTCTTGATCGTCACGTTGACCTCGTACAGATCGGGACTCGCACTCGGCTTGTACTCGTGCGTGATCTCGAGCACGTCGTCGCCGCCCACGGTCGAGATCCTCGTCACGGACGTAGCCATCACGCCGTCCGACGCGAACGACACGACTGAGCCTACGCCTCCGCCGTTGACCAGCCCGCCGTAGGTCTGGTTCCAGCCGGCCGAGAGGCCGTCGTACGTGCCACCGACGACGCCCGCGCCCCAACCTTCGCACGGACAGCCATCTAGCGTCGACTCGAATCCGCCAACGGACAGGCCGAAGCCGCCGAAGTTGAGGTGACCGGCCGCGTTGACGCCGAGCGTGACCACGCCATTCGTGATCACTGCCTGACTCTGAGCCTCATTCGTCCACAGCATCAGCGCCGTGGCGGCGAGGAACAGAGTTCCTACTTTCCTAAACACGAAACACCTCCTGAGGGGGGTTGTGAAGGGGACCTGACTCCGGCCATTTGCCGGAGTGCCTAGATCGCCCGAGGCGCACGGTGCGCCTTTGGACGAGAAGAAAACCGAGGGGGCCATCATGAAGCTGCCCCCGCACGACCCGGCGCGGCGACCGCGACAATGCCCGCCTCGCGTGCCGTGCTCTTCTTGTTCGCCCGGGCCCGGCGCGCCGCCGCGAGCGCGGCGACGAAGACCCATGTGTTGAGTCCCGCGTAGACAGCCAGATTTAGGGCGCTCTTGCCCATTTGGCGCAGGAAGGTCGCCCGGTTCTCCTGCACGACCGAGGCCAGGGCCTGTCGCGCGTCCAGCACGACCAACCCCAGCATCGACAGCGCGACGAGGGCGACGACCAGTGCCAGTACCGAGAACACCACGAGCGCCATGGGGTGATCCATGCCCGACCCGAGCAAGGTGGCGAACACGATCGCCACCGTGGGGAAGACCAGGATGGTCGCCGACGCTCCAATCACGCCAATTCGCCACTCGAGGCGGTTCGGCGCGAGGGGCAAAGCCTGGACCAGCAGATCCCCGAGGGGCAGGAGCACGAAGGCGATTGCCGCCGCGTACGCCGC
>JAOTVL010000043.1 GCA_029863525.1 Gemmatimonadota bacterium
CACGACCGCCGAAGGCGGCGGCGTCATGCGCCAGGTGGCGATGATTCTGGACGGGTACACGGCCATCGAGCATGCGCCCACGGACTGGGTGAACATGTACGACGACTTCGTCCAGCTCTACGCCCGTTCGGGCACGATGTACGTCCCGACCCTGGTGGTCGCGTCACCGAGCACGTACCAGGGCGAGCTCTACTGGTATCAGACCACGGACGTGCACGCCGACGAGAAGCTGGCGCGGTTCCTCACGCACGGCGTGCTCGACCACAAGTCCCGTACGAGCCAGCGCTTCATGACCGACGAGTACTACTTCCTGGATGGTGGGGCCGGCGCGGCGGCCATCGGCAGGGCAGGGGGGCTCGTCGCGTCCGGCGGTCACGGTCAGGTCCACGGGCTGGCGGTCCATTGGGAGCTTTGGATGCTCGAGATGACGGGGATGACGCCCCACGACGCCCTTCGGGCCGCGACCATCAACGTCGCCACCGGGATGGGGATGGCCGCGGACTTCGGCAGCCTCGAGGTCGGTAAGGTCGCGGATCTGCTCGTCCTCGACGCCGATCCGCTCGAGGACATCCGCAACAGCACGGCGATCCGCTACGTCATGCAGGCGGGCTCGCTGTACGAGGGCGACAGCCTCGACATGGTCTGGCCCCGGGAGCAACCGCTTCGTCCCTTCAAGTACGTGGACTTCGGACCGCCACCCAGAGGTGGGTGGATGCGGTGAGGAGCCGGCGGACCTCCGGCTCCTCGCCGCACCGTCGAAGGGCCTAACGTACGCCCACGGTGCCGGATGAGTCGCTCAGTTGATCCGAGTCAGCTCCACGCGGCGGTTCATCGCGCGGCCGCTCGCGGTGTCGTTGCCGGCGATCGGTCGCTCGGGGCCGTATCCCCTCGCCTCCATCCGGCTCGACGCCACCCCACGCAGCGCCAGGTGGGCCGCCACGGCCTCCGCGCGCTCCTGGGACAGCGCCAGGTTGAGCGCCAGCGAGCCCGTGCTGTCCGTGTGTCCGCCCACCTCGACCCGGATGTCCGGATTCCCGATGAGCGACCGAGCCACTCGGTCGAGAACCTCTCGGGCGCCGGCGGTGAGCGTCGCGCTCCCGGTCTCGAAGTTGACACCCTCGAGGACGACGACGGTGGTCTCGGGCTCAAACAGAACGGGACAACCGGTCGCGTCGACCTGCGTGCCGACGAGGGTGGCCGCGCAGCGGTCCTCCTCGTCGAAGACCCCGTCACCGTCCGTGTCCACTCGGCAGCCGCTCGCATCGACGCGGACGCCGGCGACCGTACCCGAGCAGCGGTCGTCTTCGTCGAAGACCCCGTCACCGTCCGTGTCGACGCGGCAGCCGCTGTCATCGATGCGGACGCCCACGGGGGTGGCGCTGCAGCGGTCGTCCTCGTCGAAGACCCCGTCGCCGTCGCTGTCCACCCGGCAGCCTTGCGGGTCGACCCGGACGCCGCGCGGCGTGGTGAGACAGAGGTCGTCCTCGTCGAAAACGCCGTCTCCATCACCATCGACGCGGCACCCGGCTGAATCGACCCGCACGCCCAGGGGCGTACTCGCGCAGGCATCCAACCGGTCGCGGACGCCGTCGCCGTCCGTATCCCGTGCACGACCCGTTCCGACGTCGATGGAAAGCCCCGCGTTCAAGGTCCAGTTCAGGTGGCTGTCCACGGCCGAGCCGCCGACGGTCGCGCCATCGTTGAAGGGCGCCCATGCGTAGTCGGCGCTGACGTCGGAGCGGAAGGACAGCCGATCGGTGAGGTATGCCTTGAACCCCACCAGCCCGCTGCCCGCCCAGTCGTTCTCCTCGAAGAAGCCCTCGTATCGGTTGTAGACCCCGCCCACCCCGATGAGTGGGTAGAGCCAGCTCGACAGGGGGACGGCATAGACGAGCCTCGCGCGGAGGGGAGTGTGCGTCCCGTCGACGCCCGCGGGGCTGGCGTCCTCGGTCCAAGTGCGCGCCGCGACGCCCTCGAAGGCGAGATTCCGCGCGATGAAGACGCCGATCAGGCCGCCCCCGCCGAGGGCGTACGCGTCCGAGAGCGTCGTTGCCTGATCGAACTTCGTGCCTTGGAAAAAGCCGCCGAGCTCGACCGTCCCGGCTTCCTGTCCCGCGGCGGAAGCGCTGGCGAGGGCGAAGAGCGTGACCAGAGCAAAGGCGCCGCCAGCGGCTCTCGTCGTCACGCCGCTCCGAACACAGCCTTCTCTTTCGTCTTGCAGGTGCTGATCCATGCCCCCCCCGAGGTGACCGACGCGAACGTCTTGGGATACACTCCAGATAAATGGTGCAAATCCCGGGCCGCAAGGATCGTGTTGAGCGCAGCCCCGTAAGGGTTTAGACGTTCCTGCCGGACTTCCCGTACCGTGGGAAGGGCTGGATGACGAGGTCTGTTTTCGAGCCTACACGTGAAGCGACGCGATCCGCTCGATCATCTCCGGCGACTCCCGAGAGCCGAGCAGGCCTCCCAACGACATGGCCGCCGCGCTCGCCGCGAGCCCCACGACCACCGGCGCCAGATCGATGTCGATGATTCCAACCTGCACCACGACGTACGCCACCGCGCCCGATGCGACCGCGCCGACGCCGCCCGCCAGGTTGGCCTTCTTCCACCACAGCCCGGCGATGGTCGGCACGAACAGGCTGGCGCTCAAGATGCCCACCCCCGCGGTATAGAACTCCGAAATCAGCTCGGGCGGGTTGAACGCCCACAGCAGCGCGACGATCCCGACGAACCATGCGGAGCCGACGCGCACGAGGCTCAGCGTACGCGCACTGGCCCGGTCGCGGAGGACGTTTCCGAGCAGGTCGTGGGCGATGGCCGAGCTGCAGGCCAGGAGCAGCGCATCGGTCGTCGACATGACGGCGGCGAGCACCGCCGCGACCGCGATGCCGCGGATGAGCGGCGGGAACTGCGTCTCCATGACCCTCAGGAACAGCTCGTCGGCGTCCTGGAGCCCCGGGAAGTCGATGCGTCCGACGGGGACGATCGCGAGCACCGCGGCGAGGATCATTACGCTGTAGACGAGCATCGACAGGTTGAGCGACAGCCGCGCGCTGTCCGCGTCCTTGGCGGTGAAGACCCTCATGACGATGTGGGGGATCACTGGGATCGCGGTGGCCCAGATGATGAAGTAGCCGAGGTAGCCGGAAACCGGCATGTGGCTCACCTGGCCGAGCTCGGGGGCCACCGCGGTCGCTTGGCTCATGATCTCGAAGGGTGATCCGACCCGAAGCGTCAGCACGAATGCCGTGCCGAGCACGACGATGACCATCAACACACCCTGAATGACGTCGGTCCAGGTGATGGCCACCATCCCGCCGAACGACACGTACGTGATGAAGACCACCGTGGCGAGCGTGAGCGCTGTGTTGTACGGGATGCCCAGCAAGGCCTCGGCCGTGATGCCCGCGGCCTTGAGCTGCGCGACGATGTAGATCGTGAAGGCGACGACGATGAGGAGGGGGACCAGGTAGCGCACCACCGCGTGTGGATACCGGAAGCTCAAGAAGTCGGTGATGGTGAACCTGCCGAAGTTGCGCAGCGGCTTGGCGACGAGGATCGAGGCCAGCGGGAAGCCCACGACGGCGCCTCCGAACAGCGCCAGCGTGGCCGGGATCCCCTGCGCGTACGCGAGCCCCATGACGCCGATGATCGAGCCGCCACTCGCGAGGGCCGCCATGATCGCCATCGAGTTGACCACGGTCCCGATGCGGCGACCGGCGACCCAGTACTCGTCGCCTGAACCGAACACGCGCTTGGATACCGCGATGCCGATCCCGATGCAGGCAGCGAGGTAGATCCCGACGAGGACCCGCTCGAGCAGCATCAGGTGGGCTCGCTGTCGGCGTTCGTGGAGGAGCCGCCGGGGCGGTCAGCGGCATCGACCGAGCCTGCGCGGGTCGAAGGCTCACGGCTGCGGCCGGCCACGAAGGTCGCCAGCGCGAGCAGCGGTGACAGGACCATGAGCGCGGCGACGAGCCAGCCGAAGACGGCCATGCCCCACAACTCGGTCGTGCGCCATGCCGGGATGAACGCGAAGGCGGCGAAGGCGATGAGGAAGACGAGGGTCGCGGCTTCGCTGCGCCGCATGGGAAAGAACGACATCAGGGCTGACCCCGCATCACGGGGCACCTGTCGCGGGGCCAATGAAGATCATGCCGCGCACGGTGGACGGCCCGTGTGAAATCCGCAACCGGGGGACCGCAGCCGAGAGTTACGTGTCGCCAAAGACCGCGCCCCTACGGTCAGTACCGCCAGCTCGTCAGGTCCGCCCCCGCGGGGTGATGCTCGAGCATCCTCTCGAGCATCTTCGGGGTGTACATCTGCACGTACCGGAGCCGACTGATCGCGTTGGGCTGTGTGGGGTCGCCGTTCCAGCAATGCTCGTCCCGCGCGCCGTACGCGATCTCGCCGCCGTAGTACGGGTCGGTCGTCTGCTCGAGGAACTCCTCGGCCAAGTAGACCGCGTTGTTGAGATAGTAGTTGTCCATCTCTCCCACGTAGATGTGCAGCTTACCCTCGAGCATGGGCCCAAGGGTCGCCCAGTCGCGCTGCAGGATGTGGACGAGGTCGTAATTCTCGCGCCAGTAGTCCGCCACGTCCCGATCGATCTCTCCGGTGATCTTGTCCCAGATGCGTGCCGGATAGCCGTCTTCACCCACCGGCGAGTACACCGACTCCCAGACGTCCCACTGCTGACCCGATCGGGTCTTGGAGCCGAGTACCGCCTCCAGGTGCCCCATCTCCTCGAGGGTCGCGCTCACCTTGCCGAGATGGTCCCGACGACCAGGACGGGGCGTCCGCTTGAAGTCCGATGCGACCCAGTAGGCGTTCTCGTCCTCGTACAGGTCTACGACCGTGAAGGCTCGGAAATCGATCGGATCCGGACACGCGATGTAGGCGCCGTTGAAGTCGTTCGGGTAGAACACCTGAACCGCCATCGCCTCCCACCCACCGGTGGAGCCACCGTAGGTGAACCGGGCCCAACCCTCCCCGATCCCCCGGAACTCCTCCTCGATATGCGGAATGAGCTCCTGCATGATCGCGTCGCCGTAGGGGCCGTTGTTGGCCGAGTTGACGGCGTAGGAGTCGTCGTAGAAGGGCGTCGGGTGCTGGATCTCGACGACCAGGTGCCGGGGGAAGTCCGATGACGTCCATTGGCGGTATAGCTCGTGCTGATACTCCTGCTGGACGTGGTTGTAGCAGTCCATCGAGAAGCGCGCGCTGTACACGCAGGGCGCGGTCGTGTCGGTCGGTTCCAAGCGCATCGCGGAGAACGACGACGGGAAGTGACCGTGCCAGATCGCGAGCGGATAGCGTGCTTCAGGATGCTCGTCGAACCCGTCGGGCAGGAGTACCCAGGCCCCGAGATACATGTCGGTGCCCCAGAAGTCGGAGAGCAGGTCGGAGCGGATCCGCACGTACTTGACCCACTCGGTTTCGAGCGTCTTCGGATCGGGCAGCTCGGGAATCACCTGGTCGAGCGTGAGCCCGATCGGATTCGGCGCGGCGCCCGGCCCGTCGATCGTGAGCTCCGTAACGCTGCTCAACAGGTTGCCAGGTTTTCTAGCCCATTGCTGGCCCTCGCCGCGGTCGGGTGGGAGCTTGACCGTGTGGCCGTCGGACCGGTGGAAGGTCTGATAGCGGTTGAGAATGGCCTGCACGCGGTAGGTCCCAGCCGGCAGGTCGGCCGTGCTCAGCACCGGGAATCCGCGGACCTCCTGCGTGATCGTTACCCACTGGCCGGGCTCCCATCCTTCCACGTCCATGCCGAAGACCGGCTGCGCGCCGGGCCCGTCGGAGACGTGGAAGCGAGGTTCGCCCTCGTCCAGCGTCGAGAACACCACGATGAGACGACCGTCGAGCGCTTCGTCGCTCATCGTCTCGGGGAGCCGGACGTCGACCCATACCTCTGCGTCCGGAGCCCCGCAGCCGGTGAGCGCCATGATCACGAGGGACGCCGCCAGGACACGCGGCAGGAGGGCGGACGAGTGAAGAGGCATGGACATGAGCGACTCGAGCCGACGAGGTAGGGATCGGATGCAGAATAGAGAAGCGATCTGTAGGTCGCCATGGAGGAGACCGGACCCTCGTCGAGACCTTGGTCCCGATACAAGTAAGCATTAACTTACTTACCTACGCTGAACCCAGGAGGCTTCATGACCCAATCCAGCATGGACCGGGCGTACAAGATCGCCGAGGAGCTGATCAAGGATCGGCTCAAGGAGGAGGCGCCCGATCTGGCCGCCGAGCTCGACGAGATCGAGGAGGCCGACATCGTCGTCGTTCAGGGCGTGCATGATCACATCCAGCGGGTCCTGGGCCTGGCCGGCACACGGTTCGCGCTGATCCACCCGACGCAGATCACCTCGGCCGACCTCCGCCCCGATCAGGTCATGTTCATCAACTGCGGCGCCAAGTTCGACAAGCGCGGCATCAACGTCGTCCGCACGTTCGTGGAGGAGGGCGGCTTCTTGTTCACGACCGACTGGGCGCTCAAGGACGTTCTGGAGCCCGCCTTTCCCGGCTACGTCGAGTACAACGGCAAGCCGACCGCCGACGAGGTGGTGCGCGTGGTGATCCACGACCAGGACGATCCGCTCCTGGCGACCCTGATCGGGCCCGATGACGACCCACAGTGGTGGCTCGAGGGCAGCAGCTACCCGATCCGCGTGCTCCAGCCCGAGAAGGTGAAGGTCATCATCAGCTCCAAGGAGATTGAGCGTCGCTACGGCGAGTCGCCCGTGTTCGTGATGTTCGAGTTGGGCGAAGGGCGGATCTACCACATGATCAGCCACTTCTATCTGCAACGCAGCGAGACGCGCACGGAGCGCCACAGCATGTCGGGCGACGACTACCTGAGCGAGAAGGACATCGCTCCAGCGCAGCAGGCCAAGTACCGGGCCATGGGCTCGTCCGCCCTGAGCCTGAGCGACGTCGAGAGCGCGTTCACGTCGCGGTCGATGATGTCGTCGGTGCTGCTGAGCAAGAAGGAGCAGATGCGGCGCAAGCGACGTGGCGGGAAGGGCGAGGGAGAGGAGACGGCGGACGACGGCGACGGCGCATGAAGAAGCCGCGGTCCGGGGGAGAGGGCTCGTCGCCCAAGCGCACGCTGCTGTCGAGCGCGACGAAGGCGACGGCCCACCCCACCCGGGAGGTGATCCTGCGGGAGCTGGGGGTGGGGCCGCGCTCCACGCTCGAGCTCGAGGAGGCCACCGGGGAGGATCGCTACAACCTCTATCACCACCTCGGCGTGCTCGAGCAGGCGCAGCTGGTGGGGTCGTCGATCAGCTCCGGCCGGACGAAGCTCTTCGAGCTCCTGAAGCCGAAGCGGCCGGAGGTCGCCTACTTGATGCTCGACGGGGAGGACGAGGAGGAGGCCGGGGTGCTGCGGCGCGTCCTCGAGGTGCTGCGCGAGGAGCGGCCCGAGGCGATCCCCCGACCCGACGAGATCCGGCGGGCCAAGATGGTGTTCTACTACCCGTGGTCGGCAGAGGAGTGAGGGGGGGGCTAGCCTCTCGGCCCGCTCGCCGGCCGCCATTGCCCCGCGGCCTATCCGTGATCCTATTGGGCGTCACGCGGGCCGCGTGGCCCGCGTGACCCGCTCAGCCTGGAGCCGTCCGATGTCCGTCCAAACTCCTGCGAGAGCGTGCGCCGCGTCTCTCGCCGCGCTCTGTCTTCTGGGGCTCACGCCGTCCTCCGGGTCGCTCGGTGATCCGCCCCCCGAGTCGGGCTTCGAGGTCACGATCCGCGAAGGGACGAACATGGCCGCGGCCCTCTCGCCGGACGGGAGCACCCTCGCCATCGATGCCTTGGGCCGGATCTGGACCCTGCCCGCCGGGGGTGGCGAGGCGCGGGCGCTGACCGACCCCTTCGGCGATGCACGCCAGCCCACGTGGTCTCCGGACGGAAGCACGATCGCCTTCCAGGCCTACTGGGGCGGGGACTACGACATCTGGCTGGTGAGCGCCGACGGCGAGGGGCTGAGGCGCCTGACGAACGGTCCGTTCGACGACCGTGAGCCGCACTGGTCCCCGGACGGCACCCGAATCGCTTTTTCGTCCGACCGAGGTGGCACCTACGACATCTGGGAAGTGACGGTGGGGGACCGCGAGGTGCGTCGTCTCACCACGGACGGGGACAACGAATACGCGCCGGCGTTCGGACCCGATGGTCGCGTCGCGTACGTGACGGACGGGAGCGAGGCCGGGCTCTGGGTGCGGTCGGCCTCCGGCGCGGTCGAACAGGTCGTCGATCTCGGCGACGTCGAGGGATTCGGCCCGACATGGAGTCCCGACGGCGCGCGCATCGCGTACAGCACGCAGACGTACGGGGCGAGCGCCCTGCACGTTGTGGCCGTGTCGGATGCGGAGGGGATGGGGTCCCGCATCAGCGACGCCGACGAGGACGTCTTCCCGTTCCGGGCCTCCTGGCGCGCGGATGGACACCTCGTCTACACCGCCGACGGGAAGCTTCGCAGCCGTCCCGCTGCCGGGGGTGCCGCCTCGGAGGTGGCGTTCGCCGCTACCGTGACCGTGAATCGGCCGACCTATCGCAAGGCTCTACGCGACTTAGACGCATCAGGCCCTACGCCGGTGCGGGGGATCGTGTCCCCCGCGCTTTCTCCGGACGGTGCACAGGTGGCGTTCACGGCCCTCGGAGATCTGTGGCTGATGCCGATCGGCGGCGAGCCACGGCGCCTGACGGACGATCCGTGGGCGGAGATCGACGCGGCCTGGTCGCCCGACGGTGAGAGCCTCGCGTTCGCGACCGACCGTGGTGGCACGATGGAGGTTTGGGTCCACGACGTGAGTACCGGCGAGGCGCGCCAACTGACCCGCGACGGCGGGGGGTCCCCCTCCTGGTCACCCGACGGCAGGGAGATCGCGTACATCGGAGGAGACGGCAGCGAGGCGGGCCTGCGCGTCGTCTCCGTCGCGACGGGAAGCACCGTCACGGTGCGGTCCGGCCTATTCCGCCCGGGGCGCCCCACGTGGTCGCCCGACGGGAGGCGAATCGCGGCCTCGGCGCTGTCGCCCTACTCCACGCGGTACCGCGAGGGTGTGAACAAGGCGCTCCTGATGCGGGTCCCCAGGCCCGCGACGGAGGACAGCGACACCGATCCCTTCGACACGTGGGCGACTCCGCTCCAGGCCGACGAGCGCTGGCTGGACTTCCTTCCCCACGGCTCCGTCGGCACGCGCTCGAGCGACGGGCCGATCTGGTCGCCTGACGGCGACTGGCTCGCCTACGTGTCCAACGGCGTTCTGTGGGTGATTCCGGTGACGCACGACGGCGATCCGGTGGGGCCGCCCCGGCGGCTGAACAACGAGGCGACCGCGTATCTGTCGTGGGCCGGCGACTCGCGCTCCCTCGTCTATCTGTCGACGCACGGATTGCGACGTGCATGGCTCGAGAGCGGAGACATCGACGACGTCCCCGTCCCGTTGAGCTGGAGGCGCACCGTACCCGCGGACCGGACGGTCCTCCACGCCGGCGCGCTTTTCGACGGCGTGTCGGAGGAGCTGGCCCGCAACGTGGACGTGGTCATCGAGGGCAACCGGATCGTACGCGTGGGGCCGCACGACGCTGGGCTCCACAGGGGGCGGGTCGTGGATGTCTCGGACGGTGTGGTCTCTCCCGGGCTCATCGAGATGCACACCCACGGGGGCCTCGGTGAGGGTGAGGCGATCGGGAGGCAGTGGCTCTCGTACGGCGTGACGACGATCCGGCGGGTCTCGGCCGACCCCTACGACATGACCGAGGCGAAGGAGTCCGTCGAATCGGGCCGCCGCATCGGGCCGCGCGTCTTCGGCACCGGCAGCTCGATGGACGGGAGCCGCATCTACTACTCGGGTGGGGCCTCGATGGGGGCCATCGCTCAGGTGGAACTGGAGATGCAGCGGGCCGCGGCGCTCGAGTACGACCTCATCAAAACCTACGTGCGGCTTCCCGACGCCGTGCAGCGTCGGGTCATCGAGGACGCGCACGCCCTGGGCATGTCCGTGACGTCGCACGAGCTGTACCCGGGCGTCGCCTACGGCGCCGACGGCGTCGAGCACGTGCGGGGCACGAGCCGCCGCGGCTACTCCACGAAGGTCACCGAGCTCAACCGGAGCTATCAGGACGTCGTGGAGCTCCTCGCCCGCTCGCGCATGGCGATCACGCCGACCGTAGGCCTGTACGGAGGGTTCGGACTCCTCGCGGCCGATGACCCCGCGCTGCTCGCGGACGCGCGGCTCGAGGCGTTCGGAGGCAGCACGGCCCGGGGGCGCCGGGGCGGCGATCCGGAGGTGGTCCGCCGCATGGTGCGGGACATGGGATCGCTCGCGCGGCGCGTCGTGGAGCAGGGGGGCGTCGTGGTCGTGGGGACCGACTTCGGGCCCGCCGGCCTCTCGCTCGTCGCCGAAATGGAAGTGCTCGTGCGTTACGGTGGCATGGACCCCATCGACGTCATGCGGGCGACGACCTCGGTGCCCGCCGAGGCGATGGGGTACGGAGGAGACCTCGGCATCGTACGGGAGGGCATGCTCGCCGACCTCGTCGTCTTCGGCGAGAACCCTCTGGAGGACATCAGCGCGGCTCGGGACGTCCGATGGGTCGTGGCCAACGGGCGGGTCTTCTCGATGGTGGAGCTGCTGGAGCGCCCGATGGGTGGCTGACGACCCCCGAGGCCAGCGGCTCCTTCTCATGGCCCACGACGTTGACACGGAAATCGTGTTACACGAGACTTGTGTATGACAAGAAACAAGAAAAACGTGACGGTGACCCTCGATCCCGAGGTCGCGCGCTGGGCGCGTGTCGAGGCCGCCAGTCGCGGCACGAGCGTGTCGCGCATGCTCGGCGAGATGCTCGAGGCCGAGATGAAGGGCCAGGAGGCGTACGAACGAGCGAAGGAACGGTTCTTCGCTCAAGCTCCCGGCGTCCACAGGGCCGACGGCCGTCCCCTCCCCACGCGGGAGGAGCTGCATGACCGTGCCGGTCTTCGTTGACACAAACGTCCTCGTGTATGCGAGGGACCGCACCGAAGAGTCGAAGCACCGCAGGGCTCTCGAGTGGCTGGCTGCGCTCTGGGAAGCCCGTGCGGGGCGCCTGAGCTGGCAAGTCCTGCACGAGTACTACGTCACCGTCACCCGCAAGCTCGATCCGCCGCGGGAGACGCACGATGCCCGCGAGGACGTGACCTCGCTCGTCACGTGGGGGCCCATCCTCCCGGATCTTCGATTGGCCGACGCAGCGTGGGCGATCGAGGATCGGTACGGACTCTCGTGGTGGGACGCGCTCATCGTAGCCGCAGCCCAGGCGGGAGGGTGCGCCTATCTTCTCACCGAGGACCTGCAGGACGGTCAGGCCCTGGGGGACGTGACCGTGGTGAATCCGTTCACGCACGAACCGTCGGAGGTGCTGGGCGGATAGGCCGCCGCATCAGGCGGACGTGCCCGTCATCTGCAGTCGCGTGGCGTAATCGACGTCGATGGCCGTTCCGAAGGCCATGATCTCGACACCCGCCGTGCCCTTGCCGTCCCCCCGGGACCGAGCGAGCGGCGACGTCTCGATGCGCACGTTGATGATGGTGTTGTACCCCCGGGCGTGGGCGACCCCCTTCATCCGGAGCAGCGCCTCGCGCCGAGCGCGCTCGAGGAGCGGCTCGTAGACGCCGATGCGCCCGCCGACGATGCCCTTCATGGCTGCGGCGAAACGTTTGAAGTAGTCCTGCGAGATCACGACGTTGCCGATCACGAGCTCGCACGACTCCACGGTCCACTCGGGGGGCACGTCCTCGATGGTGATCGCGAGCACGTCACGCGACCCGCTCTCCAGCAGTCGGAGGCTCTCGAGGTGGCGCCGCTCGAGGAGCGAGCCGGTCAACCAGGTCCCGAACAGCAGGACCGGCGTCACGAGGAGCGATATGACTTCCATCGCTCTACTCGACTCTCACCGCGGTTCCGTACGCGAAGAGCTCCGCCGCTCCCTGGGCCACGCTACTGGTCGCGAAGCGCACGTTGACGATCGCGTTCGCGCCCTGCTCTTCGGCCTGACGGCTCATTCGACGGATCGCTTCGCCGCGCGCCTCGGTGAGCAGCTCGGTGTATCCCTTGAGCTCGCCGCCGACGACGTTCTTCAGCGCGGCGCCGATGTCGCTTCCAATGTGCTTGGCGCGCACCGTGCTCCCGCTGACGACACCGAAGAATTCGATGATGCTCTTTCCGGGGATCTCCTGCGTGTTGCTGATGATCATGCCGGCCTCCGAAGGGTTGTGTGGGGCGATGCCGCGCCGACGCGCGTCGACATGCAAGGCAATATCGGTCGAATCCGGCCGTCGACGAAGGCGTCGCGGGTGGTCGCACCTCGAGGGATGTGGATGCCGATGTGGCTGCTCATCCCGCGCGCATCCACGATCGGCAGGATCGGCACGATCGGGCCCGGATCGGGACCCATCGGGTGGGGCTCAGCGAGGAGTGCAACGTACTCGCCCAGACGCACCACGTCGATCACCGGCGAGCGCGCTCTGGAGTGATCGTTTGATGCCTGCGGCTCAGCCTGGGCCGGGCGCAGCGCCTATCGGGCCGCCCCCGGCCGTGCGGTCGTGACCCAGAAGTGGAGCGGAGCCACGACCGCTAGGCTGCCAGCTCAGACGTCGTGTCTCTTCACCTCAGGGAGGTGCGGAAGCTCATGCCGATGGTGGCCATGAGGTCATTCTCCCACGAATCCGAGACGCCGCTCACGCCCGAGTCGAACCGAGCGATGCAGTCGCGAGCCTCGAGGCGAAGCCCGAACCGGTCGTTGACCGCGAACCGGATTCCGGCAACCACATTGCCCATCCACTCGTGGTGGGTGTCGACGCCGGCGAGGGCGTAGTCGAACGTCTCGCCACCGACACCGAGGCCGAAGAAGGGATCCACCGCGCCATCCAAGGGCAGATAGTACAGCGCCGTCAACCCGTACATGAAGGCATTCACGTCGGCTGTCGAGCTCAGTCCACTTCGGGCCTTGAGGTTCGTCGGAATCCACGACCCCATGGCCTCCAGGGCCCAGGTCTCATTCCACACGAGACCAATATCGACGCCCATGGTGAACGAATCGGTGAATCGACCGTCCTCGAGCAGGAGCGCATCACCGCCATGACCCAGTCGGAACTGCTCCGGGGGGTCGGCGAGGAAGAACGTCCCGCCCGCGAACGGTGTGACGTCGAGCTCCATTTGTGCCTGGACACCGGGCGTGAGCATCACGCCGAGCAGCGTGCCCAGAGCCAATATCCGTAACATCTTCATGGCCCGTCCTCCGTCCAAGGGAAACATCGGGCTGGAAGCCGCCTGAGACGCCACCTGGGTCGGGGCAGGGCCCGCGAGGGTCGACGAAGGAGGGCCGAGGTGATCCGGCCCAACCATAGAATCACAAGGTCCCGTTCTTACCGCTGTCGGGGATCGGATGATCGGAGCGTCGGGGAACATCCGGCCGGCCGACCAGAAGTCGGGCATCTACGCGAAGACGCCGGCCTTCATCGCTTCGACCGCGCCGACGACATCGGCCGGCTGCGCGCCTTCCACGCGTCAGGCTCCGGGCGGAGCAGGCGGCTTGCGAAGCACCGCAATCAGGAACTTCGCGCTGAAGCCGATGATCACGCTCCAGGTTATGGCGAGGGTCACCCACGCTCCTACGGTCATGCCCGCTCCTCGGCGCGCAAGCGCCACGCCTTCCAGACCAATAACCCACAAGCGATGAAGACGGCCAGCAGCAGGAGGCGGGTCGCGTCCTGTACGAACGAGCGCGTGAACTCACCGGTTTCGTCGAGCCAGCGGTACTCCTGCTCTCCGACATGGGCTACGCGCCCGATCACACTCGTGGGAGAGAACGGCCACCCCCCGCCCGTGAAGAGGGAGCGCACTGCGGCGCCCCACCGACCGACCGGCTCGACGAGCGCGCCGACGAACACGACGAGGATGAACGCCGGCGTGACGAACCGGATGACGAACCGAAACACACCGGGCACGTGCATGTCGGCGCCCCGGGTGATCTCCTCCCATCCGCGATCCATCCCGAAGATCCAGGCGAAGATGATCGACTCGCCGAGCGCGAACACGACGAGGGAGAACGTTCCGCTCCAGAAGTCGAACTCGTCGAACGAGCCCCCGGGGTAGAGCCACACGCACACGAAGCCCAGGAGCAGGGTCGCAGCGCCGAAAGTCAGGGCCGCCTTCCTGTGCTCGACGCGCAGCTCGTCTTGCAGGAACGCTACGACCGGCTGTCCCATGGCGAGGGACGACGTGACGCCCGCGAAAAAGAGAAGACCGAACCACATCGCGCCGGCGATCGGCGCGAACCAGCCCCAGCTCGCGAACAGCGTAGGGAGGGTCAGGAATCCGAGGCCGAAGCCGCTCCCTCCTGCAGTGGCCGCCTGTACTGCCTCGAGACCGAGGTACGCCGTCGCGATGGGAATCAGAATCGTACCTCCCAGGACGACCTCGACGAACTCGTTCATCCACCCCGCCGCCGCCGCGTTGAGGGCGATGTCGTCGCGCTCACGCAGATACGACGCGTAGCAGTGGATCGAGCCCATCCCGACCGACAGCGTGAAGAACACCTGACCGGCCGCGGCGAGCCAGGTGCTTGGGTCGAGCAGCCCCGATACCTGCGGCTGCCAGACGAAGTTCAGCCCGACCATCGGGCTCTGCACGACGCCTCCTGCACCCGGCTCGAGGAGAAGGCCGCGAATGGCCAGCACCGAGGCGAACACGAGGAGGAGCGGCATCCCGATCTTCGCAGCCAGCTCGATTCCTCGCGTGAGCCCCCGCGAGAGCAGCCACACGTTGAGGGTCAACGTCGCGAGAAACCAGAAGAGCGCCTGACGCGGCACGGCGAGGAGCGAGTCCTCGCGCATCCCGAGGTAGTCGGGGAAGAATGCCGAGGGCGCCACCTGACGGAAGGTGCCCACGATCGAGTGCCACACGTAGGCCAGAGTCCACGACTCGATGTAACAGTAGTAGGCTGCCACGGTGAGGTTCGTGAACAGTCCGAATACACCGACGTACTTCAGCCATGGCTGCGGTCCCAGCCGATCGAGCATGCCCGGCGCCGAATGGTGCCCGTAGCGCCCGCCGTGCCGTCCGATCGCCCACTCGACCCACAAGAGCGGAATGCCCATGAGCAGGAAGGAGACGAGATAGGGGACGAGGAAGGCGCCGCCTCCATGCTGGGCCGCTTGGGCCGGAAAGCGAAGGAAGTTGCCGAGCCCGACGGCGTTGCCCGCCATCGCGAGGACCAGCCCGATGCGGGTGCCCCAACGCTGCCCACTCATGGCACGCCCCCTCGCTCCCATCGATCGACGACGATCGACGTCACGAGGTCCCCCGTCACGTTGGGAACCGTCCTCGCCATATCGAGGATACGGTCGATGCCCAGCACCAGCGCGATCCCTTCCCCCGGCACCCCCACGGTCTCGAGCACCACGATGAGGAGCGGGATCGACCCGCTCGGCACACCCGACGCGCCGACGGCGGTCAGGACGACCATCACCAAAACGATCGCCTGCGTGGCGAGCGACAGATCGACGCCGAACGCCTGCGCGAGAAACAGCACGGTGACGCCCTCGAAGAGCGCCGTGCCGTTCATGTTCATGGTCGCGCCGAGCGGCAGCACGAAGCCGGCGACTTCGGGGCTGACCCCGAACTCCTCGCGGGCGGTCCGGATCGTAGTCGGGAGCGTCGCATTGGAACTCGAAGTGGCGAACGCGGTCAGCGTCAGGCCACGGGTGCGGCGCAGCAGGCGGGCCGGACTCACCCGTCCCAGCCCGGCCGCCACGAGTGCGAGCACGCCAAACTGGTGGAGCGCCAGGCCGCCGAGGACCACACCCGCGTAGAGCGAGAGGGGTAGCAGGAGGTCGAATCCGAAGCGTGCGCTCACCGTGAAGATGAGCGCGGCTACGCCGACGGGAGCCAATCTCATTGCATAGCCGATCAGGACCTCGACAGCTGCCGCAATCGAGGCGACGACGTCGAGCATGGGCTTCGCCCGAGGCGGGCCGGAGCTGGCCAGGGCGACACCGAAGATCACGCTGAAGAAGACGAGTGCGAGCATGTCGCCCCGTGCAGCCGCGTCGATCGGGTTCCGGGGTACGATGTTCACGAAGGTCTGGACGCCGAACCCGACCTGCTCGGCCGCCCCGACGCGCTCGGCGGCCTGCCCGGCGAATTGCTCCATCAGCTCGGCGCGCACCGCCTCGTCTATGGCGCGTCCCGGGCCGACGGCGTTGACCAGAAAGATCCCCATGGTGCCGGCCGCGACCGTCGTAGCGACGAACAGGCCGAAGGTCCGGGCGCTGATGCGTCCGAGCCTGGTGAGATCCCCCAAGCCGTTCACACCGAGCACGAGCGACGTGAAAACGAGCGGGACGACGACCATGAACAGGAGGCGCAGGAAGACCTGCCCGACCGGTTGTGCCACGTTGCGGACGACCAGGGCGAGGCCGGCGGTGTCACGCCAGAGGGCGTTGCAGACGCCACCGGCCACCGCCCCGACGACCAGGCCGGCGAAAATCGTGCCGTGGCCCGGGGCCGCGTGGCCCGCGGGTGCGTCGCTCAAGCCTGCCTGCCGCCCTTGCCTCTCGGGCGTCCCGACCAGAGGACGAGTACGAGACCCCCGGTCAGGAGTGCGATGACGAAGAGCGACGCCGGATCACGAGGGAGGCTGGCGACCACCTCGTGAAGGGTCAGGCCGTCGCTCTGTGAGCCTACTTGGGCGG
This sequence comes from Gemmatimonadota bacterium, assembly GCA_029863525.1. Lineage (GTDB taxonomy): Bacteria > Gemmatimonadota > Gemmatimonadetes > Longimicrobiales > Gaopeijiaceae > UBA2589. Next base: position 16,742 of record JAOTVL010000043.1, read on the forward strand.
CTACTGCGAGTTGGAGCATGGACATGGCTTCTCCTCCCCGCGAGCGGGGAAGGGAAATCGTGAAGGCGCTCGCTCCGGAATGGCTCGAGCGTGATTCGAGGGCGCCGCCGCCTCGAGACGTGCGGCCCGGCCCATGAATCGAGCGAGGCGGGCCCACGGACCTCGGGTGGCTCTCGGAGGGTGATCGACTCCGAACGACAGAGCCCCGGCGATCGCGGGAAGCGACGCCAGGGCGATCATCGAGGGTCGGGAGCGGAAGGGCCCCCACATCGGTCGGTCCTGTCGGAGTGCCACCCCGGAACCGGATCATCAGGGTCCGGTCGTACGGGGCATCGCGGATAAGCTAGCGGCAAGGCAGTCTTGCAGGTAGCGGCGCGCCTCCGGCGCGGTGCTTCAGCCGAAGATTTGTCGGTCTCTCCGGCGTAACTCGGCTTGAATGTCTCCCAGCGCCCCCAGTGGTGTTCCCGTGGCTTCGGCGTGGACGGCGAAGTCGGCGACGGCATCGCGCACTTCGTCCACGATCCTTCTCGGACGGCGGATCGTCATTTCCTCGCCGAGGTCCAAGAGGTCACTCAACTGAAGGCCCTCTCGTTTTCCCCGGATGCTCATCTGGTGCCGGCTGGTGAAGCCGGAGCCCTTTGCAAAGGTCACGTCATAGGCTGGGGTCAGCGCCCAACGGCCGTCTCGATGCATATGGAAGCTGAGATTCTTGACGTGATCGTCCTGGTTCACCGCGAGAACGTTGAATACGGCCCGCCGATACCCCTCCTCCAGCGAAGCGTAGGGCATTCCGAGTGACAGGATTCTCCGGAGGTACTCCTCGTACGAGCTGGCGCCAGGATCGTTGTAATCCACGTGGATCAGGCCGCCGAAGGTGTGCTGATGGAGCCGTTCAGCGGAAGGGTCGAAGTCGAACCTCGGAATGAAGAGGTGCGCATAGTCGTCGTCTCCGACGAGCTTCACGTCGGACATTCGTATCCCCGCGGCGACGGACATACGCGAGTAGGCGGCTTCGACACGGTTGTAGTGCCTGGGCCGGCCCAGGGAGTCCTCGGTGGAGTCTCCGCCAACGCCGTCGAACTTCAGGATCCCCGAAACGTCGCCCGCCCGTAGAGGCGCGTAGGCTGAACGGATCTCTCCGGTGGATGGGTTGAAGAGCACCACCGCTTTGGGGCGAACGCCGCCTGCCGACGAACCGATCCGGTAGATCTCCGGGATCGCGACCTCCGTGCGCCCCTGGACGATTCCCCGGGCATCTTCAGCCAGGGCTCTGAGCTCGAGGGCGTGCGCCTCGTGCGGCCCGGCGGGGAGGTCTTCGGCCGGGTGATAGGTCAATGCGCCGATGGCGCGGCGTCCCACGTACAGGAGCCGCTGACAGGGCGACAGGGCCTCGTGCTCGCGTCCCCGTGCCGACAGGTAGGCGCGGATGACCTTACGGCCGAATGCGTCGGGGAGGGAGTCGGCGAAGACCCCCGGCAGCCTCTCGAAGGCTTCGCTCTTCAGGCCGTCGAAGCGGACGGGACCTCGAAGGCTGAGGGGCAGATGCACCGGAGAGATTTCTAGGCCGGTGCGTCGAAAGTCCTCCGAGTACTCGAAGACGATGACCCCGTCCTCGGTCTCGACGAGCGCCCCGACCTGATGTTCCCAGAGGCGCACCTCGACTGTCGTCCGGATTACCGCCATCAGGAGGACTGGACCTTCTTCTGGCTGGTTCGGAGAACCTCGAGAGGAGAGAGCTCGGTTTCGGGAATGAAGTCGTTCAATGAACCGAGTGCTCCGTAGGTGCGAAGGAGTCGGATGAGGGTGAGCAGCGTCGCGTTCTCACCGTGCTCCGCCAGGTGGACCGTCTTTCGCGAGACTCCGGATTGTTCGGCTGCTTCGGATTGGGACATCCTTCGCGCCTTTCGCATGGCCCGGAGTCTCCGGCCGATCTCGACCATGATTTCTCCGTCAGTCGCCATGCTGGAGAGTATGTTACTCATAATTCACCCAACCAGATTGTTATGAGTAGTATGCTACTCATACATAGATAACAGGTTGTGCTGCCCCCGGTCAACTCGTGTGATGCGCATTAAAATACTCAAAACAGACCAAATAGTGGATTGTTGAGTATTTTAGTAGGCACAGCAGCGCGAGGACGACGCGATTCAACGCCTCCGGGGGCCCGTTAGCCCGACGGCGCCGACGGTGCCCCGTTCAGGAGATCAGCCGCGCTCGATTCGGGATCGCCACGGCCGGCAGCCCGAGCCGCTCCACGGCCTCGTTGAATCGGCGCAGCTCGTCGTCCAGAATCGACTGGTATCGCTGTCGAACCCCGGACCACGCCGCATTCAGATCGTCGAGCCGCTGCATCGAGCCCGGCAGAGGTCGACCCTCGGGGCCGCCCGAGATGTAGCCGTCCACGCCGGTGAGGTTGTTGTAGAGCTCGACCCACTGGTTGTCGAGCCGTGGCGGGAAGCGGATCGGGTCCTGGCCCGATCGGTTTCGGGTCTGCTGCATCTCCTCGTGCACTTCGGTTGCGCCACTCGTGAGCGTGTCACCGAGCGGGCGGAGCTGATCGGCCTGGCCCATCGCCTCGGCCTTCTCGAGGACTGCGGTGACCTGCTCGCGGACCGAGGACAGCGTTTCGATCGCGCGCGTCACCTGAGTGATCGAGTCGCGCACCTGCATCGCCACCCGAAACTGCTCGTCATAGTCCGCCTGCGTCACCTCGGGGATGCGTGGGTCGGGCAGCAGTGAGAAGGACGCCTCTCGGGGTGCGCCGTCACCCGCCGTGAGGCGCACCGTGTACCGGCCCGGAGGGGCCTTAACGCCACCGGTATACCCCCACACCACGGCGTCGTCGGGAAGCTCCGGGCCCGGATAGAAGAGGTCCCACGTGATGCGGTTGTGCCCTTCGGCCACGGAGATCTGGACCCCGCGGCTCGCCTCGACGACGGTCGAGTCGGTCGCGTATGTGCGCACGGTGTTGCCGCCTCCGTCGACGACGTCGACGCGCACCGCCTCGTCCGGGACCTGGCCGAGGTGGAAGTCGATCAACGCGCCCTGAGGCGCCGGGGGCGGGGACAGCTCGTCGAGGCCGCCCGCGCCACCTCGGGTCACTCGATACGCGTCCCGGGGCGTGAAGAGATGGGCATCGGCCCTTGCGACCGCCTCGGTCATCTGACGCAGCGGCGAGATGTCGTCCAGGATCCAAAACGAGCGGCCCTGCGTGGAAATCGCGAGGTCGCCGTGCGCCACCCGCATTCCCGTGACCGGGGTGATGGGGAGGTTCTGCTGGAGAGACTGCCAGCTCCGCCCGCCGTCGAAGGACGTGAAGAGGCCGAATTCGGTGCCCGCGAACAGGAGGTCTTCCCGCTCCGGATCCTCACGCACGGTGCGCACGGGGTAGTCGGCCGGAATGCCGTTGGCCCCGTCGGTGAGCAGCCGCCACGACGCACCCCAGTCGTCGGTTCGGAAGATGTACGGACGGAAGTCGTCCAGGCGATATGCGTGCACCGCGACGTACGCGCGGCCCGCGGCGTGCACCGACAGGTCGATCTCGTCGACGGTCCCGAGCGTGGGCATGCCCGACGGCGTGATCTCCATCCACGTCGCGCCGTCGTCCCTACTGATGTGGAGTCGACCGTCGTCCGTGCCGGCCCAGACCTCTTCCGGGGTGAACGGTGACTCGGCGATCGAGAAGACGACGTTGAAGATCTCCACGCCCGTCACGTCGGCGTTGATGGGGCCGCCGGACTGGACCTGGTGCTCGGGCGTGTCCGTGCTCAAATCACCGCTCAGGGTCTCCCAAGTGACGCCCTCGTCGCGCGAGCGATTCACGTATTGGGAGCCGTGGTAGATCGTCCGCCGATCGTGCTGGGAGACCAGCATCGGGGAGACCCACTGGAATCGGTGCACGAGCTCGGACCCGGGCGCGCCGAGCTGGAGCTGCGGGTACAGGTTCATGTTGCGGACCTGGTCCTTCTCGACCTGGGTCCGGTCGATGACGCCGCCGTAGCACCCGCCGTAGAGGACGTCGGGGTAGTCCGGATGGAGGGCGATGGGTCCGGTCTCACACCCGCCCGGGTTCGTCCAGTGTTGCTTCGGGTAGAGCGAGTTGGCCGACCTCCACGCCGGCACGGCGATCGTCGTGTTGTCCTGTTGGGCTCCGTAGAGGCGGTAGGGAAATCCGTTGTCCACGATCACGTCGTAAAGCTCGGCGGTGGCCTGGTTGTAGTACGTGGACCAGGTGCGCCCGCCGTTCACCGTGACCTGGGCACCACCGTCGTCGGCGACCACCATGCGGTCCGGATCGTGGGGGTGGATCCACAGGTCGTGGACGTCACCGTGCGGCACGGGAATCGACTCGAAGGTCCTGCCGGCGTCGACCGACCGGTACAGAGCCGTGTTCAGCGCGTACACCGTGTTCGGGTCCTGCGGGTCGGCCTGAACGTGGGTGTAGTACCACGCCCGCTGACGCAGGTTGTTCTCGGAGTTCGTGCGCGTCCACGTCTCGCCCGCGTCGTCCGAGCGGTACACGCCGCCGTCGGGCTCCGCCTCGACGATGGCCCAGACCCGCTCCGGATCCGCCGGTGAGACGCTGACGCCCACCTTCCCGACCATGCCCTCCGGGAGCCCCCCTCCGAGCTTCGTCCAGCTGTCTCCGCCGTCGGTCGTCTTGTAGACGCCGCCTTCCTCCGCTCCCGAGATGAGCGTCCACGGTTTGCGCTCGCCGCGCCACATCCCCGCGTATAATTCGCGAGGGTTCGACGGGTTCATGGTGAGGTCGGATGCGCCGGTCGAGTCGTTGAGCGCAAGCACGTGCTGCCACGTGTTTCCGCCGTCGGACGAGCGGAAGATGCCGCGCTCGGCGTTCTTTCCGAATGCGTGCCCGAGTGCCGCGACGTACACGAGGTCCTCGTCACGCGGGTGCACCTCGATGCGCCCGATTTGGCCCGCTTCGGGCAGCCCCATGGAGCGCCACGTCTTTCCCCCGTCCATCGACTTCCAGACACCGCGCCCCGCGGACGTATTGCCACGGATATCCACCGATCCCATGCCGACGTAGATCACGTTGGGGTCCGCGGTGGCCACGGCCACCGCGCCGATCGATCCTCCGAAGTACCCGTCGGAGATGTTGTCCCAACTCACGCCATTGTCCGTGCTGAGCCAGATCCCTCCGCCGGTGGTGCCCATGATCCAGCGGTCCGGATCCCCGAGGAACCCGACGGCAGCCGTCGAACGTCCGCCCCGGTAGGGTCCGACCATGCGGTATTCGAGATCGTCGAAGGCGGCCGGTTCGAAGGTCTGGCCGTGGGTCGTCGCCGGAAACGTCGAGGTCGTGGCGAGGACCAGGAGGACGATGAGGGTGGGGCGGATGCGCATGAGATCTCCGGGGTTCGGCCGGGTCAGGGTTCGGAGAGGCTGGTGGGGAGGCGCGCCTCCGTCAATGGAACAGCGCGGTGGTCGTCTCGCACGGAATCACGGCGGAATCCGGATGCCGAGGCTTCCCCGTCTACCCCCTCATCCCCGAGCCCGGAACGCGATCAGGATCCACGTACGCTGCCGGTGATCATGCGGAGCCGGTCCGTTCCGCGGATCGCCCGGTTGTCGAACGTCGCACCCAGGAGCGTCCCGGAGGTCGATTCACAGTCCAGCCCGGTATCCCCTAATCGGAAGTGGGCCACCAGGTCCAGGTCGCCATCGTCGTCGACGTCCCTCTCGTGGCGGAGCGGCGCGCTGTCATCCGGCCCGAGGTGGAATTCTCCGGCGCCCTCGAAGCCGAGGGTCTCATGGTCGACGGTCGTGGCGTCGAAGGCATCCGTGGTCAAGACTGCGACGGGAATCAGGTTGTTGCCGACGGTGCAGATGACCGTGTTCGGGTCTCCGCCCGGCTTGATGGCGATGTCGACCTCGGTGACCTGCGGTGCAAAGCGCTCGGCTGATGCGAGCTCGCCGACGGCCAGACCACCGTAGCCTCCGGTGACGAGCACGCTCCCGTCTAGAAGGACCGTGGCGGTGTGCTCCTGCCGAGGGACACCCATGCTCGCGGCCACCGAGAAGGAGCCGCTGGCAGGATCGTAGACCTCGGCCGTCGCTGTGACCACCGGACCCACCCCCGTGTTGCCTCCAGCGATCAGCACGCTACCGTCGGTCAGGAGCCGGCTGGTGCCCGCCGAGTGCGGCGACGTGAGGCTACCTGAAGCACGGAAGGTGCCCGTGGCGGGATCGAAGAGCTCGACCACTGTCTGGGCGAACCCGCCGGCGACCAAGACCTCACCACCCGCCAGGCGGGGCATCCCCAACAGCCCGAGCCCGCCGCGAGGGATGCTCATGCTCCCCACAGCCGTAAAGAGGCCTGTGCCGGGGTCGTAGGTCTCGGCCGAGGCGAGCGCGTTCCCGATGCCAGGCGAGGTGGTCTGGGTTCCGCCGGCGACGAGCACGCGACCATCGGCCAGGAGCGTCGCTCCGTGGCCTCCGCGATCAACGACGAGATCACCCGTCGGCGCGAACTGCCGGGTGGTGGGGTCGTACAGCTCCGCCTGGGAGTGCGTCTCGGGGCCGGCGTTCTGCCCGCCCGCGAGGAGGACTCGCCCGTCCGTTAGAAGCGTGGCGGAGTGCGCCTCGCGCACCGCCGACGTCCGGCCGTCCGTGAGGGTAAACGTCTGTACGACAGGGTCGTAGATCTCGCCGAACTCCGGAGCTCCGGGGGCGCCGACGATGAGCACCGTCCCGTCCTGCAAGGTGGTCGCCGTCACCAGCTGCGTGCGGTCCACGGCCGTCGGGCCCAGGTCGGAGAACGTTCCTGTTGCCGGATCGAAGAGCTCTGCGGGTCCCGCGCCAGTGCCCCCGACGATCAGGACCGTACCGTCGTGAAGAAGCGCCGCGGCATGGTCACGTCGTGCCGTGCCGAGTGGGCCGACCGACTCCCATCCCCAAGCGGCCCCCGGGGCCTCCGTGTGGGCGAACGAGGGGGCCAGGTCGAGCGCCGTCGGCACCGCTGGCTCTTCGCAGCCGCTAACGACCGCTGCGCCGGCGCCAAGCACGAGTGTCAGCGTTCTGGGACTCTGCCACCGAGAGGAGGACTTCGGGTTCGGATTCGGGGGGTGAGGCTTCATGGATGACCGTCCCACAAGTTCGAGCTTCGGTCTGCACGCTCCCTGCCAGAGCATCCGCGGGCGCGAGCGACTCCGCATACCCTGCGAAATTGGGTCCCAACCGGGGGGTGGCGCAACTCGGATTGGCTGGCCGTGGTCCACGAGGTCGAAGGGCCGAGCTTGTGCCGCCGGCAGCGGCACACATGTTTAATGGATGAGCCGTTCGAGCCGACGCCGTCATGGCCTGGTCCTACTTGCACTCTTCGTCGCGCAGGCCACCGCCGCGCCGGTGGGTGCCTGCACCCAGTCACACGAGGGCCCGGACGGTCTCGCCCATGACACGGGGCTCGCCGGTCAGATGCCCGCTGCAAGCATGGCGGCGGTGTCGCATCACGGCGGGGCCACGATGCTGGAGCATGCTCCCGACGGAATAGAGCACGCTCCGGACGGGATGCCGATCGGCTGCCTGGCTCTCGCGACGTGTGGCGCGCCCGCAATCGGGGCGGCCGACCTGAGCTCCGGGATCGTGCTCTCCAGCAGTCTCGAAAGGAAGGAGCTGAGGGCGCTCGATCGGCCCGCGACCATCGTCATGAGGCTCGTCACGCCCCCTCCCAAGATCTGAGGCCGAGCGGCAGACGCCGCTGAGGCCGGTGCTGTTCAGGCATCGGCAACTGCGTCCAACTCAGATCTTCACAGGAGGCGTCGGTGTTCACCCACCGATTCTGTCTGATGCGTGCGACGTGTTGTGGGCTCGCCCTCTTCACGACCCAAGCCGTTCAGGCGCATGCACAACTACCGAGCGATTCACTCACCGTCGACGAGGCCATCTCGCAGGCGCTCACTCAGAGTCCGAGGGTGATTGCGTCGAGGCTAGCCGTCGACGCGCGTCGCGAGCGGCCCACGATCGTCTCCGCACTGCCCGACCCCGTACTGAGCCTGGGGCTGATGAATCGTCCCTTCGATCTCGATGCGGACCAGGCGATGACGATGAACCAGGTCCAGCTCGCGCAGCGCCTTCCATGGGCAGGGAAGCGCTCGTCGGCCTATGAGCGGGAAGACCGGCTGACGGCTGCGGCCGAGCTGGACGCCGCGGAAGTCGCGGTCGCCGTGGTGGAGCGCGTACGCACGCTCTACCACCGAATCGCATACATCGATCGGGCCATTACGGTCATGGAGGAGACACGCCGGCTGTTGGCCGATCTCCAGCGGACGGCTCTCGCCCAGTACGAGGTGGGGAACGGAGCGCAGCAAGACGTCCTGCGAGCACAGGTGGCCCAGGCGCGCATGGACGCCGACATCCGCGCGATGCGTCAGCAAAGGAACGCGTCGGCCGCTCGCTTCAACGCGCTCCTCGGTCGCTCGCCTGAGGCTCCCGTCGGGTGGCTGGAGCTGCCGGATCCCGTGGCGGAGCTTCCGGAGCTCGCCGAGTTGATGGCGGCGGCGGAGGTGCGTCCCGCCCTGCGCGCCGCGGCCGCACGCGTCGAGGCGGCGGCCGCACACCGCGAGCTCACCGAGCGTGCCCACCTGCCGGACGTCAACGTCACGGTGGGCTACAGCCAGCGCCCGGAGTTCCCGGACCTCTTCTCGGTGATGGTCGGGATGCCGTTGCCGCTTCGGAGGGGGTCCAACCAGCAGCCTCAGGTCCGAGAATCCCGGGCGTCGGAGGCGGCTGCCGAGGCGGTTCATCTCGAGCTGTTCAACGAAACCTACGCAGCCTTGGCTGAGCGACGTGCGGACGCGGCTCGCGCGTCGGAGGTCTCGGAGCTGCTGCGAACCGACGTCCTGCCTCAGGCCGAAGCCGCCGTCCAGTCGGGCCTGTCGTCGTACCGAGTCGGCTCCCTGGACTTCATGGCCGTGCTCGAGAGCCGGATGCTCGTCAATCAATACGAAATCGAACGCTTGCGCCTGGCGGCCGAGTACCAGAGCGCCGTGGCCGCAATCGACGCGCTGATCGGGGTGATCCCCGGAGGGACCCAATGAATACCCGTACCTTGATCTTGTTGCTGTCCGTGCTCACCTCGGGCTCCTGTGGGAGCGATCCTGCCGCGGATATGGACATGGACATGACAGGCGGACCGTCCATGCAGGCCGGAGAAGTCGACCACTCACAGCATCAGGCCGGTGCCCCGACCGAGCGGCAGGCCGTGCACCTCACGCCGGAGCAGGAACGGGCCCTGGGCGTTCGATACTACACGGTCCAGCCACGTCCTCTCGAGCGCACCATCCGGACGGTCGGCCGTATCGTCGCCAGTGAATCACGGGTGGCCGACGTGAGTCCGAAGATCGAGGGCTTCGTCGAGTCGCTCTTCGTCAACACCACGGGTGCGTCGGTCAGGCGGGGAGAGCCGCTCATGACGGTGTACAGCCCGGTCCTGGTCGCCGCGCAGGAAGAGCTGATCATCGCGGCCCGGCTGGCCGCCGAGGTTGGGGACGCGGAAGGCGCCGCACCGGACAACGCCCGCTCGATGCTCGAGGCCGCGCGTCGTCGACTTCGTTACTGGGACATCACGGACGGCCAGATCGCCGAGCTCGAGCGAACGGGTGAGGTCACGAAAACGCTCACGCTCGTCTCCCCCGTTGATGGGATCGTGTTGCAGAAGAACATCGTGGAGGGTCAGCGGGTCGTACCCGGAGCGTCGCTCTACCGGATCGCAGACCTGACCGAGGTGTGGGTCGAAGGCGAGGTCTTCGAGCGCGATCTCGCGCTGATCCACGAGGGTATGGAGGCCCACATCGAGGTCTCGGCTTTCCCGGGCGAGCACCTCATGGCACAGGTCGACTTCGTGTCCCCGGTCATGGACGTGGTCAGCCGTACGAACCGTGTCCGGGTTGCGCTCCCGAACACCGGCAGCCGACTCAAGCCGGGAATGTTCGCGACGGTCTTCTTCGACGCGCGGGTCGGCAGC
>JAOTVL010000001.1 GCA_029863525.1 Gemmatimonadota bacterium
CCTGACCCGCCAGGAGTTCGACAGCGCGCTCCCGTGATGGCGCCTTCACGTTTCCACGCGTAGCGTTTACGTCCTTCGACTCCAGCAAGGAGATGCGCATATGGAACCCGTCATGAACGTCAACTACCTCGCCATCGCGGCGTGCGTCGTCGTGGCCATGCCCGTCGGGTTCCTCTGGTTCGGGCCGCTCTTCGGCTCCAGCTGGGCGAAGCACATGGGAATGGAGAGCATGGAGCAGCCGGACGGGGCCGCGATGGGCAAGTCGATGGGTCTCTTCGCACTCGGCAATTTGCTTATCGCGTTCGTGTTCTTCCACACCCTCGAGGTGTGGCGCCCTTCTGTCTGGGGACTTGGAGAAGATCAGCCCGCGTATGCATACGCTCTCTACAGCGCGCTCTTCACCTGGGCCGGGTTCTTCGTCCCCATGCAGCTCGGGCGCATCGCGTGGGAGCAGAAGCGATGGGGACTCGTGGGCATCAACGCGGGCTTCGACCTGGTGCGCCTGCTGATGTTCGCGTTCATCTTGGCATACTGGAGATAGTCTGGGAGCGCGGGCAGCGACCGGCTCGCCTCCTTTCTCCGCTCCCGAAGCGACGGGAGCCCGACCTCTTCACCCCGCTCTGGGGACTAGGCTCATGACGAAAAGACTCGGTTGGCTCGGTGCACTCACCATGATCGCGCTCGCGACCCTCTCCTGTACGGACGGCGACGCGGGAGCCCCCGGCGTGACGTCGGACGACGCACCGGCGGCGGGGGTCACGACCGCCACGCTGGAGCTGGCCACCGAGATCGGCGTCCGAAATGCCCGGATGCCACGACCGGGGTTGCTCACGGGGGGGCAGCCCTCGGTCGAGCAGCTCGACGCCCTCACGGCGGCCGGGGTCACGCGCGTGATCTCCCTCCGGCCGGCCGACGAGGAGGGGGCGGGTTGGGAGGAGGCGTACGCCGCGGGATTCGCTTACGACTTCGACCGTCTCGAGATCTCTGGCGCGGAATCGCTGACCCGAGAGAACGTCGACGCGTTCGCCGCGCTGCTCCAAGAGTCGGAAGGCGAGCCGACGCTTCTCTACTGCGCGTCGGGCAATCGCGTCGGTGCGATGCTCGCGCTCAAGGCGTTTTGGATCGACGGCGAGACCCCCGAAGCCGCGCTCGAGCTGGCGCTGGCCAGTGGCTTGACCCGGCTGGAGGGACCTGTGCGAGAGCTCCTCGGGTTGACGCCTTAGCGCTTGCGTCTCGCCTCGGCCCCGTGCCTAAAGCTCGAACGTCTCGCCGCGGGCGGGTGCGTGCCCGCTCATGAAACGCTTCTCCGACAACGCGTTGAACAGAGCCTCCTGACGCTCGGGGTCGCCGTGGACCAGGAAGATCTTCTTGACTCGACCGGGATCGAGCGCGCTGATGAAATCGACCAGCTCAGGCTCGTCCGCGTGCGCCGAATAGGAGTTCATGACCTCGACGTTGGCGCGCAGTCGGTGCGGCTCACCGAAGATCCTGATCTCGCTGCGACGCTCCACGATTCGACGCCCGAGGGTGTGCGGCGCGCAGTAGCCCACGATCATGACCGTATTGCGCGGGTCTTCGACGTTGTTTCTGAGGTGGTGCAGAATCCGGCCCGCCTCGCACATCCCGGAGGCCGAGATCACGACCATCGGTAGGCGAGAATCGTTGAGCTTCTTCGACTCGGCGACGTCACGAATGTACGTGAGGCGCTGGAAGCCGAACGGCTCCGGGTCGCGCTTCATGTGCTCGAGCATGTCGTCGTCGTAGCACTCGGGATGATTGCGAAAGACGTCGGTCACGTTGACCGCGAGCGGCGAGTCGACGTAGACGGGGATCTCGGGGAGTCGGCCCTCATGGGTGAGCTGGTCGAGTCGGTAGACGATTTCCTGCGTCCTTCCGACCGCAAACGCGGGGATGATGATCTTGCCGCCGCGCCGAGCCGTGGCGCCGACGACGTGCGCCAACCGCTGGCGTGATTGGTCGGGGGGCTCGTGGGTACGCCCGCCGTAGGTCGATTCGGAGATGAGGTAGTCGCAGTCGGCCATTGGCTGCGGGTCACGTAGTATCGGACGGCCGGGCCGGCCGACGTCGCCGGTGAAGCCGAGCTTCACCGTTCGATCCCCTTCGCGAATCGTGAGCCCCATCGACGCCGACCCGAGGATGTGCCCCGCGTCCCTGTACTCTACCTCGAGCCCCGGTAGGGGACTGAACGTCTGACCGTATCCCACCTGCACGAAGCGCTCCACCACATCCGCCGCATCCCCTGCGTCGTAGAGCGGCTCGACCCTGTCGCTGCCACGTCGCTTCTCCCTACGGTTGACCCAGGCCGCGTCCTTCTCTTGGATGAACGCGCTGTCCGCCAGCATGGCGGCGCACAGGTCTCGCGTTGCGGGCGTCGCGTACACCCGGCCACGGAAACCGTCCTTGTGAAGCTTGGGCAGGAGTCCCGAATGGTCGATGTGCGCATGCGACAACAGCACCGCGTCGATCGAGGCCGGCGGCGCAGGAAATTCGTGGTTGTACCGGCGCGCTTCGGCCCGACGGCCCTGGTACAACCCACAATCCATCAAGAGCCTGCCGCCCTCGAATTCCAGCATGTGCATGGAACCGGTGACGGTCTGGGCGGCACCCCAGAAGGTGAGTCTCATCCCGCGTCCTCAGGCGCCGAAGGGGCCGAAGAGGAGGTTGCCGGGAGCATCCGGATCGTCCCCCCGAAAGAACTCGGCGCTGAGCCCCAAAAGCTCCTCTCGTGTGACGACGCCGTCTCCGTCCGCGTCGAGCTCGACGAAGACGGTCTCCGCAAGCTGGACCGCGATGCCGAAAACGCCATAGAAGTCGATGAATTCGGCGGCACCGATCTCACCATCTTCGTCGAGATCGAACAACGCGAGCAATCGGTCCGTCAGCTGGCGTACCTCGGCGTCATACCGTGCCTCATCCTCGAGCGCGATCTGCCAATACGCGAGCCACTCGTCGAGATCGACGCCCCCATCCCCGTCCGCGTCCGCAGAGCTTCGAAGGCCGTTCCATAGCGTGCTGTACGCGGCTCGCAAGAGGTCGTACGCGGACGAGCTCTCAGCGGCGCCGTGCAGTGTTCGAACGTTCTCCACGATGCGCTCGAAATCGGCCTCGTCGATCTGACCGTCGTCGTCGATGTCGTAGATCTGGAAATACCGGGTGAGCTTCTTCGTCTGGAGATCTGTCAGCATGGCCCAGCTCGTGCGGGGAGGGATCGGGGGAGCGCAAGAGTCACTCTTATCCTAGCCTGACGATCACGGCGGACGATACCTCGGGAAGGTCGAGAAGCGCCTCTCGGACGGACTCGCTCACGATCCCATCGGCGGCGATCGCCGCGAGCGCGTCACCACCCTTGGAGAGCCTCGCCTGGTGGTATCCTGCAATGTTGATGCCGTGGTCACCCAGGAGCGTGCCGACGCGCCCGATCACACCCGGCACGTCGTCGTTCCTGAGCACGATCAGCGTGCCCGTGGGGACGACGTCCACGTGGTAGTCTGCAATGCGCACGACCCGCGGGTGTGCGTCACCAAGCAGCGCCCCGGCGAGTCGTAGATCACCCCCCTCCGCGCCAACGACGACCTCCACGTACTCCGTGTAGTCCGAATTACGCGAGAGACGCGTGCGGGCTACACCCATGTTCCGCTGAGCCGCCAGGTGCCCGGCGCTCACGAAGTTCACCTGGTCCGCGCCCAGGACGTTCGTCAGCAGACCGACGAGGACGTAGGCGGTCAGGGGCTCGAGCGCCTTGTCGGAGGCGCCCGCGTAGCGAACCTCGACCTCACGCACCCCTCCGCGCGCGAGCTCGCACCCCAAATTCCCGAGCGCTTCGCCCAATTCGAACAGAGGAGCCAGCGCGCGCATGGCCTCCCCGCTGATCGCGGGCGCGTTGAGCGCGGGGGAAAGATCGCCGTCGGCCAACGCGGCCCGCACGGCTCTGGCGATCTCCGTGGCGACCAGCTCCTGGGCCTCGGACGTCGAAGCCCCCAAGTGGGGTGTCAGCAACAGGTTCGGAGCCGTACGGAGCGGAGAATCGTCCTCGAGCGGCTCGTTCGCAAAGACGTCGAGCGCCGCTCCGGCGAGGGATCCCGCCTCCAAGGCGGCCGCCAACGCGGCCTCGTCGACGACGCCCCCTCGCGCGACGTTCACCACGAACGCGCCCGTCTTCATTCGGGCGAGCGCAGCAGCATCGATCATCCCGCGCGTCGCGTCGGTCAGCGGAACGTGCAGTGACAGGACGTCCGCACGCTCGAGCACCGTCTCGAGCTCCTCGGCCCGCTCGATGTTGATCGCTTCGGCCCTCGACGCAGACAGATAAGGGTCGAAGGCGATGACACGCATCCCGAACGCACGGCATCGCTTCGCGACCTCCCCACCGATGCGCCCGGCGCCGATGAGTCCGAGGGTTCGTCCACGCAGCTCCGCGCCCTTGAATCGCGACCGCGCCCATTCGCCGGCGCGCATCGACGCATCGGCTTCGGCGACACGCCGAATCATCGCCAACATGAGCGCCAGGGTCAGCTCCGCGGCGGAGACGGTGTTGCCGGCCGGGGCGTTCATGACCGCGACCCCGTTTCGGGTCGCCGCGGTGAGGTCGATGTTGTCGACCCCGACACCGGCCCGTCCGATCACTCGGAGGAGGGGCGCGTCGGCGAGCACCTCCTCGGTGACCTTCGTCGCGCTCCGCACGATCAGCCCATGGGCACGCTCGAGGGTCCGTGCGAATTCCGGGTCGGTCGAATCGTCGACCTTCACGATCTCGAAGCGGTCGTCAGTGCGCAGCGGCTCCAGACCGGAGTCGGAGATCTTGTCCGTGACGAGCACCGTGAAACGATCGTCGGTCATGTCAGCACTCCGGTCAGCACCTCGAGCAGACCTTCCAGTTCGTCGAGCGTGTGATCACCCATGTGTCCGATGCGGAACGTGCTCTCCTTGAGCTTCCCGTACCCTCCTCCGACGATCCAACCTCGCTCCGCAACTGCGGCCGTCACGCTCGATCCGGTCACCCCTTTCGGCGTCCGGACCGCCGTCACCGCCGGGGACCGGAAGCCCTCCGGCGCCATCACGGCCACCTCGACACCGGACCCTCGCATTTCGTCGACCCACCTCCAGCTCCGCTCAGCCATGGACCGGTGGCGGGCCCAGCGTGCGTCCATACCCTCGGCCAGCATCCGGTCCAGCTGCACGTCGAGCGCGTACAGAACCGAGAGCGCCGGCGTCGTCGTGGCCTGGTGCTTTTCGTGGTTATCCGCGAAGAACTCCAGGTCGAAGTAGTAACCCCGGTGGGGAGAGGTCGCCGCGCGCTTCATCATCCGCTCTGACGCGACACCGAAGGAGAGACCAGGCGGGAGCGCGAACGCCTTCTGCGAGCCGGTGAGCAGAAAGTCGACGCCCCAGTCATCGGGGCGCACCTCGGTGGCTCCGAACCCCGTCACGGAATCCACGAGAATCAGCGTGTCGTCGAACGCCTTTACCGCAGCAGCCAAGGCCGGGATGTCGTTCAGAACGCCGGTCGACGTCTCCGAGTGGACCATCGTGACCGCGTCGTACCGGTCTTTCGAAAGCGCCTCCGTCAGGTCGTTCGGGTCGTGTGCCTCTCCCCACGGGATCGACACCTCGTCGACCTCGAACCCGCAGGAGCGTGCGATATCCGAGAAGCGCTGGCTGAAAGCCCCGTTCACCAACGACAGGATGCGCTCGCGCCCGGCGTTCCGGACCGCCGCCTCCATGAGTCCCGTCGCCGAGGACGTCGACACGAAGACGGGCCGGGCGGTAAAGAAGACGCGTTGCAATCGTTCGTGGATCGGCTTCATGAACGCCTGCGCCGTCGAGCCCCTGTGGCCCATCATGGGTCGGAGTTGCGCGGCGAGCACATCGGGGTGGACCTCGGTCGGTCCGGGAAGAAAGAAGCGACCCGACGGTCGCTCCTGGCCTGCAGGGCTGTGAGGCAAGAAAGACCCTCCGTCGCCTTCGTCGACGACGGAGCCTGTGGAGTTCAACGAGTGTTCGCGCCCGGAAGTCTAGCCAATCGGGCGACGTTTCCCAGGGGGTGACTCAGACTCGCCAAGCATCCCGCCAGCGGGTGTAGTGCACAGCCACGACTCCCGCGGTTTCGAGCACTTCGAGGCCAGCGGAAACGCGGTACCGCTCGCGATAGAAGACGTGCGATACGTTCGCCTGGACCATCAGCTTCGCGCACATCACACACGGACTCGCAGTGACGAAGGCCACCTTGTCGCGAAGCTGGCCCGGTGACTTCACCAGCGCGTTCATCTCCGAGTGAATGCACCCGCACTGTCCCGCCTCGTCCGTGTCGCATCGGTTGGGGAAGCCGCGAGCGTTCCCGTTGTACCCGATCGCGACCACGTTCTCGAGTCGAGCGTCCGTGATGACCGTGCCCACCTGAAGGCGCGCGCACGTAGAGCGCTTCGCGAGCTCCTCGGCCATCCGCATGTAGACCTCGAAAAGGGGCGGCCGATCGACTTCGGCTCCCGAATCGGGGGGTCCGGTGCCCTCGGCCATCACGTTGAGGGGGTGCGAGTTGTCCGGCACTCCGTCCTTGAAGCGCGGTGCCATCGTCATCTCCAGCGTAGTCCTTCCACGAACACCTTCGCCTGAAGGTACTCGACCGGTGCCCATGCGTCGGTCAGCGCCGGGCCCGTCGCCTCCACGCGCGCCTCCGCTCGGTCGAAGGGAGGGAGCGTGCTCGGGTCGCGAGTGGCAACCACGATCAGATTCTGTGTCGCGGCGCGGTCCAGCCCCGGATCTGCCACGTAGAGACGCACATCCGCGAAGGCGGTCTCCAACGTGGTCCGAAGACGCTGGAGGAACGCGGTGCCGGGCCCAGAGAGCGGCGACAGGACGTTCGCCATGAACACTCCCTCGGGTGACAGGCGCTCGGCCATGTCCGAGAACGCCTCCTGGGTCACCATCGTCCACGGAACCGTGAGCAGATGGTCGAACACGTCGAGATACACCAGATCGTAGAGATCGTCGGAGCCACGGAGGAAGACGCGCGCGTCTTCGTGCACCACGGAAATCCGGGCACGGGAGTGCGTGCCGAACGCGAAGTACTCCGCCGCGAGCCGAGTAACCGCCGGATCGATCTCGACGACGTCCACTTCGAGGTCGGCGTTGCGCTCTGTGAACGCCACGGGAAGCGTGAGCGCCGCACCCCCGAGGACCAGCGCTCGCTCCATGCCGCCGATCAAGGGCTCCAACACGTCGAGGCTCGCAGTCGCGTACCCGTGAGCCGGGTCACCCGAGTCGACGTACTCGGCTGACGACGAGCCGCCATTTTGCCAGAGCTCCCGAACCATCCGCCCGTTCGACCAGGTACGCTCGGTCACGGTCACGGCCGTGTACAGCGTCTGCTCTGCATGGAGCGTGTCCGGTGCCGTTCCCGACGCCAGCAACCCCAGCCCGGGCACCGCGATCGCCCCCAAGAGCGCGCTGCCGCTGACGGAGGTCTCCCCGAGAACGCGAGCGGCGGCGAAGGCCATGAGAAAGAGCGCGCCGGCGGTGAAGCCGAGCAGGAGCGGCAGCGGCATGGCCGGGAGGAGCACGAAGCCGGTCATGAACGAGCCCAGGATCGAGCCCGCCGTGGCCGCAGCGCTGATGTCGCCGGCCCGTCGTCCGATCGTCTCCAAGCTCTCTGTGTCCGCACGCACGAGATACGGCACAACTGCCCCTAGACAGAATACGGGAGGCGCGAACAGAACGAGCGCACTCACCACGGCCCCGGGAATGAAGCCCAGGAGCGAACGCGCGACCCACGGCACACCGGTGCCCAGCACCGGAAGGACACCGGTCGCCCCGGCAACGATCAAGATTCGGGACAGGGGGACCCGCCCCGAGTCGGCCAACCGCCCACCGACGTGATTCCCGACCGCCAAAGCCGTCAGGATCACGCCGATCACGGCGGTCCATGGGACGGCGGAGAGGCCGAACACCGGGGCGATGAGGCGCGCCCCGGCGATCTCGATCGTGAGCACCGCGAAGCCCGCCCCGAAGGCGAGCGAGAAGAGGCCGACTCTGCGGGTCACGCGGCGGCACTCACGATCGGGATCATCACGCAGCGGACGCCACGATCCCGACGAGCTCGGCGAGGGTGCTCCTTCCCCGATCCTTCGCATACCACCGACGGATCACCTTGTACCGCTCGGGCGATGGCATCGACAGGCCCTCGCCGAGCACCCACCGCTGAATCTCGCCCGGACGAGGCCCCCACCATCCGACTTCCTCGAAGTCTCTATCGTACACGATCACGATCGGGATCGAGCGGCTTCGCCCGTTCGTCAGGTGGGTGTCCATGAGGTCCGGGTTCGCGTCGCGACCGAAGACGCGGAAATCCCACCCGGCCTCCCTGGCGAGCTTCGCGACGACCGGCAGCGTGTTCACCGCGTCTCCGCACCAGTCTTCCGACAAGGCGACCAGGTGCCATCCGCCCGCCACCCCTCGCGCCTCTTCGATCACCTCGGCTGGTATACGCACCCGGTCGTACACCGCGTGCCACAGATCGCGGTTCTTCTCGACCGTCTCCAGGTATTGCTCGAACGTGGGCCCGTTTTCGAAGCGCTCTCGATTCAACGATTCACCTCGGATTCCACCTGTCTTACGCCATCTGGTGCGCGCGCTTTGCCGCTTTCTTCCGTTGGTTCGGATCGAGGACTCGCTTTCGCAGACGAATCGCCTCGGGCGTGACCTCGATGAGCTCGTCGTCTTCGATGAACTCGAGCGCGAGCTCGAGCGTGATCTGTCGCGGGGGCTCCAGCTTGATGTTCTCGTCCGATGACGTCGTCCGCATGTTCGTGAGCTTCTTCTCCTTGCTCACGTTCACGTCCATGTCGTCCGTGCGGACGTTCTCCCCGACGATCATGCCGCCGTACGCAGGATCGCCTGGCTTGACGAAGAGGGTCGAGCGTTCCTGCAATCCGAAGAGGGCGAACCCGACGGCTTTCCCCGGTCGATCCGCGACGAGGACGCCGCGCGATCGGCCTTTCAGCTCACCGGCCCAATCGTCCCACTCCTGGAAGGTGTGATGGAGGATGCCTTCGCCGCGCGTGTCGGTCATGAACTCCGACCGATAACCGAAGAGACCGCGCGCCGGAATCTTGAAGCGCAAGCGGGTGGTACCTGAATCGCCCATCGGCTTCATGGCGGTCATTTCACCCTTCCGTCCACCGAGCTTCTCGATGACCGTGCCCACCATCTCGGAAGGCACCTCCACCACGGCCTCCTCGTACGGCTCCTGTAGCGACCCGTTATCGGATCGCGTGATGACCCTCGGCCGGGAGACCTGGAACTCGTAACCCTCGCGGCGCATCGTTTCCATTAGGATGGTGAGGTGGAGCTCCCCACGCCCGCTGACCGTGAAGGTGTCGGGCGATGCCGTGTCTTCGACCCGGAGTGCCACGTTGCGCTCCAGCTCTCGGAACAGTCGCTCGCGAAGTTGTCGGGTCGTTACGTATTTCCCAGCCTGACCCGCGAACGGAGAGTTGTTGACGGTGAAGTCGACCGAGAGCGTCGGCTCTTCCACCGCGATTCCACGGAGCCGTTCCCGGTAGGCGGGATCCGTCACCGTCTTTCCGATCTCCACGCCTTCGAGGCCCGCGAGCGCCACGATATCGCCGGCGCGCGCTTCTTCGATCTCGATCCGATCGAGGCCGCTGAAGGTGTAGAGCTTCGACACCCGCGCGAGCTCCGCCTCCGAAGGATCGGCGACCATGCCGGTCTCTCCCAGGTCGAGCAGCGCGACCTGCTCGCCGACGCGCACCGAGCCCCGCTCGATCCGACCGATCGCGATACGACCCACGTACGGAGAGTGGTCGAGCGTCGATACCAGCATCTGAAACGGCCCGTTGGAGTCGACCGTCGGTGGGGGGAAGTGCGAGACGATGGTATCGAAGAGAGGCGAGAGGTCCCCGCCGGTAGCTTCGGGGCTCTCCGACGCCCACCCGTCTCGCCCGACCGCGTAGAGGAACGGTGCATCCAGTTGCGCGTCGTCGGCTTCGAGGTCCATGAAGAGCTCGAGCACCTCGTCGTGAACCTCGTGAGGGCGTGCGTCTCCCCGGTCGACCTTGTTGATGACCACGAGCGGGAGAAGCCCCAGCTCGAGCGCCTTGCGGGTCACGAAGCGCGTCTGCGGCATCGGGCCCTCGCCGGCGTCGACCAAGAGCACGACACCGTCGACCATGCGGAGTATGCGCTCGACCTCCCCACCGAAGTCGGCATGACCCGGTGTGTCGACGATGTTGATCTTCACGTCTTTCCAGTGCACTGCGGTGTTCTTCGCGAGAATCGTGATTCCCCGCTCCTTCTCGAGCGGGTTCGAGTCCATCACGCGCTCTTCGACATTCTGGTTGTCACGGAAGACGCCGGCCTGGCCGAACATCTTGTCGACGAGCGTCGTCTTTCCGTGATCGACGTGCGCGATGATCGCGATATTTCGAATGGGCATCATGTACCTGCGAACACCCGTCGGAACGGAATGTCCCGTGCGGGCAGAATCTACGAGTGGATAGCCTGGAAAGTTAACGGATTGTGGCCGACCGGCGGGGTCGGGGCCCAGGAGGCCCACCAGGGACCCGAACGCCGGTCGGGTTCGACGCCCCGAGGAACCCCGACTTCAGCCCTCGACCAGCGCCCGGCTTCAGCCCTCGACCAGCGCCCGGCTCAGCCCTCGACCAGCACCGGGCTCAGCCCCCAACGAAGGGGATCGAACGCTTCAACCCGGCCCACGTCTCCTGGAAGTCCTGCCTGGCCGGATCGCCCGCATGGGGTCGACGGAACGCCTCGACGACGAAGGCGAGCACGATCCCCGACATCCCGCCCAGGACGATCCCGAGCACGGCGCTCAGCAACAGGCGACGATCGTCGGGTCCGGGAGGGAGGAACGGTGTCTGAAGCACCGTGATGACCGGCGTATCGCGTACTTCCGAGATCCGCGCCTGCTCATAGGATTGTACGAGCGTGGTGAGCACCGACTGTCGGAGCGTCACCTCTCTCTGGAGGCCCTCCTGCCGGAAGACCAGGAGGGGGGAGTTCTGCCACTGTCGGTTCGCTTCCAGGAAGAGGCGGAGTGAGTCCTCCGCCGCGTCGAGCTCTTTCTCGGCCTCGCGAACACGCGATTCGATGAAGGTGCGTTCCGACGCCGCTTGCGACTGTCGCGTATTGAGGTTGAAGCGGGCCACCTCGGTGAGGAGCTCGTTCGCGATCGCCTGCGAGAGGTCGGGCCATTCGGTCGTGATTCGGAGCGTGACGGTCCCGGTCTCTCGGCCGGTCGACACCGATACTGCCTCATCGCGTAACCACTCGATTGTCTGGTCATCCCGCAGCGGCTCGGTGTCCTCTTCGATCTCGAGCAGGTCCTTCAGCAGGACGGTCCCTTCCCCCTCGACATCGTAAGGACGTGCGGCGGCGCGAGAGAGAATCTCGCGCGACGTCAGCAGCTCCGCGTAGAACGCCGGACTCGCCTCCTCACCACCCGTCGGAACGTTGACGCCGAATTGGCTCGCGAGCGCCAAGAGCTGGGACGCCGACGCTTCAGAGCCCTGCGGCCTAAAGGCGGCGGCGGTGGTGTACGTCTCCGCGCGCAGAAAGGTGACTGCGACGGCGAGCGCGGATACGAGAACCGTCGTCAGTACGATCGTGCCGCGGCGACGCAGGAGAACGGCGAGTACCTCCCACAGGGAGATCTCGTCGTCGACCGGTCGGTGCTGCACCGTGGAGGGGTAGGCGTCCGTCATCGATCGGGGCGTGTCCGCGACTCCTCTGGCGACTGACCCGTCAGCCGGGCCTTCGTGCTTCCGGCCCAGAGTATCGCCGTCCCAAATCCTTGCAGCAAGCTGACCTAACGACCTCGCGGCAAAGGCGACTGGATCCCTGCGGCGCCGCCCCGGTATCGTATCCTCCCGTCGGTGGCGCATCGTCGCCGCCGGAGAACCAATCGGACCACCTGCACCCGGAGCGATGACCGTGCCGTCGACGAGTCCGTCCACCTGCATGAGCCCATTCGCGATCGTACTGGCCGGACTGACGGCCTTCGCCTCGACACCAGCCAGCTCGAGCGCGCAGACCGTGGAACCGCGCTACTCGGAGGAAGTTCGCGCGCTCACGGCGAACGCCGCCGTTTCGGCCGCGTTGGAGCGCGCCGAGGAGCTCGATCCGTGGGCGCTCGAGCTCCTCATCGAGCTCACGGAGATCCCTGCCCCGCCCTTCATGGAGGACGAGCGGGGTGAGCGCTTCGCCGAACTCCTGACGGAGCTCGGCGCCGACTCGGTGTGGACCGACGGCGAGGGGAACGTGATCGGGTTGCGGCGGGGCTCACGCGGCGAACGCACCATCGGGTTCGGGGGTCACCTCGACACCGTATTCCCCGAGGGTACGGACGTCACCGTGCGCCAGGTGGGCGACACGCTCTTCGCGCCCGGTGTCGGCGACGACACCCGGGGGTTGGTGGTGGTCCTGTCGGTGCTCCGCGCCCTCGAGGAGGCCGAGGTCGAGACCGAAGACGACGTGCTCTTCGTCGGCGTGGTGGGTGAGGAAGGGCTCGGCGACTTGCGCGGTATGAAGTACTTGTACCGCGACGACGGGCTCCGCCCTGACGTCTGGATCGACGTGGATGGCGGCGGTCTCTCGAGGATCGTCTCCATGGGGCTGGGCTCCGTCCGCTACCGCGTGACGTTCCAAGGACCCGGTGGTCACTCGTGGGGCGCCTTCGGAACCGCGAACCCCGCGCATGCCATGAGCCGCGCGGTGCGGTATTTCCAAGACGTCGCAGACACGTTGACCCGTTCGGGCCCCCGGACGAGCTACAACGTCGGCCGCATCGGGGGCGGAACCTCCGTGAACTCAGTCCCCTTCGAGAGCTGGATGGAGGTCGACATGCGATCGGAGAGCCCCGCGAGCCTCGCACGGATCGAGGAGGCCTTCCTGGCCGCCATGGACCGTGGGCTCCGAGAAGAGAACGAGCTGCGGCGTGAGGGGCCGGCCCTCACGGTGGACAACGACAGGATCGGCGACCGTCCTTCCGGGGAGATGGACCCGTCGACGCCCGTGGTCCAAAGGGCGCTCGCGACCACGGCCGCCTTCGGCGTGCAAGGCGAGCTGGCGCGGTCGTCGACGGACTCCAACGTGCCGATCGCGCTCGGCGTTCCGGCCGTGACTATCGGTCGGGGAGGCGTCGGATCCAACGGTCACGCGCCGAACGAGTATTGGATCGACCGCGACGCTTATCTCGCCGTGCAGCGCGCGCTTCTGCTCGTTGTCGCCGAGGCTGGCTTCGCCGGGCCGATCTCGTGAGATGAGAGCGGCGAGCGTCTACCTACTGTCCAAGTGCGCCCCGCTCGCCCGCTATCGGATGCCGGTGTCGAAGAGGAGCGTCACCTCGGTGTAGACGCCCGCGACCACCTCGACATCGAGGTCCTGTGCGATCGGGAACGGGTCTCCCGGTTCGGGCACCAGCGTGTACGAGCCTGGCTTCAATCCGACCTTGAATCGTCCGTCCTCACCCGTGCTGAACTCGGTCACCCGCTGGCCGCCGCTCGTTCGGATCAGAACGCGAGCCTGGTGGGGCTCGTCGGGACAAGGATTCTCGAGGGACTGCACCGGGCAAAGCGGCCCGCGGAGCGCAATCCCCTCGATCCCTTGGAGCGCATCGGGGCCGAGGAGCTCAGACGCCCCACAGCCGCCAAGCAAGGCGAGCAAGAGAACGAGAGAACCGATCCGGGTCGTACCGTGCATGACACTCATACCCGAAAGAACGACCCGGGGCCTGGATGTGTGACGGCGACCAGGGTCAGTCGCCGAGCACGTACGAGCAAATGAGAGGCGCCACGATCGCGGCATCGGAGTTGATCTCGAAGCGAGGCGTGGTCGCCTCCAACTTTCCCCAGGTGATCTTCTCGTTCGCGGGCGCACCGGAGTAGCCCCCGTACGAGGGCTGGGCGTCCGTGATCTGGCAGAAATAACCCCAATACGGCACTTCTCGCCGCAGGTCCTGCGTGATACAGGGAACGGCGCAAATGGCGAAGTCACCCGCGATTCCCCCGCCGATTTGAAAGAAGCCCACGGACGGGTGTGCTCCCGCCCCATGATTCGCCTCGTACCATTCGATCAGAGCCTGGAACTGCTCGGTCCCGGACTTTACGCACGAGTGGCCCGGCAGGCGCCCCGCGATGACGTTCGCGGTGAAGATGTTCCCCGTGGTCGAGTCCTCCCACCCCGGGGCGAAGACCGGGATACCGGCCTCCTTGGCCGCGAGCATCCATGAGTGGGCAGGATCGATCTGGTAGTGCTCCTGGAGCGACCGGTCGGAGAGAACTTCGAAAAGGAACTCGGCGGGTGAATTGCGGCGGCCCTCCGACGACGCTCGCTGCCAACATTCGAGGAGGCGACCCTCGATGTGCCGCATGACCGTTTCAGGGATGCACGTATCCGTTACACGGTTCATCCCACGCTCGTAGAGCGCTTGCTCGTCCGCGGTCGACAGCTCGCGCCAGGAGCGTACGATGTCGTAGTCGTCGTGCGCCACGAGATTGAACACGTCCTCCTCGAGATTCGCCCCGGTGCACGATACAGCGTGCACCTTACCCGCCCGGATCATTCGGGCCAGTATGATCCCGAACTCACCCGTCGACATCGCGCCGGCCATCGCGACCAGCATCTTGCCGCCCCGGTCCACGTGCGACTCGTACGCCTTGGCGGCATCGACCACCTCACGGGCGTTGAAGTGGAGGTAGTGCTTCTCCATGAACTCGCGGATCGCGCCCAACGCAGTCTCCTCTGCTCATTCGGTACGGGGGCAGAAGTCTAGTCGCTGACCGTTCGTGCGTCGACGTCGCGGCCACCGAGGACGGTAGAGCCGTGCGCACCTGAGGAGCCTTCGATAGAATCCCGCCGTGAACGATTCTCCCGGAGGCTCGGCGATCCGAGTGGCGCGCGCAGGCGCGGCCATGACCGTCACGCTCGATCGACCCCAGCGTCACAACGCGCTGCATGCGGTCGACATCGACGTCCTACATGAAGCAATTACCTCGTGCGAAGAGGATCCGGCCGTGCGAGTCCTCGTCCTGACGGGCGCCGGAAGCCGGACGTTCTGCTCCGGCGCCGCATTGAGCGAGATGGAGAGTGGGGAGATGAGCGGCGGAATGTTCGACTCCCTCACCGACCGCCTCTCGTCGCTCGACCGACCGACGATCGCGCGCGTCAACGGCAGCCTCTACGGCGGAGGCGTCGAGCTTGCGCTTTGCTGCGACTTCCGAATCGGCGTCACCGGCTCGCGGCTTCGCGTTCCCGCGGCCGAGCTGGGGGTGTGCTACCCCCCCGGCGGGGTTCGTCGCTACGTCGCCAGGTTGGGAGTGACGGTGGCCAGCCGAGTTCTCCTCGCGGCCGAAGAGCTCGAAGCTTCAGAGATGCACTCGACGGGCTTCCTGACCCATTTGGTCGAACCGGCCGAGCTCGACATCACCGTAGACGCACTCGTGGAGCGGTTGAGCGCGCTCGCGCCGCTCGCGGTTCGGAACATGAAACGGATGATCGTGGGTATGGCCGATGGCCAAGCCCACCTGGGGGAATGGGCGAAGATGGTCGACGAATGTGCAGCATCGAGCGACCAACGAGAGGGGCTGCGGGCGTGGCACGAGGGGCGTGCACCGGACTTTCGCGGGAGCTGACGACAAGGAGAGCGAAGGAGCGCAAAATGAAGATCGGAGTACTTGGTTCCGGCGCCGTGGGGCGCGAGGTCGCCGAACGGCTCGTCGAAGGTGGCCACGAGGTATGCATCGGAACACGCGATCCAGAGGTCACGCTGCAAAGGACCGCGCCCGGGCCGACGGGCGCCCCTCCGTTCCCTGTGTGGCACGCCGAGCACCCCGACATCGACCTTGTGACGTTCTCGGAAGCCGGCGCTTTCGGAGAAGTCCTTTTCAACGCGACCAACGGCCTCGTTTCGTCGAGGGCTATCGCCGCCGTGGGCGAGGAAATCGGCGGCAAGATCGTCGTGGACCTCGCCAACGCGCTCGACTTCTCTCGGGGATTCCCACCGACGGTTGTCCTCGGCGAGCACGGATCCCTCGGTCAGGAGCTGCAGGCGACCTTCCCGACCGCCCGCTTCGTGAAGGTGCTCAACACGCTCAACTTCGCGCTCATGTTCAAGCCGAATGAGCTCGCGGACGGCGACCACACGCTGTTCATGGCGGGCGACGACGAGGACGCGAAGACCACCGTCCGAGCTTTGCTCGAGTCATACGGCTGGCGTGACATCATCGATCTCGGCGACATCTCGGGAGCACGCGGCACGGAGATGCTGCTTCCGCTCTGGCTACGACTCTACGGTCTCTTCGGCCACTTCAGGTTCCAGATCAAGATCGTCCGGTAGCCACGCACCCGCCTCATCGGCTCCGTTGAAGGACGCGGCCCGGGCGCGCTCCGGTGAAGTCGCCGTCGCGAATGGCGGCCACGCCGTTGACGAAAACGTGCACCATGCCCTCGGAGTAGTGATGAGGGTCGGTGTACTCGGCAACGTCGCGCACTCGAGCGAGGTCGAAGACCACGATGTCCGCGACCGCTCCCTCACGAAGCGCGCCTCGGTCGGGCATGGAGAAGACCATAGCGGGCAGGGACGTCATGCTCCGAATGGCCTCCTCGAGCGTGACCACCCCCCGATCCCTGGCGTACACGCCGATCTTGCGCGCGAACGCTCCGTAGCTCCGAGGATGAGGCACGCCCACACCCATCCGCGGCAGGTCCCCGTCCGACGAGGTCATCGTCCACGGCTGGGCCATGAGCTCGTCCACGTCGTCGTCGTGCATGTTGTACGAGACGATGCTGACGCCGCCGCCACGAATGAGATCGATGGCCGTGTCGATCGGATCCATCCCTCGATCGGCGGCCACGTCGCTCAGCAGCCGACCCTCGATCGAAGGATCGGGCGCGTACCGTCGAAACTGGATCCGGTCCGCGCCTCCCCTCCGCGCCAGTCCTTCCACCATGCCCTCGCGGATCCGCCCCATCGTACCTGCGTCGTCCATCCGAATCATGAGCGAGTCGCGACCACCGGCCTGCGACCACCGAGGGAGGAGCGCCGCGTCCAGCCCGGTGGCGGACGCCGTATACGGGTACTGGTCCGCGAAGACCTGGATACCCTCCGCTCGGGCTCGTTCAACCCGCTTCACGATCGCGCTCCCGTATCCCCATACGAACGGTCCGAGCGCCTTCACGTGCGTCAGCACCACCGGAATCCTGGCCACGCGGCCAACCTCTATGACCTCGTCCACCGCGCCGATGAGCCCGACACTGTAGGTCGACTCGTCACGAATGTGACTCGTGTAGGCACCGCCGAACGGGGCGACCTCCTTCGCCAGCTCTTCGATCTCGACCGGAGGCGTATAGCTCCCCGGCACGTAGTACGTGCCGGAAGAGAGTCCCCAGGCGCCCGCCTCCATGCCTGCGACGACGAGCTCCCTCATGCGGTCGAGCTCGGCGCGGGTCGCCGGCCGATCGGCGGCGCCCATGACGGCGCTTCGAACGGATCCATGTGGGACCAATTGGGCCGCGTTCAGTCCGAGGCCGTGCTCCAGGAGAGAAGCACGCTGGGCAACGATGTCGACTGGCCCGCCACCATCCGGATTGATGAAGACGGTCGTGAGCCCCATGGCGAGCAGCGGCTCGGCGTGACTCAGCTCCGCGGTGGCGAGGCCGCCACCCGAGTGCGAGTGGGAATCGATGAAGCCCGGCGCCACGTACAGACCGGTCGCGTCGATGACCACGTCAGCGGCCATGTCGCCGAGTGCGCCCACCGCCTCGATCCTGTCGCCCCGAATCAGCACGTCCGCGAAGATCCAGGGGTTCCCGCTGCCATCGAGGAGGCGCCCGTTCTGGATCAGCGTCGTCGTCTCCTGCGCGGCCAGCGCACCAGGCGCGAGCGCCATGGCCGCGGCGAGAAGGAGGAGTCGCGACCGATTACGGCATCGAAGGTGCATTCCCTGGTTCTCCTTGAGATGTTCGGACGCGCAAGGTAGCTCCGCTACCGGTTCTCGATCGAGAGGCCCCGCAAGCTTCCCGGGGACCTTACCGGTGCTCATTCGATCAACGTACGATGCGGTGCCCCGACGGACAGTAGGCCCGGAGGCCTCCAGGTGACGACCCGAACGCGATTCAAGCCGGACCCCGACGCGCTCGACCCGTGGCAGCGATGACGCGCGCGACCGTCCGGCCGATCGGCTCCGAGCTCTCGGGCCTGTCCCACGCCGCACC
Organism: Gemmatimonadota bacterium; assembly: GCA_029863525.1. Lineage (GTDB taxonomy): Bacteria > Gemmatimonadota > Gemmatimonadetes > Longimicrobiales > Gaopeijiaceae > UBA2589. The sequence goes on from JAOTVL010000001.1 coordinate 18,268, forward strand.
CGGGCGAAACGCGCCATTCCTCATCGACGGAGAACGCTCCCGCGTCGTCGGAATAGAGACGAGGCCGCACTTCACCGCCGAGATCGATGGCCTCGCCGTCGCCTCCGTCGAAGCGCCCGGACTGGGCTCTGCGGCCAACATCCTCCTCTTTCCGGGTCTTCTACGCCGCGACTTCGTCGGCGCCGCGGGGATCACGGTCGAAACCCTACTCGCTGCCCCGACGCTCCCTCTCGTCGTGGCACAATGGAGCTCGGCCGGAGGCATCGGCCCGATCACCCTGCGGGTCCCTGCCGTCCGCGGGCAGCAGCCCGTAATCGATCAGGCGAACCAACGGCTGTCACTCCGCTACGGGGCGTACACGATCGGGATCAGCGTTTCACCGGCCCCCGCTTACTTCACCCACGCAGTCGAAGTGGACGGCGACATCCGGGTGGACTTCGCGACCGACGACGCCGAGCACTCGTCGCTCGTGGTGAGCGCCGGTTCGCCGGCCGAGGTCGACGCCGCGATCGTCGCGGCCGCGCACGCGCCCGCCCACGCGCTTCGAGCCGCTTCCGGGCCGACAGAAGGGCTGCTTCTCCGCACCGGAGTGGCTGAGATCGACGAAGGCTACCGATGGCTCCGCAGTCGGCTCGCCGGCCAGATCAGTCGTATGATCGAGGCACCCTCCGATAGAGGACTCCTGTCGCTGGGACTGGCGGCGATCGGCACAGCCGATCGAACCTCGGCCGAAGCGCTCCTTTCGAGCTTGGCCGCCCCGGCCGGCCTCGGCGTGTCAACGGAGGCCGAGATCGTCTACGGACTCCTTGCGGCGAGGCACGCATCGACCTTCGGGGACCGCTCGTTCGCGCGTCGGGCGGCTCGGGCATGGGCGAACCGCGTGCCGCACGCACACGAGCTCACTAGCCTGGCCGGCACAATGCTCGCCGATGCGCTTCACCATGACGCACCCCCGGATCGAATCGCGATGCTCCGCGCATCGTCTTCGGAGGGTGATGGAGACAGCAGGCCGGCGGTTGGAGGGGAGCGACGCCTCCCTATGGCGGGCGCTGGCCGACATCGATCCGGCCGCGCCGATTGGGTCGCAGGATTGCTCCGCGGTGAGCCAGTCATTCCGCGCTTGGCTCGATCGTCGGTGGACGAGGCGCATATCGCGTCGGCGGCCCTTCGGTCGGATCCCGACTCCGGGTGGGCCACGTGGCGACGGTTGCTCGCCGGCCGAAACGCCGACGCGGCGGCCATGACCTGGGATCCGGTCGGCGCCGATGGGTCGAGGACCGCGGAGCTACTGCTCGCCGTCTGCTGCGGGCTGCTCGGCCTCGAACCGGATGCGGCTTCCGGCCGTCTGCGCATCGCGCCACGCCTTCCCCGCCATCTCGAGTCGTTCGGTGCCGAGGGGCTCCCGATCGGGGCGGGGTCCGTATCGATCGATTACCGGTTGGATCGTCAGGTCAGAAGATTCACGCTCACGCCGGACGCGGGTGCCATACCGCCTCTCGTGATCTTCGAGCCCTCGGTGCCGGGATCGGTGAGCTCGGTCAGGATCGACGGGGAATCAGCGGACCTGGAACTGCGAAGGCTCGGAGCGTGGACCGTCGTTCCGGTCCAGCTTCCGGTGGACGCCACCCGGATCATCGAAGTCGAAAGCTGAGGGAAGTGCCTCAGTCCTCTTTTTCGACGATGTATCCGTGCTCGACAAGCAGTGCACGCAGGCGCTTCTGCCGCTCCGGCAGGGTCGTCTTGGCGACCTCCCGGGCGAACTGAATCCGGTGGGGCTCGGTCACATCGTCGAGGATCGCGATGGGTGCACCATAGCGGAGTAGAATCCGCTTGGCGTCGACGGCGACGGAATCATTCACAGGATGAGTGCTCGGCTGTTGGGGTCTAGAGGCAGCGGCCAACGATAAACGCGACGGGCAGCGGGGTTCCACCACGGTCGCCGGGGCCAAACAGGGCGCGGGTGACTCGGAATACCGGCTCGGCGTCCGGAGCTGGGCGACGCGGCTGATGGCCGGATCGTCAGTGAAGCACCTCCGGCTCCTCGTCCTCGCCAAACGGGATGTGCGACGTGCCAGGGAGCACCAGCGGCCCATTGAAGTGGAAGCGGGGCACCAACACGCGGAACTCCTCGCCGTCCTTCCAGGCGAATGTGTAATGACCCTCCATGTACCCGACCGGCGAACGGAGCACGCAGTAGCTCCGGTACTCGTGCGACTCCCCCGGATGCAGGATCGGCTGCTCGCCCACCACCCCCTCACCGTCCACGGTCGAGTCGTCGCCCGCCGCGTCGTGGATCCGCCAGTGACGGAAGAGAAGCTGCGCGGTGGTGTCGCTCTCGTTCGCCATCTCGATGGTGTACGCGAAGACGAACGTCCCCTCGGCCGGATCGGAATCGGCCAGGGAGAAGCTGGGCCGAACCGCGACCCGTATCCCTTCGGTGGATTGCTCGTAGCGCATGGGTGGCTTCGTGCGAGTGGCTTCGTCTCTCTTACCCCGAACGCCTTCGAAGGTAGCGCCGCTTGAGCCGGCCAGCGAGCCGGTATGCGAGGTCCTCGACGGAGCGTTTCGAGTTGTCTCGCGGGACTCAGTTTCGGTCGATGACGACCGTGTGCTTACGCCCAGCCGAGAAGATCAACGACGTCCCCAGCAGCTCTACGATGGCGTTGGACAGCTCATCGGTGTCCGCGATGACCGCCACCGCGAGGAGCTGTGTGGTGGTCGGATCGCCCGGGATGACGACCGGAGAGAAGTTCTCGTAGTCGAGCTCGTAGCCGTTGCCGACGAAGGAGAACCCTTCTGGGAGGAACCCTACCAGCTCGGGCGGCACGGTCGCCTGCGCGGCTTCCGCAGGCCACGAGAACTGGTCCCCCACGTAATTCTGCGTCGCGACGCGCACGGCGTTGAGATCGGCCGCGACCTCGGTGGCACGGGCCCGGTACGTCATGCCCCGCAAGTTAGGGATCGCCAAACCAGCCAGAATTCCGACGATCGAAACCGCCATGAGGAGCTCGATCAGAGAGAAGCCCGCGCGCTTGTCTGAGATCATCGTCGTCATCCCGGCAGTCGCATCGTGCCGACGAACTCGTTGGGATCCGTGGTCTGTGAATCGTACACAATCGTCTCATCTCCGACCGTCGCGATCAACAGATAGGTGGAATCGCCCTGGACGGTGTACTCGACCCCCTGCTCTCCGAGGGACGTGCCGAGCTCTGTCAGCGACTCGGGGAGACGGCCCGTCTCGCTCTGGAACCTCTGAATGCGAAAGACGCCGTCGTAGTACATGGATCTCTTCAGATCCTGCACGATGTTGGCCTGCGGGCGCGGATCGTCCAGGGGATTCACGACGAGGAAATCCGGCTGCGCGATGAGGAAGTAGAGCGCGAGCACACCGAGGTTCACCGTGAGCGGCAGCATCCACTTCGGCGGGCCCTTGGGCGCCACCTTCTTCTTCGCCGCCGCCTCACGCTCCTGAGCGTGTTGGAGTACCTCCGCGACCACGTCCGCCGCCTCCTGGCCAGGGGCGGCGCCTTTCGCGTGATACGGCTTCAGCTGATCCGGATCGGTCATCGATTCGAGCCGGCGGTCGCTCGGAAATGGCTCATACGGCGGGAGGGCATCCTTGCAAGATAGTGAGTGATGCCCCCTGACGCCCACCTTTTCGGGTCGACGCCTTCCCGTGACGTCCGTAGCTTCGTGCATGACCACGCGCTCCCTTTCCCGGTCCGTCGAGGACTATCTCAAGGCGATCTACGGGCTCTCCGATTCCGGGGACGCCGCATCGACGTCGGCGATCGCCGACGCATTGGATATTCAACCCGCGTCCGTGACCGGGATGATCAAGCGCCTGGCCGAATCCGGGCTTCTCGAGCACGTCCCCTACAAGGGCGTGCGCCTCACCGAGCCGGGCACCCGCGAAGCCCTCAAGGTCCTTCGGCGTCACCGCATCCTGGAGACGTATCTGTGCGAGAAGCTCGGGTACGCGTGGGACGACGTGCACGATGAGGCCGAGCGGCTCGAGCACGCCGCTTCGGACGGGTTGATCGACAGGATGGCGCGGGCGCTCGACTTTCCGAGCCATGACCCCCACGGCGCGCCGATCCCGACCCGCGGCGGAGACATCGAAGCCACGAATCTGTCCACGTTGGCCGACGTGCTGCCGGGAGAAATCGTCCTGATCCGCGCGGTGCGCGACGAGGATCCCTCCGACCTTCGCTCGGCGGCCGAGCGGGGACTGGTGCCGGGAGCTCGGGTGCTCGTCCGCGCCGGGTCGCAGGCGGAAGGCTACTTCGAGGTCGCGGTGACCGACGCGGGGGAGTCGCGGCGTGTGTCCGGTGAGCTCGCTCGGCACATCTACGTCGTGCCGGACGACCGTTGATAATCAGCGCGGAACCTGGGTGGCGCCTCCTCAGCCGCTTTCGACGGGGCACGCCGGCTGCCCACCTGGCTCGTCCAAAACGGTGACGTTCACTCCACGAACGACCGTGCTCGCGAAGACGCCCGTCCCATCCCCCCTCAGGCTCGCGATCCGAACCTGACCGGACGGATTGAAGTTTCCGCCCCGCGCCCAGTTGACGTAGTTGCGGTCGACCGCGCTGATGGTGACGCGGGCGCTGACTCCAGCGGGCAGGCCTCTCTGCAGGCGCACCGCTACGTCCTGATCGAGCTCGAAGCGATTGAAGACGCCGAACTCCGACGGAAATACGATCGTGGTATCCGAGTCGGACACGGACAGGCCGAGTAGGTAGAGCGGGTCGTCCTGCAAGACGATGCCCTCCGACCTGAGCGCAGCAGGGAGTCCGTTGATCGACGTCTCGTTCACGTACGCCCACGCTTCGTCCGCACGGGTCCATTCGAGGGTCGAGCGCGTGTCCGGCGGCAGGATGCAAGCGCCGCCGACGCCCAGCAGATCGAAGGAACCGGGGATCCTGGTTGCCCCCCCGAGCTCCCGCCCATCGGGAAGCGCCACGTCGAGGGCGAGCAGGTCACCCGGGGTCAGCTGAGCCGCAGCGACCGAGTCGGCAAAGAAGCACGCGCCCTCCTCTCCCTCGGGAAGGGTCTCGACGCAGTCGCTCGCCGCGGCGTTTCGCAGCGAAAAGGTCAGGCCGTCAGACCGCCTCAACGTGAGCTCTGCCGCGACCAGGTCCGCGACCCCCTCGATGTCCGTTCCGACCGTACGATGCAGGAAGCCGAGGACCTCGTTGTCGCCCGGATCCTTCGCGAGGTTCACGTACACCTCTGCGATCACCACGTCTTCGACGTCGACTACGGTGATCTCCTCGATCTCGCAGCCGCCGAAAATCACGAGGAGCAGGACAGAGCGCGCCGGGCTCCGCACGGTTCGCGCGAGCATCGACCGGGGCATCAGAAGCTGACCTCGAGACCGACCGTGGGCAGTACCGGGAACATCGAGATACCCGATCGCACCGGGGGGTCCTGGTCGTACTGGAAGAAGTAGAAGAGCACGTTTCGGCGGTTGTATACGTTCACCAGATTCAGGTAGGGCGTGAGGGAACCCCACGACTTCGGGAACGTCCGGCGAAAGCTCACGTCGAGCCGATGGTAGAGCGGGTAGCGAGACGAGTTGCGCCCCGCGAGCACGACCCCGTACCCACCGAGGGCGCTCGAATCGTCGTCGCCGGTCCAGTCCAGCTCGCCGCCCTCCACGTATCGCGGTGAGTAGTACGCATACGAACCGAGGGCCCGCGTATACGGGATGCCCGTACCCAGGTTCCAACGTACGCCGCCCTGCCAGCCCCACGGGCCCGGATAGGAGAGTACGAGGTCCGCGTCGATCCGACGGTCGAAGATCGGCGGGTAGTCGACCTCGGGGGACGGCACGACCGGCGACTGCGTGTCCGGAAACGTGCGATCCGCCTTCAAGAACGAAAGCGAGATCCAGCCCGTGAGGTCACCCGTCTCTTTACGGAGCATCGCGTCGACGCCCCAGGAACGACCACGCCCACCCAAGATGTCGTCGAAGTCGTCGTTCGGGTTGTCCGCCGGATTGAACGCCGCCACGCCGTCGAACTCACGCAGGTACGCCTCCACCGACCAGAACCAGTCGATGTCGCGATACCCCTCCAGGCCCAGCTGCACCTGATCCGACACCGTGTGCGGCGCCCTCGTGCCCGCGAGGACCCAGATGTCGAGCCCGAGTGGAAGCTCCTCGTCTCTGAGCGAATGCAAGTACTGCGTGTACCGGCCCGCTGCGAACTTGAGCGCCACCTCACCGCCTCCGAGGAACCGCTTCACGGCAAGCCGGGGAGAAGGCTCGAAGACAGCGTCCCCGGGCTCGGGCGCGTAATAGTCCGCGCGCAGCCCGAGCTCTACGAGCCACGCGAGTGGACTCGACCAGCGCGCTTGTACGAATCCACCGAGCAGGTGCGCCGTGGCGGAGCCCCCGCCGAAGTCCGTCCCGCCGGCAACGAACGAGTTGGCGTACGATAGCCGCTGGGCGCTCCCCCCAGTCTGGATCGACCACCGGGGACTCGGTCGGAACTCGAGGTCCGTTCGGACCTGTGCCTGCTGGATCCGGCTGTCGAAGTCGGTGTCGCCGAAGTCCGGAAACAGCAGCCCGGTCCCGAAGCGTGAGTAGTTGGCCCGGACGTCGATCGAACCTCCTCCGGGGCGCGGCTGCGTCCAACGGGCGCCGATCGCGTCGTTGCCCCAGTCCCAGTCCACGCGGAGCGGGAAGTCCTGGTTGTCGATCGAGGTCAGGTCGAAGACGTCTTTACCCGAGTACGCCGACACCGTGACCCTACCTCCCGAGCGCGTCCACCCTTCCACGACCGCCTGCAGGTCCGTGAGATGGTAGGGGAATTCGAACGCCGGCTTCAGGAGCACGTCGAAGTACGAACGACGGGCCGAAACACGATAGCGCACGTTGGCGTGGCCGAGCGCGTCCGCGACCCCCTTCGGGAGTTGCCCCCGAACCGCGGCCCTGCTCGACAACAAGGAGATCGCACCGTCGACGCCGAAGTCGCCCGGGCCCGGATCGGAGTCGATCTCGAGCACGGAAGAGACGCGCCCCCCGTGCTCCGCACCGAAGCCACCCGACATCAACTCGACGCGATCGATCATGTCCGCGTTGAAGACGGAGAAAAGTCCGCCCAGGTGAAACGGGGAAAAAAGCGGGATCCCATCGAGGAGGATCAGATTCTGGTCCTGGGAGCCGCCACGCACGTGGAACGCGGCGGAGAAATCCGACGTGGACACGACTCCTGGCAAGACCTCGATCGCCCGCACCGGATCCGGCTCGGCCACCCCGGGGACGAAGCGCACCTCCTCGAGATCCATCTCCCGCACGGTCGGTCCGCCGACCTCCTCGAACCGTCGGCGTTGCCGGCTCCGCTCCGCATCCACCGAGATCCCCTCGACCAAAATCGCGCTCGGTTCGAGTCGAACGTCCAAGGTGACGGTCTCGGCCAACCCGACCGACAACGCCTGCTCGGACTCGCCGTACCCGAACGCCACGACGGTGAGATCGTATGCACCCGGTAGCACGTCGGAGAAGCGGAACGACCCCAAGCGGTCCGTTTCGGTCAGCGCGACACGCGTCCCGCCCCGGAACAGGGAGAGCGCGGCTCCGTAGACCGCAGCTCCCTGCACGTCGCGGACCTGTCCTTGGACCGTCGCCATTTGGGCGCGTGCAGAGTCCGGGAGCACCACGGCCGAGACCACCGCCGATACCGTCAGCGCCCACCGCACCGCCGACCGCGCCCGGGGCCGACCAACCTGGCAACCGTTGATTGAGATCACTCGCTCTTCGAGCGCCGAGGTATCTCGGCCGCCCGTCGCCAATCCGATATCTTGAGCGGAAGACCACCCGGGCCCTCCGCCGCATGCGCACCTTCTTCTGCGATCACTTCGTGTTCCCGTTACCCGACGGGCACCGACCTGCTCCCTCGATCGCGCTCGGTCGGGTCCATTTCGACGTCCACGGGCATCGAGTGGACAACGTCACGGCGGACATCGACGCCTTCGCAGATCACGCCATGGCGCGGGGCGAGGCATCATGACCGACGCCGGCGCGCTCGATCGACTGGCGAACTGGCCGCGCCTCACCCTGGCCCAGCTGCCCACACGGCTCCTCCAGGCACCGAGACTCTCGAGCGACCTGGGGGGTGGCCCGATCTACATCAAGATGGACGCCGAAACCGGCTTCGCCCTCGGCGGAAACAAAGTGCGCAAGCTGGAATTCGAGCTGGCTCCGGCGCGTCTCGAGGGGGTCACGCACCTGGTCACCGCCGGGGGGCCGCAGTCGAACCACTGCCGGGTAACCGCCGCCTGTGCCGCTCGCCTCGGGTTGGCGTGCGTGCTCGTGACGAACGGGCCGGAGCCGGACCGCCCCACGGGGAACGCCCTACTCCATAGGCTATTCGGGGCCACGATCGAGACCGTGGAGGACCGAGCGCACCGCGCGGCCGGCATGGAAGCCGCGGCGAAAAGGATCGCCTCCTCAGGGGGCCGCGCGCTGGTCGTTCCCATCGGGGCATCGACGGGCCTGGGCTGCCTCGGCTACGCCACCGCGGCGATCGAGCTGGTCACGCAACTCGACGCGCTCGGGGACGGTCGCTCCCAAACTGTCTTGATCGGATCGACCTCTTCGGGAGGCACGATGGCGGGGCTCCTCCTGGGCCTGGCGCTCCTGGGCCGTGACGACGTGCGACTCCTGGGCGTGAGCGCCGATGCGCCCGCCGATGAGCTCACGGACACCGCGCGAGCACTCGCCGCCGAGGGCGCGGAGCTCCTCGGGGCCGCGCCCGATCTGGGATCGATCCACCTGGAAACGATCGACGACCAGGTGGGCGCCGGCTACGGCATCCCGACGCCCGACTCCGACGCGGCGCTACGGGACTTCGCCCGACTCGAAGGGGTCGTGTTGGATCCGACCTACACGGCGAAGGCGGCGGCCGGCCTGATCAACCGACTCCGCACCGAAGCGCTTACCGCATCCGAGCGCGTGGTCTTCCTGCATTCGGGGGGCGCGCCGGGCCTGCTCTCCTGACCGGACTCAGTCGAACCACCCCTGTAGGCTCTGCAAGACACCGAGCAGGTCCGGCTCCTCGTCGAGTACCGGCCGAAGCGGGTCCTCGCCGAGCCGCTCCATTCGCTCCGGTACGCTCACGATCGTGTGATCCGTGATGCGCAGCTCATGCGTCACCTCGTCCCACAAGAGTGGAGTGGAAACGGGCGCGGCCGGCTTGGGACGTACGGTGAACGGTGCCACGAGGAGTCGACCGTGACCGTTTTGCACGAAGTCGACGTAGACCTTTCCTTCCCGCCGCTCCGGGTTCCGGGTCAGAGTGGCGATGTCGGGGCGCTCCGACACGACGACCTGTCCCAGGAGTTGGCCGAGCGAGCGCGATTGCTCGTAGGTGAGCCGCCGACCGAGCGGTACCAGGACGTGGATTCCGGAAGAGCCGCTGGTCTTTGGATAGGCGGGAAGCTCGATCTCCTCGCACAACTCCCGGATCGTGTTCGCCACGTCGACGACGTCGGTGAACGGAGCCTCTTTGGGGTCGAGATCGAGGATGCACCAGTCGGGGGCGGCGAGGGTCTCGATCCGGCTGGACCACACGTGAAGGGGGATGGTGCCGAGATTGATGACGTACAATAGGGATTCGACGTCTTCGGCGACGAAGTACGACAGCTCCCGCTCCGAGCCTTCGCTCCACACCGTGACGGTCCGAATCCAGTCGGGGGCGTAGGGAGGAGCATCCTTCTGGAAGAATGACTTCCCCTCGATGCCGTCCGGGTAGCGTGTCATGACCAGAGGACGATCCTCCAGGTACGGGAGCATCCACTCGGCGATCCGGCGATGGTACTCGATGAGGTCGCCCTTCGTGTAGCCCTCCGCCGGCCAGAAGACCTTGTCGAGGTTGGTGAACGCCACCGACCTCTCCTCGACGATCTCGACCGGCTCCGGCTCCGAATCGGAGCCATGAGCGACCGCGTCGAGCAGGCACTCTTCGACGCCGAGGTCGTCCCGGAAGCGCGCGAACGATGGCTGTCGCAGCAGACCCTGGGGCGTGACCTCCTTGTACTTCACCTCCGCCACCAGCGTCGGCCGCATCCAGTGGTGGCCCTTTCCCCTCGGGCGGGGCCCGGCGACGCACGGGCTCTCGTCGACCTCGAGAGCCTCCACCGTCCGGAGCACACCGTCCAGATCGGCGTCCTTGAATCCGCTCCCGACGCTTCCCAAGTAGACGAGGTTACCCTCCTCGTCGTACTGGCCCACATGCAACGAGCCGAAGCCACCTCGAGAGCCTTTCGGCTCGGTCCACCCGACCACCGCGAAGTCGCCCGTGTGCACCGTGCGAACCTTGACCCAACTCTTGGAGCGACCGCCCCGGTAGGTCGAGTCCGCCTTCTTGGCGACGATGCCTTCGAGTCGCATCCGCTCGACGTGTCGGTACATCACCTCGCCCTGCTCCGGGATGTGATCCACGAAGCGGATCGGGCCCACAGTCGGCAGGACTTCCCTGAGCAGCGCCTTCCGCTCGAGCAGTGGCAGCGAGCGGAGGTCGAACCCCTCCACGCCGAGAAGGTCGAATGCATAGAAAAGGGCCGGCAGCTCGACGCTGGCTCTGAGCGCGTCGGTTCGATTCAGAATCCGGCCGCGCTTCTGGAGTCGTGAAAACGAGGGCTTCCCCTCCGCGTCGTTGACGACGACTTCCCCGTCCAGCACCAGGTCCTCGAAGGGCAGTCCCCGTACGGCCCTCGCGATCTCGGGGAAAGTCGCGGTCAGGTCGTGTCCCTTTCGCGACCGCAGGAACGCCTCGCGCCGGCTCCGCTCCGCGAGGAGCCTGTACCCGTCGTACTTGATCTCGAACACCCAACCTTCCCGCGAAAACGGCCGCTCCTGTGAGGACGCGAGCATCAGTTCAACCCCCTTCGCTCGCACGATCCCAGCGCGCGCGCCGGCTCGCTCCACTCGAGCCGCGATGGCCTCCGCGTGCTCGTCCGCCCGGGGGAACTCGTCCACGGTCAGGCCCGAGTAGATGGAGTCGTCCGGATAGTCCTCGGTCGAGGAGTCCGGGTCGAGGTAGGCGTCCCGCTCTTTGATGAAGAGCCAGGAATTCGGCGCCTGTTTCGTCTTCACCAACGTCCATCTGCCGACGAGCTTATGACCCCTCAGCTCAAAGAGGAGCTTGCCCTTCTCGAGCCCCTCGTGCGGATCCTCGATTGGAACCCACACGCCACGATCCCACACGATCATCGCGCCCGCACCATACTCGCCCTCGGGTATGACACCCTCGAATTCGGCGTACTCGAGGGGGTGGTCCTCGGTCTGCATGGCCAATCGTTTGTCGTCTTGGTTCGGAGATGGTCCCTTGGGGATCGCCCAGGAGAGGAGCACCCCGTCCAGCTCCAGACGGAGATCCCAGTGGAGGCTCCGTGCGGCGTGCTTCTGCACCACGAAAATACTCCCCCCCGCGACCACACGACCGCCGAACGGTTCCGGCGTCCGGGAGGCCTTCCGCTTCTCGCGGTACGTCGTGAGGCGGTCGTCGCGGCTCGGGTTCATCGGGTCACTTCGTCCAGTCGGTCATTGTGGCTCACCTCACCCGGAGAAGGTACCGCGCCCCAGCCCGACTTCGCGCCCTTGCTCAGACCTCACCCCGAAGTGCATTCGCTAACTTGGGGCGCCACCGTACCGACGAACTCAGATCCGCGCGCCATGTCCCCCTTCGGACCCTCGGGACCGCCCGACTCCCTGCGAGGCAAGACCTACTCGGTCATCTTCGGACACGACGACCTCAAGGGGCAGGCCTTCGACGGCGTGCTGATCATCGCCATCCTGGCCAGCGTCCTCGCGTTGATGCTCGACTCGGTGGCGAGCATTCACGAGCGCCACACGAGGACACTCCTCCTGGTCGAGTGGGGCTTCACCCTGCTCTTCACGTTGGAGTACCTCCTGAGGCTTTGGTGCGTGCGCAGGAAATGGGCGTACGCGCGGTCGTTCTTCGGCGTGATCGATCTGCTGTCGGTGCTCCCGACCTACGTCAGCCTGATCCTCCCGGGCGGCCAATTCCTGGTCGTCGTCCGCATCCTCCGTGTGGTGCGCGTCTTCAGGGTCTTCAAGCTCGTGCGCTTCCTCGGAGAGGCGAACGTGCTCACCGGTGCTCTGCGCCGAGCGCGTTTCAAGATCGTGGTCTTCGTCGTTGCGGTGCTGTGCGCGGTCGTCGTGGTCGGGTCCGTAATGTTCGTCATCGAAGGCCCGGCCTCCGGTTTCACCAGCATTCCGAGGGGCGTGTACTGGGCGATCGTCACGCTGACGACGGTGGGGTACGGAGACATCGCGCCGCAGACCCCGATCGGGCAGGCGATCGCGGCGTTCGTGATGGTGCTCGGCTACGGCATCATCGCAGTGCCGACCGGAATCGTGACCGCGGAGCTCACTCGCTCACCCGAATCGACCGCTTCGGGCCTCGTCAACTCGTGCCCGGGCTGCGAGCGCATGGAGACCGACCTCGACGCTCGGTTTTGCAGGTTCTGCGGGACCGGTCTAGACGCTCCCAGCCCATTGAAAGGAGCGCAAAGGGACCCCGAGGTACCCCCTGTAGGCGGCCCGAGCGAGTTCTAGGGCACCGGCCTGACTCCGAGGATGCTCGTGACGCCGAAGGCCTCGAGCGTCATCCAAATGCCGAATCCGATGTAAAGACCCATCATGACGTGGGACTCGCGCATCGACAGACGCATGTCTCGAAGCATGAAGACCAGCATGACGACCGTGGCCACCACGAGGAAGACCATCATGGGGACGATCTGCGTGTAGTTGATCACGATCGCACCCGTAAACATCACGCCGGCTGGCACGGCAACGAGTAGATCGAACACATTGCTTCCCAAGACGTTCGAGACGCTCGACTCCGTCCGTCCCAGCACAGAGGCTCGTACGCTTACGAACGTATCGGGCAGCGACGTGGCGGCGGCCACGATGGTCATGCCCCACAGGAAGGTGGGAGTCTGCAGCCGATCGCCCAGCGTGATCGCGACCCTGAGCAACATCTCCACGCCCACGAGGATGACCGCGATGCATCCCAGGAGGATCCCCCACTGCTTGAGGGCGTTGACCCCTTCTTTCCGCGGATGATCGTCGCGCTGGCGCTTCACCTCCTCCAACTGGATGAAGATGTAGAGCCCGTAGAGGAGCAGGGGGAACATGGCCAAGAAGGGCGTGAACACGCCCTGGTAGATCGCTCGCCCACCGCCGTTGATCACCGGATCGAGACCGTTGTAAATCACCGCAAGGCTGAGCACGAGCATCAACACCGCCACGGAGACGAGGTAGAACTGACCCTCTCGATACACCATGTCCCGGTTGGCCTCGAGCGGTCGCCCGCGTGCGTAGACGGAAAACGCCGGGATGACCAGAATGTTGAAGATCGCCGAACCGATGATGGCCGAGAGCCCGAGCTCGAAGTCATGGTGAACCGGGAACGCGAGCAACGCCGTCACCAACTCGGGCATACTCGATGCCACCGCGAGGAGGACCGAGCCCTTGACCGCATCGGGAATCCCGTAGTGCTCCGCAAGCTGGTGCGTCGCCTCCTCGAGCCGAGAGCACGAGAACCACAGGAGCGCGGCCCCAGTAAGGGTACCGCCCAGGAGCAGGGCGTATGTCATCGCGCGAAGCTGCGCGCGCTATGAGGCGAAGGCAAGCCGCAGCGGTTGGGAAGCGTTGCGACCGGTCCCGGTTGGAACATATGTTTTCGCCCATGGCTGCTCGCGCGATCGGTACCTCGACCATTGCCTTCGGGCTCGTCTCGCTCCCCGTGAAGATCTACTCGGCGGGCGAGTCGTCTCGGAAGATCTCCTTCAACATGATTTGGAAGGAACGGGGGGTCCGGGTACGACAGCAGTACGTCGACCCCGCCGACGGGACCGTGGTGCCGCGCGAAGAAATCGTGAAGGGATACGAGTTTGCGAAGGACCAGTACGTGCTCTTCACGGATGAAGAGCTCGAGGTGGTTCAGGCACCGAAGTCGGACGAGATCGAAATCGTCAGCTTCGTGCCCGCAGACACAGTACCGCGGCTCTTCTTCAACAAGGCCTATTACCTCGGACCCGACAAAGGCGGGGGTCGAGCCTATCGCTTGCTCTCCGCGGCGCTCTCGGACACCAAACGGGTCGCCATTGCAAAGCACGCCACTCGCGGAAAGCAATACGTGGTCATGATCCGTCCGCACGAAGACGGACTCCTCATGGAGCAGCTTTACTACGAGGACGAGATCAGGTCGTTCGAGGAAGTGCCCCGCGACGACGGGGAAGTGAATGAGGCCGAGCTCCAGCTGGCGAAACAACTCATCGACCAGGCGGCCGCCGAGTCGTTCGATCCGGCACAGTTCACCGACGAGGTCCGCGAAAAGACCCTGGAACTCATCCAGAAGAAGGTCGACGGCGAAGAGATCACCGCGGCCCCCGCGGAAGAGTCGAAGGGCAAGATCATCGATCTCATGGCCGCTCTGAAGGCTTCCATCGAGGAAGACGCGTCCGACTCCGACAGCCAACGCAAGCCCGCGACCCGGGCCGGAAAGAAGACCGGTGCCAAGAAGTCGTCAGGTAAGAAGAAGTCAGCGGGAAAGAAGGCCGCCTCGGGCTGACGTCCCTTCGGTCGCGTCCGACATGAAGGGATACACCACCCGCGAGGTCGCCGAAGTCCTCGGCCTTTCCACGTCCCGGATCCTCTCCTGGACCCGGCGGGGCCTCATCTCTCCGAAGCGAGGGCCACGGGGCGCGTACATCTTCTCGTTCCAGGACATCATCCTTCTGCGCACCGCGAGAGAGCTCTTGGACGCGAACGTGCCGCCGCGACGTGTGAGCGCGGCCCTGGAGGCCCTTCGAGACCAGCTCCCGGTGGGGCGTCCGTTGAGCGCCGTCACGATATCCGCTGTGGGCGATCGGGTGCTCGTCCGCGACGAAGAGGCCGTTTGGGAACCCGACTCAGGGCAATTGAGCATCGATTTCAGCGTTCACGAGGTCGCCGAGGCGACCACACCGATCGCCCGCGCAGCCCTCGAACAAGCCGGGCGCGACGAGGGGATGAGCGCCGACGACTGGTATGATTCCGCTGTCGACCTGGAGGCGGTCTCTACCCACGAGGCGATCGAGGCCTATCGACGCTCGCTGGAGCTCGATCCGACCCATTCCGACGCACACCTCAATCTCGGGCGACTCCTCCACGAGGAGGGTCGCATCGGCGAAGCCGAGGAACACTACCGCCACGCCGCGAGCGCCGACCCCCATAGCGCGCGGGCATTTTACAACCTGGGGGTGGCGTTGGAGGACCAAGCGTCGACGACGGGCGCCATGGAGGCGTACGAGGCCGCGCTACGCCTCGACCCGGAGCTCGCAGTGGCGCACTTCAACCTCTCGCGGCTCTTCGAAGCCGAAGGTCACAGGGCCGAGGCGCTCTCGCATCTGGCCCAATACAAACGGCTCCTGGACCGTGGCGGGATCGGCGCCTGAATCCGCCCTATCCCTACTTCGCCCCGCCGAGCAGCGGCTTGACCTTGGGGCTGACCACGATCGCGACGATTCCCACACCGCCGATGATCATGGCCACCGTCCGGAAGAGGTCGGTCGGCATCATGTTCTCGAGCTGTCCTCCAACGAGCCCCGCGAAGAGGTTTCCGAGCGCGGCACCGACGAACCAGATGCCCATCATCTGACCGACCCGTCTCTTCGGCGAGAGCTTCGTGATGGCCGACAAACCGATCGGGGAGATACAGAGCTCGCCGACGGTGTGCAGGAAGTACGTCACCACGAGCCAAGCGGGCGACACGAGATTGTCGGGCGAAGCGTTCGCCGCGCCCCACGCGAGCACGAAGAAGCCCGCGGCGAGCCCGAGGAGTCCGAGGCCCGCCTTCATGGGAATGGAGGGATTCACCTGCCTGGAATCGAGCCAAACCCAGAGCATGCCGAACACGGGCGCCAACAGGATGATGAACCCTGCGTTGATCGACTGCAGCGTCGACGCCGGAATCTCGAATCCGAAGATGCTACGATCGGTGAGGTCCCGAGCGAAGAGGTTCAGAGACGTCCCCGCCTGCTCGAATCCCGACCAAAAGACTGCGATCAGAAGGAACAGCCAGAAGATGACCGCCATCTTCTTGTTCTCTTCCGCAGTGTGGCCGCCGAGCGTCCAGACGTACACGAAGTAGCCGGCGACCAAGACCAACACGCCTTGGCCGAGCCTCGTGGCGATCTGCGTGATCGTCACGGGAATGGTTCCCGTGTACACCAGGTACCCGAAGGCGGTCACGCCGGCGAGGATCGCGAAGAAGGTGCCGAAGAACTTCCTCGACATGGCCGCGACCTCTTCGGGCCGCTTGTCCGTCGTCAGGTGCCCGATGTCGCCGAGGTACGGCTGCCCAAGTCGGTATTGGATGAGTCCCAGGACCATCCCGATCCCGGCTGCGCCGAAGCCCCAATGCCATTGATATCCCTCGCCCAGGAAGCCCGTGACGAGTGGGCCGAAGAACGCGCCCAGGTTGATCCCCATGTAGAAGACGGAGAAGCCGGCGTCCCGTCGCGCCCCACCCTCGGGGTACAGATCCCCCACGATCGTCGAGACGTTCGGCTTCAACAGGCCGGTTCCACAGATGATGAAGAACAGCCCCAGGAAGAACGTGAACGTCCCTGGCACCGCCATCGTGAAGTGACCGGCTGCGATGATCCAGCCTCCGACCCAAATCGCCTTGCGTTGACCCCAGAGGTTGTCCGCGACCCACCCGCCCGGGAGCGCCAGGATATAGACCAGGCTCGTGTACAATCCGTAGATCGCGCCAGCGGTGGTGACGTCGAATCCCATACCGGGGTTTGCCCCGATCGTGGCGGTCGTCATGAAGAGCGTGAGCAGCGCACGCATGCCGTAGTAGGAGAATCGCTCCCACATCTCGGTGAAGAAGAGCGTGGCGAGGCCGCGCGGATGGCCCATGAAGGACTTGCCGCCCGTAGCGGTCATTGCAGCTTCCGACGTCGTGGTCACGGCAGGAATCGTACTCCGTTGCGTGGGACGAACGCGATCGGCTCAGGCCGCCCGCGCCCTCGTAATCGGTGTTCCATTACAGTAATGCAAGGTCGAGAGGGAAGATCGGACACCCGGGCGGCCCTCAACACGTAGGATCCGAGAAAAGGACACGAACACGCCGGAGCGAGCGCGTACGATGAATCAGTTGAACGACCTCATGGGCTTTCTCCTCGACAACCCGCTTCTCCTCGTGCCGTTGCTCGCGGTCGCGGCCATGATCGCGTTCGCGATCTTGAAGAAGTTGCTCAAGATGGCCGCTGTCGTCGCGATCGCAGGGGTCCTCTACCTGCTCCTCGTCGAGTATTTCGGCGCGGGTCTATAGCCGGTACCCGCGAACGCGGCCGCCTCAGAACGGCAGCAAACGGGTGATGTTGAAGCCGAACCGCAATTCGTCCAGCTCGAACGGACTGGGTGAGCCCCCTAGGAATTGCGTGGGGTTCATCCGTGTTTGGTTGGTGAAGACGAGCTTGAAGAAATGCCCTCGCGTTTCAAGCTCGATTCCGAAGGTGCCGCTATCATGCTCGAGTCCCGGCACCGATTCGCTGAAGATCCACTCGGCAAGGAAGCTCACGCCGTCCGCCACGTACGCCTGGCCGTGCAGCCCGACCGCGACCGCGTTCTCGGGTTCCAGATCGAGCACACGCGGGTTACGGAGGTAGGAGGGCGCGACACCGACGGCGATCCGATCGCCGAGCAGCACGTTGGCCAAGAGCATAGCGTACTGCTGCGATTCGTTGTCCTCGCGTAGCTGGCCCGATCCGGGATCGGACAGCTCGACCAGGTCGGTGTTCCACGCCACGCCCCCCGCGAGCGCCAACGCGAGGCGCGCACCCCCGAGATCGGCGTCGGCCAGCCCGAATTTCGCATCGAGCTCGAGATTGTCGTCCAAGTTGCTTCGGACGATCCCGATCATCAGCCGCTCTGTCGCTTGATACGAGAGCCCGAACCGGATGAAGGAGGGACCGTCCACTCCCCAGAGCGCGGCCGCTCCGTCCGACACGGGCGGAAAGAAGCGATGCGAGATCTCGAAGAGAAGGTTTCCGGGTCGCAGCATCCGCGCGGTGGGCAGGTTGGCCGACTGCGTTGAGTGGAACACCTGCTGCGACCGGGCCTCGACGGTGAAAGAAGCCAGTGCAAGGAAGGTGGACACGAGTCCGAAGGCCATTCGGGTCATTCGCTCTTGCTCCTCTGTGGGTCGTTGCGTTTCAACGGCGCAGCAGGACGGTGCCCGGAAGGGCTCCGGTGAGTCTGCCCTCGTCCACGACGGACACCCCGTTCACCAGCACATGCTCGATGCCCTCATTGTGTCCACCAGGGTTCAGGATGGTCGCGTGATCCTGCACGCGGTCGTAGTCGAAGATCACCAGGTCGGCCGCCAAACCTTCACGGACGTAGCCGCGATCCTCCAGGCCGACGATCTGCGCCGGGAGACCCGTCGACGATCGTACGAAGAACGGAAGCGTGATCACGCCCTTCTCCCGAACGTAGGTCGCGATCTTGTGGGGATACGTTCCGAAGTAGCGGGGATGACGGCCGGGGGCCGGATCGGTCACGACCCCGCCGTCGGTCGACGTCGCCGTGTACTCCTGCCGCATGTACCGCTCGACATCCTCCGCGGACCCTGCGAGTCCCCTGAATCGTACGCCGGAGCGAAGCCGATCCGTCCCGAGCTCCACCGCGAAGCGGATCCCCTGCTCCACCGGCGAAATGCCGTTTTCCCGTGCAATGTCGGCGAGCGTCCGGCCGACCAGCGAAGGATCCGTCGGAGACACCACGATCACGTGTCGGTCCGCGCCACCCTGGAGGTCGAGGATGTACTCGACGTCCGCGACCAATTCGGTCCTCAGCCCCGGGGTCTCGAGATGCCCGCGTAGATTCGCGGCCCGATCGGCCATGAGTCCCGGCCGATTCCACATCGGATCGTCGAGTCCCCCACTCCGATCCGTCCCGACCGGAGCATAGTACCAACGTGGGATCACCTCCACCGAGCCACCGCCGAAGGTCTCGTAGGGATATTGGTCGAGGTAAACCTGGACCCCCTGTGCACGAGCCCGATCGATCGCCAACACATCGACGGCAGACTGCCCCCAGGTGGTCGGTCCCTTCGCCTTGATGTGCGTGCCCACCACCCGAATGCCCGCCTCACGCCCGATTCGGATCGTCTCGCCCATGCCGTCGGTGGCGGTCAACCGCCAGCCCGGCGGCCACGTCGGCGGTGGCACGTAGTCCTCGACAATGCTCGGAGTGAGCCATAGGGGAAGAGGCGACTGACTCCGCTGGTGGGCGTAATAGAAGCCGTCGTACTCTCCAACGACCTTCGCCAGCGCGATCAGCTCTTCGGTTCCGGAGAACCGGCCGGGACGGTATTCAGGACCAGCGCCGAGTCCCCACGCCCCTTCCTCCATTCCCTGACGGACGAGGGCCTGCATCCGCCGAACCTCCTCGTCTGTCGCGTGCCGCTCGTAGTCGTCGCCCATCACCCGGCTCCGGACCGTCCCGTGACCGACCATAGGGACGACGTTGGGTCCCGTGCCCCCGCGCCGATATCCGTCGATCTCCGCAGAAATGGGCCAGGTGGGATTCCGCCCGTCCGGACCTACGACGATCGTCGTGATACCTTGGCCTACGAGGTTGGCCGCCTCGCGCTGCGCTCGATCTCCGTCGAACAGTGCCCCGTCGGCGTGCGAATGCATGTCGATGAAGCCGGGGGCCACGTACAGGCCGTCGGCGTCGATGGTGCGATCCGCGAGGGCCGATTCGAGTCGACCAACCGCCACGATCACGCCGTTTCGCACGCCCACGTCCGCTCGTATGGCCGGGTTCCCC
Source organism: Gemmatimonadota bacterium (assembly GCA_029863525.1). Taxonomy (GTDB): domain Bacteria; phylum Gemmatimonadota; class Gemmatimonadetes; order Longimicrobiales; family Gaopeijiaceae; genus UBA2589. The sequence continues at coordinate 38,132 of JAOTVL010000001.1, forward strand.
GACCCGTCGAGCACGGAACCGCCACGCACGACGAGGTCGAACGTCTGCCCAGCCAGCCCGGAAGGCGGGACGAACACCAGGCCGAGCGCCATCGCCACCCATGAAATCCGCCAGGACGTTTCCCGCGTCATGCAGTCGCTCCCAGATCTTCGAGGCGCGCCACCTGCGCCCCGGTGCCCTCCCTCGCGGGCCCACCCCGCGGGGGTCGAATCGACCGTCGGAGGGGGCCGCCCCCCCCGTTGGCCATTCGCTTGCCCTCACTCTTCCCCGTTGGACATCTTCGACGTCAACCTGGGCATCCACACACCCCCGCGCGAGGACCACTCGCCATGGACATGCTGCAGTCGTTCGACCCAGCCACCGGCGAAGTCGTAGGAAGTGTCCCGCTCACTCCACCCGACGAGGTTCAAGACGTCGTGGATCGAGCGAGAACCGCGCAAGTCGAGTGGGGCGCGGTGGGTCTCGACCATAGAGCCCAGATCCTCGCGCGAGCGGCGGATCTCTACGACGCGCGCATCGACGCGCACGCCGACCTCATCACCCGGGAGATGGGAAAGCCGCTCAAGGAAGCGCGGGCCGAGGCACATCGGTTGGGCGGCCCCGCCCTGGGGCGTGAACTCGAGGAGATCGTCGAGGCCCTTCGGCCCGAGGTCCTCGAGTCCGGGGGCGCCCGCTCGACCATCCACCACGACCCCCTGGGAGTCGTCGGCGCGATCACACCCTGGAACTTCCCCATGGCCATGCCCAGCTGGATGGTCCTTCCCGCCCTCGCGGCGGGAAACGCCGTCGTCTTCAAGCCGTCCGAAGAGACACCACTGTGCGGGCAAGCGTACGCGGACGTCCTCTTGGAGATCCTCCCGCCCGACGTGCTGCTGGTGATCCACGGCGCGGACGATCAGGGAAAAGCACTCGTCGCGTCGGACGTCGACATGATCGCGTTCACGGGCTCCCGCGAGGTGGGAAAGCATATCATGCGGGAGGCGAGCGGGACGCTGAAACGGGTCGTCCTCGAGCTGGGTGGGAAAGATCCGATGATCGTGCTCGACGACGCGGACATCGCGCAGGCGGCCGCCTTCGCCGCGCACAACTCGTTCCGAAACTGCGGACAGGTTTGCGTGGCGACCGAGCGGATCTTCGTGGTCGAGTCGATCGCGGACGCCTTCGAGGAGGCGTTGGCGGCTCTGGCGTCGGCGATGCGCGTCGGGAGTGGGATCGACGACGTCGACGTGGGTCCGATGGTGAACGCACGACAGCGCGACCACGTGCTGGCGCAAATCGAGGCCGCCGTGGATGCGGGCGCCAAGGTCCTTGCCGGAGCGAACGGACACCACGACAACTTCGTCACGCCCACAGTCCTCACCGGCGTTACGGATGAGATGGACATCGGCACGGTCGAGACCTTCGGGCCGGTCGCCTGCGTGACCCGGGTCGCGTCGATTGACGAGGCCGTCCAGCGCGCAAACGATACGCCGTTCGGGCTCGGTGCCGTCGTCTTCGGCAAGGACGAGGAACGAGCCGAGGCCGTGGGTCGTAGGCTCACGGCGGGCATGGTCGGGATCAACCGCTCGGTCGGTGGCGTCCCCGGAACACCGTGGGTCGGTGCTCGTGAAAGCGGCTTCGGATTCCACAAGTCGCGCGACGGTCATCGACAGTTCACGCAAACGCGCGTGCTCACGAGGCCGGCCTGATGGGCCTCGGACGAAACGTCCTCCTGCTCGGGACCGCCATCATGATGACCGCCTGTGAGCCCGGGCCCGTTCTTTCGGTAATCCCGGTCCCGAAGCAAGTAGAAGCGGCACGCGGTTCGTTCACGCTCGACGCAGGAGTCGGCATCGGTCTCGCCGATGCATCGGATGCATCGCTACGCGAGATTGCCGAGCTGTGGGCAGTCCCGTTTCGCCGGGGTGCGGCTCTTCCCTTCCCGATCGGGAGTGAGGGGGACATTCGGCTGGCCGTAGAGCCGGAGGCCACGGGAGTCGGCGCGGAGGGCTATCGTCTCGACGTCCGAAGTGACGGAATTTCGGTCGTCGGGACGGACCATGCCGGCGTCTTCTATGGCCTTCAGACGTTGAGTCAGCTCATGCCGCCTGGGACGGAAGCGGGCATCGGATCCACGAGCGAAGGCGTGGAGATCGCGGCCGTCTCGATCGTCGACGAGCCACGTTTCGCCTACCGAGGCATGCACCTCGACGTCGCGCGGCATTTCTTCGACCCCGATTTCGTGAAGCGATATCTCGACCTCCTCGCTCGCTACAAGATCAATCGTTTTCACTGGCACCTTACGGAGGACCAGGGCTGGCGGATCGAAATCGACGCATACCCCAGGCTCATGGAAATCGCAGCATATCGAGACGAGACTCAGATCGGACACGGTAGCGAGGAGTTCCGCGGAGACGGGGAACGACACGGCGGCTACTACACGAAGGAGGAGATCCGCGACATCGTCGCGTACGCGAAAGCGCGTCACATCACGGTAATTCCCGAGATCGAGATGCCAGGCCACGCCCAGGCCGCGCTCGCAGCGTACCCAGAGCTGGCGTGCACCGAGGGACCGTTCGAGGTGGCCAAGACATGGGGCGTATTCGAAGACATCTATTGCCCATACGAGGAGACGTTCGTGTTCCTCGAGACCGTCCTCACCGAGGTGATCGAGCTTTTCCCCGGCGAGTACATCCATATCGGCGGAGACGAAGCGCCAAAGACCCGGTGGGAGGAGAGCGAGTACGTCGAGAACCTCATGCAGCGCCTGGGATTCAACGATGTCGAGCAGGTGCAAGGCTGGTTCATCCGCCGCATCGAGCGCTTCCTGAACGACAAAGGGAAACGGATCATCGGATGGGACGAGATCCTCGAAGGTGGCATCGCGCCGAACGCCACCGTGGGGTCGTGGCGCGGCGTGCTGGGAGGTATCGAGGCTTCGCGAATGGGTCATGACGTCATCATGACCCCCTACAGCCACCTCTACTTCGACTACTACCAGTCGGAGGATCGTGAAAACGAGCCCTTCGCGATCGGGGGCTTCCTACCTCTGGACACGGTGTACAGCTACGAGCCGATTCCAGGACCGCTTCGGGCCCGTGACGCCTCTCGCATCATAGGCGCGCAGGCCAACATGTGGACCGAATACATGAAGACTCCGGAGCATGTCGAGTACATGCTCCTCCCACGCATGCTCGCGCTCGCCGAGGTCGTCTGGTCGCCCGCCGAGAAGAAGGGTTACGAGGCTTTTCTGGGGCGACTCCAGTGGCACCTTCGACGATTCGATGCGCTTGGCGTGAACTATCGCCCGCCGGATCGCTGAAGAAGTCGGAGGAGCGCTGCGTGCCCACCGGCCGTTCAAATGCCGACGTCGAGTATCGGGGTCACCGTCCTGGGGACATGGGATGGATCGTCCAACGACACGCCGAGTTGTATCACGCGTCGCACGGATGGGACGAGACGTTCGAGGCGATGGTAGCGCGGATCGTAGCGGACTTCCTGGGTTCGTATGATCCCGAGCGCGAACAATGCTGGATCGCCGAAGTGGCCGGGGAGCGCGCGGGATCGATCGCCCTCGTCGAACGGTCGACGACCGAGGCGCAGCTTCGGCTCCTCTTTGTCGAGCCGTGGGCCCGTGGACTCGGCATCGGAAAACGCCTCGTGTCGGATTGTGTGCGTCGAGCTCGTGAGATCGGGTACGAGACGATGACGCTCCACACGGTTCGTGGCCTCGACGCGGCACGACATCTTTACGAGGCCGAAGGGTTCCAGCTCGTGGAGGAGCGCCCGGACCGGGCGTTCGGCCATGCGATCGTCGATCAAAGGTGGAGGCTGCGACTGTGAGCCCGGACGAGCCTCACTACCTGCTCGGCCACACCGAAAGCGAGCTCCGCCGGCTCGACATCCAGGGAGATCTGTACCGCGACATCACGCGAGGAGCCTTCGAGAGGGCCGGCATCGAGGCGGGGATGCGCGTCCTCGACATCGGTTGCGGCACGGGCGACGTATCGCTCGTGGCCGCCCGTCTCGTGGGACCCGACGGCTACGTCCTCGGGATCGACCGCGGTGAAGGCGCTCTGGCGGTGGCGCGCGCGAAGGCGCTGGCGGCCGACATGCCATGGGCCGAGTTCGAGAGGCACGAAGTCGCGGACTTCGAACGCACGTCATCGTTCGATGCGCTGGTCGGCCGCTTCGTCCTCATGCACCAATCCGACGCGGCGGCGGTGTTGGCAAAAGCAGCCCGCTCGGTCCGGCCCGGGGGCGTCGTCGTGATGATCGAATCGTACATGGAGCTTCTACGCACGGGCGGCCACTCCCACCCGCATTCACCGCTCTACGACCGGATCGTGCGCTTCAAGAGCGAGGTGGTCAGCGGTGCCGGAGCCGACCTGCACGCGGGGGGCCGTTTGCGGTCAACCTTCGGCGCCGCCGGTCTGCCATCGCCCGAATGCCGTCTCGAAACGCGCCTCGAGGGAGGCGCCGCCAGTCCTTACTATGCGTATGTCGCCGAGAGCATTCGAAGCATGCTTCCCGAAGCCGCTCGAACGGACGTACGTGGGTTCACTGCGGCGGACGTGCCAGGGCTGGAGGACCGCCTCCGCTCGGAGGTCACCGCTATCGACGGGGTTCTGGTGGTCTGGCCCGCCGTGATCGCGACCGTCCGCCTCTGACTCGTCGGCCTAGTCGCGGGCCCGGGCGGATTCATACGAGATCTCCAGCCTTCGCCCCAGGTGGTCGGAGCCGTACGCCTCTTCGATCCTGCGATAGCCCTCGATCGTGAAGTTCGTGAAGCCGCTTCGGCGGAAGAAGATGTGATCCACCGGGAACGAAAGGGGCAGCCACGTCGGGAGTCCGTCCCACTCCGGCGATTGGGGGAACGCGGCCCGCATGTGTTTCAGCGCGGACTCGTTGCCCGCGAGCGAGTTGAAGTCGCCCCCGACGACGACGACGCCCGTGAGCGGTCCGTCCCGCTCGGCCTTTTCCAATCCGTCGATGAGTCCCTTGGCCTGTCTGGCCCGCGTCTGATTGCCGCTCACCAGGGTGCGAAAGAGGGTCGAAGCCACATCGAGGTGCGCGCTCACGAGGCGAACGCGCTCTCCACCCGGAGCACGTACGTTCGCCGCGACCGCGACTTTCCGACCCGCCTCGAAAGGAAGCTCGAGGGCGATCGGCGCGGTCAGCGGAAGGGTCGACAGGATGGCATTCCCCTTGTCCTCATCCGCGTGCGGCCCGTCGTCTGGACCGTTTCTCGCCGATGGCACGTACAGCAGAGCCAGGCCACACGCCCTCGCCACACCGACCACGTCGAGCACCGGCTGTTGCCGCTCGGGATCGACCGTCCACGGCACGAGCTGGTTCCGCTCTACGCTTGGCAAGTCGCCACTTCTACGCCACGCCTCCTGGAGCAGGAGCACGAAGGGCTGGACTCCATCGGCCCGTAGCGGTCCTCCGCCACGACAGTCCAGGCCCAGCTCTTCGCCGATGAACTCGAGGAGGCGCCCGGCTCCGACCTCGTAATTCCACGTCGCTACCCGCAGCGCCCCCTCCCCTGACCAGGTCGGGAACGCCGGGCTCGGGGATTCGAGGAACACGTCATCGCCGACGGTCCCGCACCAACTCGAAGAGAGCCTCACGTCCCGTTCGACCGACGCCCGATACCAGCGGAGCGAGAGTGTGTCGGGGGGGCCGGTGGTCGCTCGCGGTAGCCCTCGTGCGGGACAACCCGAGGCCGCTGGGGCGGCCAGCTCCATCGTCGGTGACATCGAGCACGCGGTGAGCACGGTCAAAACCACCGCGCCCATCAGCATGAACCCGCGCGAGCGACCCGATACCGTCACCGAACCGCTCCGCTCATTGCACCGATCCGCTCATCATCGCACCGAGATTGAAAAGACCTGCCTGATAGCCGCTCGATCCCTTTGTGCCGTGGCAGCGCCGTCCGCCCAGTCAACCATGCCGCCGACCGCGGTGCCGGCCAGCGTCAGCAGGATGAAGTCCGGGAGGCCCGCCTTGGGGAAGATCCACCATACGAGTGCACCGGTGACAACCCCCGCGCCCGCACCGATCAACGAACCTCGCGGGGCGGCACCGACGGCGCCTCCCAATGCAGCGGTCGCGCCTACGTCGGCCCAGCCGTACTGCCGGACGGCGCTCCGCAAGCCGACGCCCACGACGGCGCCAGCGAGCGCGCCGATCCCGGCATTCTCCGCCCGACTCCAGATCCCGTCGGGGTTCTGACCACCGATGAGGCCTCCCATGGCGATTCCGAGCGCCCCTCCCGTTCCGGCGCCGGAGATCGTGCAACGCCCCCCGCTCAGGGTGCGGTTACACGGCATCATTGTGCCGACGAGCCCGAGCATGCTGCCGGAGTAGAAGCCGAGGGCCGCACCCGCGGCCGTTTCCAGCGAGTTCCCGGCCGCGCTTTGCGCTTCCGCGGTGCCGTGTACGAGCAGAGCAGCCAACGCCAAGACGACCGCGCTCGGCGGGCGGCTCACGGGCCTCATGAAACAGGCACCGTGGCGACCGGACAGAGCGCCGCGCCGATCACGCGCTCCGTGACCGTGTTCTCGGTGCGGCCGAACCGGACCCGGCTCCAGTGGGTCGACATGCAGATCACGTCGGCCGGAAGCTCTTCGGCCTGAGCGAGGATCTCCGTCGTCGGGTCACCCGGTCGCTGCACGACCCTCCAACGGCAGAAGGGAAGGTCAGGAACTTCGGTGCTCATGGATTCCGACTCACCTACGTGAAGAAGCGTGATCTCGAGCGTCGGGTCGTTCATCAGCGCGGCGATCGATACGGCCCGCAGCATCGCAGGGCGTGGATCCGTCTGCGGATCGACGGGCACCAGAATATGGCGCAGACCCACGGCGCCCGACCCGGCGTCCACGAAATAACGCCCCCCGGCAGGTATGAAAAGCGTGTACACCCGGGCGCCCCGAGCGAGGCGCTCCGCGCCCGACGCACGTACGAGGCGACTGAGACCACTCCTGTCCTGGGTCGCCAACACCACGAGATCGACAGCATTGCGTTCGATGTATTGCAGAGACGCCGCGACGGGGTCGCGAATGTCGACCTCTATCTTGCTCACGCTCGCCCGACGTGCCTTCTCCTCCAACGACTCCAGCGTGCCAGCGGACCGCCACTCGGCCAGCTTGCCACGCACGGACGGGAAGTCGACCCAGTTGTCCGTGGCGCGACGCCCCAAGGCGTGCAGGAGCGTGAACTGCGCGCCTTGTCGGATGGCGATCGCGAGCGCGTGATGGAAGGCACGCTCCGACGCCTCCGAGAGATCGGTCGGGTGGAGCACAAAATCGATTCGACCGTGCTGGTGAGGGTCATAGAGGAGCGACATGCAGGAATGTGGCACGGCGGCGCCACCGGCCCAAACGACGGCGAGGTTGACATGCCTCGGACGTGCCGAGAGGGTAGGCCCATGAAGCGAACGCTCATCGTCCTCGTGGCGGCCTGGATGGGCCTCGGCGCCGCCCAGCCACTCAGCGGCCAGGAGACGACCACGGAGTCCCTCACGACCGTCGAAGTCGAACGGGTCGGCCGAGCCCTCGAGGGGCGTTTCGCGTGCTTGGGCTGCCACAGAATCGACGGGCGCGGCGGGCTCATCGGGCCGATGTTGAACGGCCTCTCCGACCGAGCAGATCTCGCGTACACGGTGGGGATGATCGTCACGCCACAAGAGACCGTGCCCGGCACGATCATGCCGGAGCAACGGCTGCCACCGCGCGAGGCGGAGCGCCTCGCGCGCTACCTCCTTTCCCTCGGTCCCGCGTCGATCTCGGGTAGCCAGGCACCCGCAGCGCCTCTCGTCGTGGCCCCGGGTGACTCCCTGAACGGGGCGGCGCTTTATGCGCGTCATTGCGCTGCGTGTCACGGCACATCGGGAGGCGGTGACGGGTGGAATGCCGCCAACTTGCCGGTGACTCCGACCGCGCACGCCGACCCCGTGCTCATGTCTCAGAGACCGGACGACACGCTCTACGACGGCATCGCCGCGGGTGGGTGGGTGCTCGACAAGAGCCCGTGGATGCCGGCCTTCGGTGCGCTGCTGTCTCCCGGACAGATTCGGGCGCTCGTCGGCCACATCCGTGATTTGTGCCAGTGTGAACAACCCTCGTGGGCCGCCCGTGGCCGGTAAGCGTGTGGCCCCGGCCGGAGCCCTTCTCGTTCTCGTCCTGGCGTGCGGTCAGGAAGAGCCCGCGACGGGCGCTGACGATTCCTTCGGTTTCCCCGCTCCTGACCCCCGACCGGTCCCGATGGTCAGCTCTGCGGACTTCGCCGGGGCCGAGGCATGCGCCGATTGTCACCGGGAGCAGTACGACCTGTGGGCCCGATCCACGCACGGCACCGCCGGCGGACCAGCGAACGACGAGACGGTCATCGCGCCGTTTCGCTCCGAGCCCATCCGGTTCGCCGATGCCGAGGTCATTCCTCGGATCCGCGGCGCTGATTACGTGTTCGTCGTCCGGCAGGACGGTTTCGAAGAGGAGACCTATCGAGTCGACGGAGTGATCGGGCGCGCACATATGCTCGGCGGGGGCACCCAGGGCTTCATTACTCGACACGTCGACGGCACCGAGCGTTTCTTGCCCTGGGACTGGTCGGGGACCTCCCGGACCTGGTTCTGCAACACCGGTTCACGAGCCGATCGAGGGTGGGAGCCGATCACGCGGGAGATGCGACTGGCGGATTGCGGGGATTGGCCGCCGCTCAGGCCCATCGGCACGATCGATCGCTTCGCAAACTGCCAGGAGTGCCACGGCAGCCAGATTCTCACCGGGCTCGAGGTGGGTTCCGGCTTCGAGACCCGCTATACGACACTAGAGATCAACTGCGAGTCGTGTCACGGCCCAGGGCGCGCCCACGTCGAGGCAACCAGCATGCCGAGCTACCAACGGGGCGACCCCGTCGAAATGTCGTCTCTCGCGTACTTGGACAAGGACGCTTCCCTCGGGCTTTGCTTCCAATGTCACGCGCTCAAAGACGTGCTCGCGAATGGGTACCTGCCCGGCGAATCGCTCGAAGCATACTACGCGCTGAAGTACCCGGTGCTCGGGGACCGACCGTACACGATCGACGGGCGCGTTCGCAGCTTCGCATACCAGGCGACGCACCTGGGAAGCGCATGCTACCTCGACGGCCCGATGGACTGCGTAAGCTGCCACGAGCCGCACGGCCAGGGATATTGGGACACCGATCGTCGCCCGCTCGCCGATCCGTTCGACGACGGCCAGTGCACTTCCTGTCATGCAAGCAAGGCGATCGAGGTGGAAGCCCACACCTTCCACCCAGCTGGCTCGGACGGCTCGAAGTGCGTCTCGTGTCACATGCCGTACCTTCAGCACCCAGAGGTGGGAGACGGAGTCCCCTTCTCGCGCTCTGACCACACGATCGCCATTCCCCGTCCCGTCTTCGACGCTGACATCGGGCTCGAGAGCGCCTGTCTCAAATGTCACCAGGACCAGGCGCCGCTCCAGCTGGAGCGCCAGGTCCGCGCATGGTGGGGCGAGCTCAAGCCGCACAGGCCCACCGTCGGTGGAATGGCCAACGAATTCCGCGCCCGCAATGTCGCCGAAGCGGGCGCTGCGCTGCTGCACCCGGACGAATCCGACCCACTCCTGCAGTTCCAGGGAATGAGCCGCCTACTCACCGCGTACTTGGGCCCGGACGTCGAAGCATTGCCGGCGGACGTCGAGGCCCGCCTCCTTCGCCTCACAACGGATTCCGACCTCGACGTCCGCTCGCTCGCCGCGGCCTCTCTCCACTGGTCTCGCGGAGACGACCCCGCCGTACGAGAACGCTTGATCGCGCTCATCGAGAACGAACCGGCGGACTGGCCGCTGCGCAGCCGTTGGCTCCTCGCCCTCGGGTTCCTCGGTGACAGAGCGCGTGACGAGGGCGACTTCGCCACGAGCGCGTCCGCCTACGAGAAGGCGCTGGAGCTCCGACCCGGCGACCCCCACGTCCTCCATGCGGTCGGCCAGATGCACAACCGCGCGGGTCAGTTCACACGAGCAATCGAAGCGATCCGGAGCAGCCTCGAGGCAGACCGAAACCAGCCACTCGCCTGGGTGAACCTGGGAATCGCGCTCGCCGGTTCTGGCGATGCGGTCGGAGCACGACAGGCCTATCAGGAAGCCCTCGTGCTCAATCCCTACGAGTCGCTGGCGCATTTCAACCTGGGCAACGCCTTTCAGGAGGCGGGGCGGTACACGGAAGCCGCGGAAGCATACACACGGGCCGTGGAAGCGGAGCCAGGCCTGGGTAGGGCGCATTTCGAGCTGGGGCGGACCTACATTCGCCTCGAGCGTTACGAGGAGGCACTTCCGCATGCTCGCCGTGCGGTGGAATTCATGCCCGATCATGCCAATTCCCGCCAGATGCTCGCCGACCTCGAGCGGGCAGTCGGCGGCTGAGGAGCGTGTTCTCATGACGCACGACGAATACGTCGCCCATGACGCCACCGGGTTGGCGGAACGGGTCCGGGCCGGGGACGTGAGTGCCACCGAGCTGTTGGAGTGCGCGCTGCGCCGGATTGAAGGCGTCAACGCCGAGATCAACGCCGTGGTTCGACTCATGGAGAAGGACGCACGACACGCAGCCGCGCAGGGCGGAAATCAAGGCCGAGGAGCCGGTCCCTTCGCGGGCGTGCCGTTCTTGGCGAAAGACCTGACGACCATGTACGCCGGTCACCCCACCTCTGCCGGAAGTCGCTTCCTCGCCGACCACGTCGTCGAGGCGGACTCGGAGCTGGCCCGACGAGTGAAGGCGACCGGCGCGGTCGTCGCGGGCAAGACGAATACACCAGAGTGGGGTCTGCTGCCGGTGACCGAGCCCGAACTCTGGGGCCCCACGCGAAATCCCTGGCACCTCGACCGCAGCCCCGGGGGATCCAGCGGCGGGTCGGGCGCGGCGATCGCGGCCGGGATCGTCCCGATGGCGGGCGGGGGCGACGGTGGTGGGTCCATCCGGATCCCGGCTTCATGCTGCGGACTCTTCGGCTTGAAGCCGACCCGCGGCCGCACGCCCACGGGTCCGAAGCGCGGCCAGCTTTGGCGTGGCGCATCGGTCGAGCACGTGCTCACGAGAAGTGTGCGCGACAGCGCCGCCATGCTCGACGCGACGCATGGCCCGGACACAGGAGCGCCGTTCGAGATCCCCGCACCCGTCCGCCCTTTCGCCGAGGAAGTGGAGGCCGATCCCGGGCGTCTCCGGATCGCCTGGACGACGATCCCGAGCGTGCCGACCGAGGTCCATCCTGATTGCATCGCGGCCGTCCACGACGCAGTGGCGCTCCTCGAGGAGCTCGGTCACCACCTAGTGGAGGATCACATGCCGATCGACGGACCGACCTTCGCGAAGATGTTCATGACCATCGTGGCCGGTGAGCTCGGTGCGGACATCGCAGAGGCGTCCGCCGCGGTGGGACGACGACCTGCTCGCTCCGAGCTCGAGCCCGCGACGTGGGCGCTCGGGTTGCTGTCCGAAGCGCTCTCGGCGAAGAGCTACGCCGAGGCCCTGCGGTGGACCGAGATCATGGGTCGGGACGTCGGGGGGTTCTTCGAGTCGTACGATCTCGTGCTGACCCCGACGGTCTCGACACCCCCGCCCAAGATCGGGGCCATCTCGCCGAGCGCAACCGAGCGGCGACAGCTCGAGCTTCTCGGGGTGATCGGGTCGGGACGCCTCATCAAGATGGCGGGCCTCATCGAACAGGCCGCCAAGACCGCGCTCGACTTCATCCCGTGGACGCCGATCTACAACGTCACGGGCCAGCCCGCGATGTCGGTTCCGCTCTATTGGAACGATGCGGGCCTGCCGATCGGCGTGCACCTCGTCGGCCACTTCGCGGACGAGGCGACCCTTTTCCGAGTCGCCGGTCAGCTCGAGCGCGCTCGCCCTTGGTTCGACCGCCTCCCGAGCCTCTAGCGCCTCACGATCTGGAGCGATCGCCGCGCCGACGGCGCTGTGCGGCACACAAAGCCGGCTCCGGCGTCGCGGCTAGGAGCCTTCGCCCCGCTCGACGAAGAGCGTCTGCGTCGGGTATGCGAATTCGATCCCGCGCTCGTCGAACGCCTCGTGAATGCGCAGATATACGTCCTGCTTGATGTCCATGTGCAGCGCGTACTCGGGGGCGAGCACGAAGTAGACGGATTCGAAGGTGATCGCGAAGTCTCCGTAGCTTGCCAGGTGAGAGCGGTCGAAGCGGACCTGATCCTCCGGACGTGCCTCGATCGCCTCACGGATGATCCCGGGAATCGCGCGCAGTGCCTCGCGGGGCGTTTGGTACGTGACCCCGATTTGAAGCACCACTCGCCGCTGGTACATGCGGCCGTAATTTCGGATGCGGCTGTCCAGGAGGTCGGTGTTCGAGAAGACGACCTGCTCACCCGATAGGCTCCTTACCCGCGTCGTCTTCACGCCGATCGCCTCCACGTTGCCCATGAAGTCGCCCACGGTCACGAAGTCGCCGATCAGGAACGGTTTGTCGAAGGCGATCGAGATCGATGCGAAGAGGTCGCCCAGTATGTTCTGCGCCGCGAGCGCCACGGCGACGCCTCCGATCCCGAGCCCCGCGATGAGCGCGGTCACGTCGACGCCCACGTTCTCGAGCGCAAGCAGGACGACCATGGACCAGAGGGCGAGCCGGAGACCGATGCCGATCATGTTCAGCGTCATCAGCTCCGACGGATCGACGTCCGCCTTCTCCTCGGACCGATGGGCCAGCCACGATGACAGCGCCTGGCTCGACCAGAAGCCGGCCTGGATCACGAGCGCGATGATCGCGATGCTCCGGAGCGCTGAAGTCCAGGGATCCGGGAGCTCCAGCAACTGACTCCCGAAAAACACCGCGACGGGGACGATCAGCGTCGACTTGGTGGCCGTCATGGAAACGGCGATCACGTCGTCCCAGTACACGTTCGTTCTGCTGGCCACCCGCGTGAGAAGGCGCGCGAGCCAACCACTCATGAAGCGCAGTACGAGAAACGACCCCAGCGCCACCCCGAACGCGAGCGCCCAAGTCTGGCCGGAATTCCCGAGGAAGGTGCCGGAGAGGAGGTCCATCGATTCAGCGGGGGTTTGGAGGAAAGACGTCGGTCAGAAAGTCGCGGACGGCGCTTCGCACTTCGGCGTTGCTCGCCGGAGACACGATGTCACCGGCAACCACATGACGCATGGGGTCGGTGGACCCCTCGACGACATACCGCCGGACCTCGGTGCCGGTAAGGCGCATCAAGACCCGCTCGGTCTCGGCGGCATCGACCACCTCGTCGTCCGGTGAGTATACAAGAAGTACGGGGGCCTTCACGCCGGTGAGATCAGCCGTCCTCATGTGCTCCACGAGGGCCATCATCGGTGGGAGAGCTCCGGTGGGATAGCAGGTCGTCCAATGTCGCTCCTGAGCATCGTTCTCAGGGGTGAAGCACCGTTCTGGACCTATGATGGCCCGCGCGAGGGTGCTACCCCACGGGTACAGGAGAATCCGAGACGAGCGGTCCTTCGGCTGGAAGTTCGGCGAGATCAACACCAGCGCGTCGATCCGCTCAGCCGCCTCCGGGCGTGCGGCCGCCCAAAGCGCGAGCGTTCCGCCGGTGGACGTGCCCACGAGGATCACGTGCTCCCCGATCCGCTCGCCGATCACGACCGCCTCAGCCGTGTCCGAAAGCCACGCTTCGACCGTGGCCTCGGCCATGGCGGGACCATCACGGCCGTGTCCGGTGAGTCGGCTGAAATAGACGTTCGCCCCGAAATCGCTCGCGAGCTCGCTCACGACCGGCTCGATCTCGTGGCGATCGGCCGAGAAGCCGTGCAGATACACCAGCGAGATCGGGGTGCGCTCCGTTCTCGTCGGATCGAGCCACACGACCTCTCGATCGTCGCCCGGCCTCAGGTCGGGCACGCCGGCTTCCACACTCCCGAGGTACGCGTCGATGTCGGTGGCCAGGGTGGGCTCGACCCACGCTTCGTCGAAGGTGGTCCGCGGACCCGCTGCGAAAACCAGCGAAGCGACGGCGGCCGAGCCTGCGATCAGCCCGATCCGGCGTCGCACCACCCGCGAGAGGCCGTGCCTTTGCGGTCGAACGTCAGCGGCCCTGATCGCCCTCCTCCGAGATGACTTTCTTCGTGGTGAGCTCGAGTCCGAGCGTCTCACCCTTCAGGATGGCGGGCACACCCTCGTCCATCCACACGGGAACCGGTTGATCCATCAGGTAGTGGTCGAAGAACTGCTGCATGCGAATCGCCCAGTCCCTTTGGTTGTGCTCCTCACGCAGACCGTGCGCTTCGCCGTTGTAGTTGAGCATCCACACCGGCTGCGAGAGACGTCGAAGCGCACTGAAAAGCTCGATCCCTTGATACCACGGCACAGCTCCGTCCTCGTCGTTGTGCATCATGAGGAGCGGCGTCCGGATCTTGTCCGCGGTGAAGATCGGAGAATTCTCGATGTACCGAAGCGGCGCATCCCAGAGCGAGCCACCGATCCGGCTTTGGGTCCGCTCGTACTGGAAGGCGCGGCTCATGCCGGACGCCCATCGGATTCCGCCGTAGGCGCTGACCATGTTCGCGACGGGAGCACCGGCTTCCGCGGCCGCGAAGATGTCGCTGCGGGTCACCATATACGCGATCTGGTAGCCGCCCCACGAATGCCCCTGGACGCCGATCCGGTCCCGGTTCACGAATCCCTGATCGATCAACGCCACGACACCAGGTACGACCGCGTCGACGGCGCTCTCCCCGGGATAGCCGATCCGGTACGGGATGTCCGGAACGAAGAGAAGATAGCCGCGACTCACGTAGAAGCTGCGATTGATCGATGAGCTTCCCGGGGCAGGCACCACGTACTGGTGCAGGCCATCCGAAGAGCGCTCGTAGAAGTACACCATCATGGGGTACTCTTCGCTCGGGTCGAAGCCTTCGGGCTTGTAGAGGATGCCCTGCAGCGGTGTCCCGTCGTTCGAGGTCCACTCGAAGAGCTCCGCGCTGCCCCAGAGGTACTCGGACTGTTGTGGATTGGCGTTGGTCACCTTCACGCCGCCGTCGAAGTCCGGGTCGGCGACCCAGATGTCGGGGAACTCGGAGAAGGTCGCTCTCGAGTACGTGACGACGTCCGCATCGTCGGCCTTCCTCACATCCGCGAATCGGGCGTCGCCCTCGACAAGCACGGCCGGCTGACGATTCGAGTCGAAGCGATCCCGATACACGCCGCTCGCCTTGGTGTGGATGCCGAAAGAAGTCAGGTAGACGTCCTCATCGCCCGGAACGACTGGATCGTCGCGATCGAGGTCCAAATAGCGGAAGCGGGTCTGCGTCGCCCGCCCCAAGCCTTCCGTGACATTGCGCGGCGCGGACTGGCCGGTCGGGTCGACCGCCCAGATGTCGAACTCGTCGTACAGGAGAAAACGCTCGTCGCCTTCCGTCCAACCGGCGGCGCCGTACGGGCGCAGCGCATCGGGGTGATCGTCGAGGATGTCGTGCACCGGCACGTCGAGGGATGCCGCGAGATCGCTCTGCTCTCCGGTCTCCACGTCGATCGCGTACCAGGTTTGGTCGAAGCCGTCCCACCTCGTGACGTATCGCCCTCCGGGCGAGAGGTCTCCTCCGCCGCGGACCATCTCGGCCACCAAAGTCCGGGAGCCATCCTCGAGGTCGATCAGGTGCAGGTCGGAGTAGCGACCGTCCCATGAGACGAGCTGGCGGTACGGCAGATTGCTCGTCCCGAGGGCGACCGTGCCGTCCCCTCCGTCGGCGATGTCGACCTCGGGCACGTCGACCGTGGCGATCTGCAGCACGCGTCCTGATGCGAGGTCGAGCATCGCACGATAGCTGCGCTCCTTTTCTTGCTCCGCTTGCACCAGCTGCATCGGCTGGAGATAGGGGTCCTTCCAGTTCCAGATGTCGACCTCGACGCGCTCGTCCTCGGGCACGTCGTTTTCGGGGACAGGCCGCGGAGCCTCGGCGGTCCCGAAGAAGAGGCGCCGTCCCGATTCCGAGAAAGTCAGGTCCCCGTGCTCGCTCGGAGCCCACCCGCTCGGGATCTCGGCGGCGCCCGCCGCGACACCGACGACGGCCGCGCCCTGGTCACCCGCCGTGTACAGCGCGAAGGAGGGCGCCTCCGAGGTCCGGTCGTCCCGATCGGTCAGGAACGCGACGGCACCCTCGTCCGATACGGCAAGCTGGATGTAGCGCCCCTCCCCCCTGGCGATCGGATCGGCGGCGCCCGACGGGCCCACCCTCGACACGCCGTCGGCCGCGCCGTCATCACCGGATGACGTGTAGTAGAGCGCGGAGCCATCCGCCGCGAACGCATAGTCGGACGCGAATTCGAAGCGACGCTCCGCGCCGGACTCGAGCATGCGGACGATGAGGGGCGAGCCGTCGTCGAGCCTGGGCGCGTCGGGATCGTCGCCCTCGGATTCCTCCTCCGGCGTTTGCTCCTCGGCGTCCTCGTCGTCGTCCTCGTCGTCGTCCGGCGTCACCGTGAGGTACGCCATCCACTCGCCCGCGTCCTCCGGAAGTCGATATGAGGACACGTCGGCGACACGCGTGACCGTCATCGAAGACAACTCGACGATCGCGAGCGAGTCCTTCGGCAGATCGTCCCCACGCGTGCCTTCACCCCGGAGTGAGTCGACCACCGACTGCAGCGGCTCGATCAACGCGACGAGGTAACGAGAGTCCGCCGTGAAGCGCGGCTGCGCGCCCCGATCGACCGTCAGCTCGCGCTCTGAATCGAGGTCGCGCACGATCAGCCGCGCGTCGCCGTCCCCGGGTACCAGTCGGTAGGCGAGCCAATCTCCGTCTTTGGAGAGCAGATCGCTCTGAATGCGGTTCCATCGATCGTAGTCTTCATGGTCGAGGGAGCGCTTTTGCTGAGCCGCGGACGAGAGCGGAAGCAGCAAGGCCAGTAGGAGGACCGGGAGGTCGCGGAGGATCTTCATCGAGCGTCTCGTGTTCCTGGGAGTGCGGCGCCGTCCCACTGGGCGACCGCGGGACCGTGTCGGAGTCAGCACTCACGGTATCCGAGGCTCCCACACCGGGCAACGGGGCAGCTCGGCTGGCGGGTTGACCCGCGCCGGCGCAGAATATCGACGCTCCATCCCCCACGATTCGAGACCGATGCATCCGAGCCACCGTACTCCCCGTATTCCGGTCGTCCCCCACACGCGCCTGATGGTCACCGCCCTCGCCCTGGCCGCGCTGGCTTCGGCGCCGACCGTTGTCTCCGCACAAACGGGCGCTCCGGACGGAGAGTGGCCCGTGTACGGCGGCGACCCGGGTCATACCAGATTTGCGCCACTCGATCAGATCGACGCCTCCAACGTGGAGGACCTCGAGATCGCCTGGCGGTGGAGCGCGCAGAATTTCGGGCCGAACCCGTACATCCGCTCCGCCACGACCCCACTCATGATCGACGGCGTGCTCTATGCCACGGCCGGAATGCGGCGCAGCGTCGTCGCGATCGATGCGGGGACGGGCGAGACCTTGTGGATGTGGCGCATGGATGAAGGCGAGCGCCTGTCGGAGGCCCCGCGGGCCAACCCGGGTCGGGGAGTGGCATACTGGACCGATGGCGCGGGCGACGAGCGAATCGTCTCGGTCACGCCCGGTTACCACATGGTCGCGCTCGACGCAGCCACCGGGGTTCCGGTCGACGGCTTCGGCATCGACGGCGTCGTAGACCTGAATGATGGCCACCGGACACGCGAGGGGATCCCGTTGGTCGGCACCATCGGCGCCAGCTCACCTCCGACGGTGGTCGGAGACGTCATCGTCGTAGGGTCGGCGCATCACGTCGGCCTTCGGCCCCCGTCGATGATCAACACCCCCGGGGACGTGCGTGGGTTCGACGCCCGGACGGGAGAACTCCTGTGGACGTTCAAGACGATCCCCGAGCCCGGCGAAGAGGGGAACGACACGTGGCTCGAGGAGTCGTGGTCCTACACGGGCAACGCCGCCGTGTGGGCGCCGATCTCGTTCGATCCCGAGACCGGATACGTGTACCTCCCGACGGAGGCCGCCACCGGTGACTACTATGGAGGCCACCGTCCGGGCGATAACCTCTTCTCTACCAGCCTCGTCTGCCTCGACGCGAGGACCGGTGAGAAGATTTGGCACTTTCAGATCATCCACCACGACATCTGGGATTGGGACAATCCCACGTTCCCGATCCTGGCCGACATTCGAGTGGACGGGCAGGAGCGCAAGGTCGTCGCACAACTCACGAAGCAGGGCTTCGCGTACGTGTTCGATCGACTCACTGGAGAGCCCGTGTGGCCGATCGAGGAGCGCCCGGTTCCGCAGACCGACGTACCGGGAGAGTGGACGTCCCCGACGCAACCCTTCCCCACGAAGCCACCCGCGTTCGAGGCTCAGGGCTTCAGCGAGGACGACTTGATCGACTTCACGCCGGAGATCGAGCAGCGGGCCAGAGAGGCCGTGCGCGAGTTCCGGATGGGGACGCTGTTCACTCCTCCCTCACTGGCCGAGGCGCCGGACGGAACGAAGGGCACGCTCATGCGCCCGAGCACGATCGGGGGCGCGAACTGGGAAGGTGGTGCCATCGACCCGGAGACAGGCATGCTCTACGTCGGGTCGCAGTCGGACCCCACCGTGTTGTCGCTCGTGCCGGGCGGAGAGAGGTCGGACATGGACTTCGTATTCGGCTTCGCTCGACCACAGGTCGCGCGGGGAATCCCGATCGTCAAACCTCCGTGGGGGCGGGTAACGGCGCTCGCTCTTTCGTCCGGCGATCTCGCGTGGAGCGTTCCGAACGGCGACACGCCCGACTTCGTAGCAGAGCGCTTGGAGATCGATCCGGCGCTCATTCCCACGACCGGCAAGATCTCCCGCGCTGGACTCCTGGTCACGAGGACACTCCTCTTCGCAGGCGAGGGTGCCGCCGGTGGCCCCGTCATGTGGGCTCTCGACAAGGCGACGGGTGAGCGGATCGCGAAGATCGAGCTTCCGAACGCCCAGGTCGGGCTCCCCATGACCTACATGCACGACGGGCGCCAGTTCATCGTCGTTTCCGTGGGTGGCAACGGCGAGCCCGCCGAGTTGATCGCGCTCGCGCTCCCCTCCGGCCAGGAATGAGTGGCACGATTCGTAGGAACGTTCGAGATTGAGGGTGCGCAGCCCCCCGATGCGCGTCACGGAGTGCTCATGCTGATCAGCGAACGACCTCAGGCAGACGGATACGCCCGGTCGCATCCCGCGTTGACCGACTCACAGACCGGGTTGGCCAACCGGCTCCACTTCGACCTCGTATACGACTACCTGTTCGAAGCCGGTGACCGTGGGCTTCCATTCACGGTCATGCTCGTCTCGGCGGGAGTGGAGGTGGGCAGTGGAGACACCGATGTGCTCCGCGCCCTCGGGACCGCGATCGAAAGGACCACGCGTAATTCGGATCTCGTCTCCCACGTCGGGGCCGGGCGGTACGCCGTGCTCCTTCTCGGCACGAACCTCCAGGGCGGTCGGATCGCGTGCGACCGGATCGAAGCGGCGCTCGGGGACCAGGCACCCGGGCCCATTTGCTTCGGGTTGGCGTCGTACAACGAGCGCATGAAGGATCCTCAGGAGTTGCTGCGGGCGGCCGATACGGCGTTGCTGAGCGCCGAAGCCGCCCAGGGTGGCGTGGAGTTCGGCTGACGCACTCCATGGAGGCTGATCCCGCGCGCTCGCCATCGTTCGAAGACCTCGTGGAGGGCACCCGCGGCCTCCAGCCGTGGCGGCGGATATTCCACGCGCTCACCGGCGTGTCGGTGGTCGTCGGGATCTACCTGTTCGACATCCCGGCCGGGTGGGCCGCCCTCTTCCTTGGCGGAGTCGTCGCATTGCTTCTCGTGGTGGACATCGTGCGGCTCAAGTATCCCGCAAGCAACGAGTTCTTCTTTCGCTGCTTCCGAGCATTGGCTTCTCCGAGGGAGGCTCGCGGTATCGCATCCTCCACGTGGTACGTTTCGGGGATGGCCATCGTCTTGGCGCTCTTCCCCATTGATGTCGCCACGAGCGCCATCCTCGTGTTGGCGCTCGCGGACCCGGCGGGGAGCTACACCGGACAGAGGTGGGGGCGACGCCCGCTCCTCGGCGGTACGGTCTTGGGAACGGCCGTGTTCTTCTTCGTGGCCGGGGTGATCCTATGGCTCCGGCACGGCCCCGTCGTCGCGCTGACGGCAGGGCTGGCGACCACACTGGCCGAGCGCCACTCCTGGCCACTCGATGACAACCTCGCCGTGCCCCTCGTCGCGGGAGCGGTCACGGCCGGCGTGGCGGCCCTCCTCGGGTGACCGTCTCAGCAATCGACCAGTTCGATCTCGTCCGGTTGATTCGGGACCACACATAAGAATTCGAACGGCTCGTCGCCCTGGTCCGCCTGGTAGTTGTGCGGCACCCCTCCGGGAATGTAAACGACGTCGCCGGCCTTCACGTGGTGGACTTCTTCTCCGATCTGCACCCGGGCGCTGCCGCGAAGCACGTATTGCTCGTGCTCGACCTTGTTCGTATGCATCGGCATGCCTCCGCCGGGCTCCATGATGAAGCGGCGCATGGCGAAGTTCGGTCCCTCGTCGGGCCCGATGAGCACCTGGCGCTTGGTGGCCGTTCCGGCCTTGACCTCTTCGGCGGGCAATGTATCGACGTGACGTACGGACATCTCGATCCTCCCGGAGTCATCCCGTGATCCAAGTTCGGAAGTGGAGCAAGAAGACCCCGATCGCGCAACCGGCGTCTGGCGGACGGACGCTCGCGCGCTCCGCCGCGATCGGCCTCTTGATGCTCACCCCCGGCTGCTCGAGCGACACGCCCCCGTCGGCCGTCCCGCTCGAAGCGAGAACGCCCAAGGTACTCGTGATCGGGATCGACGGGGTTCGGCCCGACGTTCTCGCCGATGTGTCGACACCGAACCTCGACCGACTCGTGGAACAGGGGACGTTCACAGCACGCACGCGTACGACGACCCCTTCGGTCAGCGGCCCCGCTTGGTCGTCCATGCTGACGGGTGTGTGGCCCGACAAGCATGGCGTCCTCAGCAATGATTTCACGGCGCCTCGATACGACCGATTCCCCAGCTTCTTGACCCGCGTCGAGCGCGCGCGACCCGACCTGAGGACCTTCGCCGTGGTCGACTGGACGCCGCTCATGGATCTTCAGGAACGCGACGCGGTTCTCGCGCCGCCGGTCGACGTGCTCGAACTGCTCGACGGATACGAGCTCGGGTGGAGGGAAGCCGACGCCCGCTCGGTCACGCTCGCCGAGCAGGAGCTTCAGGAGAACGACCCCGACGCGCTCTTCGTCTACCTCGGTGACCCGGACGAGACAAGTCACCAACACGGGTCCATCGGTGTCGAATACCGCGACGCGATCGCCCGGGCAGACCAGGAGGTCGGCCGACTCGTCGCAGCGGTCGAGCGCCGACCGACCCACGGGCTCGAGAACTGGCTGATTCTCGTCAGCACCGACCACGGACGACGAGAGGACGGCGGGCACGGAGGCGAGTCACCGGCCGAGATGACGACGTTCATCATCGCCAGCGGACCGGGAGCCGCGCTCGGCACGTGGGAGGCCCCGAGCGCGATCGTGGACATCGCGGTCACCGCGTTGACGCACCTCGGGATTCCGATTGATCCCGCGTGGGCTCTCGACGGTATTCACTTCGGACTGCGCTGACCGTGACGAGAACATGTGCCCACGTGCCGGAAGCGTGGGGCAATACGAAGAAACCCGGTAAGGTCTCCCCTACCGGGCCTCGGCATGAGTCCCTGTGACCCTCCCGCCAACAGGCACTCAGCCGAACTTCGGGTCGGCCGGAAGCCCCTGCCCTGAACTCCCGACCGGCCCCGGAGCCGATCCTCGGGGACGGGTGGAGTGCTTCCCCAATTCCCTCGGCATTCAGCTCCGAAAAACGTCCGAACGAAGGATACGAGGAGCGTGACCGCTCCTCAGTCGGGAAAGAGCGGCTGAGTGACGTAGGGAAATCTCCTACATCCCGAGTGCCGCACGATCTGCAAACCTCTTCCCGCGGGGCGGTCCGACTAGCTCACGGGCCTGTACAGAGCCATCCGGAGCGGGGGTCGTATCGAGTAGGCGAAGTGCATCTGATTCGCTCCGCGCTCGACGATGTTCTTGGTTTCCTGGCGGGTCCGCGGGTAGTCGTGGCCCGACTCGTTTTCGACAACGAGAATCCCACGGTCCGGCAAGCGCGAGCGTTGCTGCTCGACTTGCTCGGCGAGCCGGTCGAGAAGAAGCTGCTCGGTCTCGTTCTGCATCTTGCCCTCGGCCTCGGCGGTCAGCTCGACGGTGTCGATGTGCTCATACCGGTCGCCGAGGTCGTCCACCGGAATGGACTCCTCGCGATTCCGCCGGAAGCCGATCTCGTTCAAGGCCTCGGCCGTGAAGTCCATATCGACGCTGTGGTACGTGGTGCCATACCGCTTGAAGATCATGCTGTCTTTGCCTCGGGTCAGGATCCGGGGTTAAGGAGTGCTGCGAGCTCTTCGGGACTGAGTTCGTCGGCGGACCGGCTGCCCAATCCCTGCGGCGATCGTGACTTGCGACCCCGTTTCGCCGCGGAACGGCTCTCCGTCTGTGGAGTGCCCGCATAGTCGTAGTCGGGAAGGTGGATCTTCTGGACCTGGCGCCCAAGTCGATGTTCGAGGCCCTTGATCGCGCCGAGGTCCCCGGCGGTCACGAAGGTGACGGCGGTTCCGGTCGCACCGGCGCGTCCTGTGCGGCCGATCCGGTGCACGTAGTCCTCGGGGTCTAGTGGCACGTCGTAGTTCACGACGTGGCTGATCCCCTCGACATCCAAGCCGCGCTGCGCGACGTCGGTCGCGACGAGCACCTTCACCTTGCCCGTCGCGAAACGATCGAGTGCACGGGTACGGTGCTTCATGTGTTTGTTGGAGTGCATGACGTCCGTGGAGATCCCCTCGCGCCGCAGCCGCGCCTCGAGCACGTCGGCCCCCGCCTTGGTCCGGGTGAAGACCAGTACCTGGTCCCACTCCGGGTCGGTCACCAGAGAAAGGAGCAGATCGGGCTTCTTCTCCGGCTTCACCGAGTAGAAGACCTCTTCGACGCCCTCGGCCGTGGTGCCCGAGGGAGTCGCCTCGATCCATATCGCTTCTTTTGTCATGCGCAGCGCGAGGTCGTGGACCCCGTGTGGCATGGTCGCGCTGAACAGCATGGTCTGTCGCTCCCGCGGCATGCCGCGGAACACCTCCTCAATCTGGGGTCGGAATCCCATGTCGAGCATCCGATCGGCCTCGTCGAGGACCAGGTAGTGCACCTTCGAGAGGTCGACCCGGCCCGACTTCATGTGATCGATGAATCGGCCAGGAGTCGCGACAATGACCTCGAAGCCCTGCTTCAGCGCATGGATCTGAGGCTCGTAACCGACACCGCCGAAGATGGCTTCCGAGCGGATACTCGTGCCCTTGGAAAGAGCAACGGTATCGTCGGAGACCTGCTGTGCAAGCTCTCGCGTGGGGCACAGGACGAGTACCTGGAGGCCCTTGCCGGCGTCGATGCGCTCGAGCGCCGGAATCATGAAGGCGGCGGTCTTCCCGGTGCCGGTTTGGGCGATGCCGACCACATCCTGGCCCTTCAATCCAGCCGGGATCGCGTCGAGCTGAATCGGGGTCGGATGCACCCAGCCGAGTGCCTCGACAGCGGCAAGGCGGTCAGTGGATAGACCGAGGTCTTCAAATCGTGCAGAATTCAATCGTTCGTCCAATCAGGGGTCATGACGAAGACAAACCACGCCTCCGGAGCCTGAAAAGGTAACGAGCTTCCTTGCCAAGGGTGTAACATCCAGACAACTTGCCGCCCGAGTGGAAGTGGGTCGCCGATTCCGACTTCCGAACCCGACACGCACCGCGCTGCGCCGCCGCTCGATGCCCACTGACACCGCCGAATCACCGCGCACGTCGGTCCTCTTCGTGTGCCTCGGCAACATCTGCCGTTCCCCGCTGGCCGAAGCGATCTTCCAGCAGCTCGTGGTCGAGGCGGGGCTCGAGGAGAAGTTCGACATCGAGTCCGCGGGTACCGGCGCGTGGCACGTGGGCGAACGCCCCGACGCGCGTGCCGAAATGGTCGCGAACCAACACGGCGTACAGCTGCTCAGCCGTGCTCGCCAGCTCACCGACCAAGACCTCGAGCATTTCGACTTCGTGATCGCGATGGATCGCGAGAACCTTCGCGGCATCGAGCGCATGGCCGACGCAATCGGCTCGGACGCGGAGGTTCGTCTCCTCAGGGATTTCGATTCCGAGGGAGCGGGAGACGATGTGCCCGACCCGTACTATGGCGGGGCGAGCGGCTTCGAGAGCGTCTACGACATGATCCACCGCTCCTGCAAGGGCCTCCTGGATCGACTGAAGTCGGTCTGATGCGCCTCCCGGCTTCGCTCCGGAAGCCTCTCGGCATCGCCATTCGAGGGATTGCCGGAACGCCTGACGCGAGCATCGACTCGATCCGGGCCGTCTCGGGCGGTTGTATCAACAATGGTGCACGACTCGAGTCCGGGGGCAGGTCCTATTTCCTCAAATGGAACGCGGCCGCTCCCACCGGGATGTTCGTCGCCGAGGCGGATGGGCTCACACACCTGCGGCGGGCGGCATCGGAGGCCGGAGGAGATCGTGGCCCGCGAGTTCCACGGCCTCTCGCGCTCAGCGAAGACGGGGACGGGCCGTCCTGGCTCCTCATGGAGTGGCTCGAGCCGACGTCACCGGAAGCGGACTCCGACGCACGCCTCGGTCGAGCGCTCGCGTTGCTCCACGACGCGGAGGCGGGCGACGACTTCGGCTGGCCGGAGTCGAACTGGATCGGGTCGCTACCCCAGCGAAACGCGCTCACCGATTCGTGGGGGGCGTTCTGGTGCGAACAGCGACTCCTCCCCCAACTCGACGCGGCCCGCGCGCGCGGTTTCCTGGCGGGGCGCACCCTGGACGAGGTGATCGACCGAACCCCGACCGCTCTGGAAGGCATCGGTCCGCCGTCGCTGCTCCATGGCGATCTCTGGAGCGGCAACACGTTCGTGACCGAAGGAGGAAGGCCCGCACTCGTCGATCCGGCGGTGTACCGCGGCCACGCGGAGGTCGACCTTGCGATGACAGAGCTCTTCGGGGGGTTCGGCCCCGACCTCTACGAGGCCTACGGAGAGCTTCGGCCGATTGGACGGGGGTACCGGGCATACCGCCGAGACCTGTATCAGTTGTACTACCTGCTCGTGCACGTGAACCTCTTCGGCGGCGCCTATGTGCCCGGCACCGAAGCGGCGGCCGCCAGGGTCCTGGCCGCGCTGGGGTAGGTCGGGTCGACGTCAGCCGGTGACGCCGACGCCCACCATCGTCGCAATGCGGCGAAACGCGTCTTCGAGGATCTCGTCGGACGTCGCGAAGCTCAGGCGAACCCACGCATCGTCGCCGAAGGCTCCACCGGGTACGAGTGCGACTCCTTGTTCGCGCAAGAGCTTCGAGCACCACTCGGTCGCCGAGTCGACTCCGTCACCATGAAGACCATCGACCCGGAAGTAGAGGTAGAACGCGCCGGCAGGCTCCACGAACGGAACATCGGGTAGCAGCTCTCTCATCCGGCTGCATACGAGATCGCGCCTACGTCGGAACGCCTCTCCCATCGCGGCTTGGTCTCGCGCTGCAGCGGCCACATCCGAAAATGCGGCGAGTGCCGCCACCTGAGACGGCGTCGCCGCGTTCGACGTGATCTGGCTCTGCAGCGCAGTGAGCTTCTTCGAGATCTCGGGATCCGCGTATGAAAATCCGATCCGCCATCCGGTCATGGCGAAGCCCTTCGACGCTCCGTCGACCAACACGCTGGGGCCGAGCCCGGATTCGGGAAGGCTCAGAATCCCCGGAGCCGGGGACGACGAATCGTGGTGGATGTCGCGATAGATCTCATCGCTGAGGAGCCACACGTCATGGTCCTTGCACCAGGCAGCGATCTCGCCCAGCTCGTCGAGCGTGTAGACCGCACCGGTCGGGTTGCAGGGCGTGTTGAGCACCAGGCCGCGCGTGGCACCGGTCGCGGCCCGATCCAGCTGGGCCGCGGTCACTTTGAAGCCGTTCGCCTCGTCACCGAAGACCTCCACTGGACGAGCTCGGGCGAGCTCGACGAGCGTGGGATACGTGGTCCAGTACGGCGCCGCGATCAACACTTCGTCACCCGGCCCGAACAGCGTGAAGATCGCGTTGAACAGCGCCTGTTTGGCGCCCGCGGTCACCACCACCCCTTCAGCGCTCGCCTGGTGCTCCCCGCGTTCGCTCAAGCGTGCCGCGATCGCGGCACGAAGCTCCGGGATGCCCGCGGGCGGCGTGTACCGCGTCCGACCAGCCTGGATGCCCTCCACCGCCGCATCGGCGATGAACACGGGCGTGTCGAAGTCCGGCTCGCCCGCGCTCAGATTGAGGATGTCTCGACCTTCGGCCGCGAGCTTCTTTGCGAGGGTGCTCACCGCAATCGTGGCCGACGGCTGGAGCTTTTCGATGTTGGCGCTGAACCGCATTGGGGATCCCGGACGAGGGCTGACGGAGGAGGAATATGGTGGGAGCCGGGACTCGGAGAAAGTTCTCCAACCCGCCCACGTAGCGGCTAGCTTCCAACCATGGCTCCGTCGCGACCGACCGTCTTCTTCGACTTCATCGACCCGCTCTCCTACCTCCTTTCGCTCGAGATCGAGCAATCGGGGACCCCAGGCGTCGACTGGCTGCCGCTCGAACTCCGTCCTCCTCCCACACCCCTGATCGACATCGACGACCCCTCGCTCGCAGACCGTTGGCGCGACGCCCGAGCCATCGCGGCGGACCTGGGCGTCGAGCTCTCGCCGCCGCGGCTCGTGCCGTGGACCCGTAAGGCCCACGAGCTCGTTCTCTTCTCCTCGGAACACGACCGAGGCGACGCGCTCCGGCGACGGCTCTTCGACGCATACATGCTGGAAGGACGCGACATCGGCCGAGTGGATGTCCTGATCGAAGCGGCCACCGGCCTGGATTTACCGCGAACCGAGACGAAGGCCGTGCTCGATGTCGACCGATACGAAGCCGAGGTGGCATCGATTCGGGACGCGGCGCTGGGCAACGACGTGATCGACCCCCCGACGATTCTGTCGGGCACCCTAAGACTCGAGGGCTTCCACAACCGTCAGATGCTCGGCACCTTACTCGGCACCTGACCAACATCGAAGTGCGACCCGAACCGCTAACGCACACATGGCCGGCTACCGACGAAAGACCGCGTTCCCACCCAAGAGGGTGCTCGAGACCGCCGACGTGTTCCTACCTGACATGGTCGGTCTGACTCGAGCCAACGCATCCGGGCACGCGGCGACGTACAACGGAGCGGAAGGGACGGTCACGATCTCGGCTCACCGTCATGGGCCGTATACGGAGGTCGTAGCGACCACCGACCGGCTCCGTACTTCGCGGCTCGACTACGAGGTACAACGTCTCCTCAACAGGCTACCGTACGAACCGGGAGACGAAGGCGGACCGGGCTCGGGCGAGCCCAAGCTGGACGGCCCCTGACGTGAACTCATTCGAAGATCTGGGCATCGCCCCGGAGTTGGTCGAGGCCTTGGCGGCCGAAGGCATCGAGTCTCCGACTCCCTTGCAGGAATCGGCGATCCCGATGCTTCGGAAGGGTAACAACCTGGTGTTGGAGGCCGGACCTGGAAGCGGTTTGCTGGTCTCTTGGGCGACCGGCCTGCTCGACCATATCGAGCCTTCGGGAGCGGGCCGCATTCTCGTCGTCTGCGCATCCACCGAGGTCGCCGACCGACTCGCGGGAGCGCTCGCCCCGGTCGCCGCGGCGACGGGGCATTCAGTCGCCGCGCTGGACTCGTCGTGGGCACTCCCCGAGCGGGCGGACGTCCTCTTCGGCGGCGCAGTCGAAGTGATCGGGGCGCTGCGAGCGGGCAGCGTCTCTGCCGACGCAATTGCCGCGGTCGTTTTCGACCAGGCGCAGCACTTCGAAGGACCGGATGCGCTCGGCGTCGTGGAGCAGGTCCTGGACTACGTTCCGGACGAGGCTCAGCGCGTATTGAGCGCCCTCCCCATGACACCCGCGGTCACGAGCCTGGTGGAGCGTTTGTTCAAGCGTACGATGACCCTGCCGGCACCGGCGGTCGACGTCGCCAAGCGGGGCGAGGTTCGCTTTCGCATCGCCCCCGAGCCCCGCGAGGACGCGGCACTGCGCGTCGTGGACGAGCTCTTGGCCGGCGGGGCGAGACACGCGTTGGTGTACTGCCGAAGTGCCGATCGCGCGGCGGACGTCGGTGACCACCTCACCCTGCACGGGTTCACGGCAGGCGCACCGGGAGACGCGTCCGTCCCTGTGTGGCTCGGCATCGACGCGCTCGAGGCACGGGCTGCGTCCAAGGGCACCGAAGGGCTGGTCGTAGTGAGCTGTGATGTGCCGACCGACCCGGATATGCTCGATCGGCGGCATTCGATCGGTGAGGACAACGTCGTCATCGTCCTCCCGCGCGAGGTCGCCCACCTGAGAGCGCTGGGGCGGCGGACCGGATACCAGACGGTTCCGTTTCCACCTCCGCCCCGCCGCAACACCGAGGTCGATGAACTCCGCTCGACGATCGAGAACGCGATCGAGGTGCTCGACACCGGTCCCTACCTCCTCGCGCTCGAGCCGCTGTTCGAGCGCTACGATCCGAGCGAAGTCGCCGCAGCCGTCGTCGCTCTGATGCGCAGCCGCCCGCCCGATGCGGTGTCCGACTCGACCTCCGCCAGCCAGAGCCCCCCCGCGCCCCGAACGGCGGCGGCCCGGGCCGCTTCGGTTCCCGCGTGGTCGAAGCTCTTCCTGAGCGTCGGCGAGCGGGATGGATTGCGCGTCGGTGACCTTCTCGGGGCGATCACGGGTGAGGCGGGGGTCCCCGGAGAGTCGGTGGGGAAGATCGACATCCACGAGAGTCATTCTCTCGTGGAGGTGCACGAGCCCGTCGCCCGTCAGGTCATTCAGGCCATCAACGGAACGACGATCAAGGGTCGCTCGGTGCGGGTCGATTTCGATCGACCGCGCGCCACGAGTAAGCCGCGGCGCTGACTCGAGGTCAGCCGACCTCGACCTCTACCTCTTCCACCTCGCGTCTCGACTTCTTGAAAATCGAGTAGAGGAAGAAGACCACCGCGGCGATGAGGGCGAACTTGACCGTCATCGCGAGCAGCCCGAACACGAGCCCGAGCATCGGGAACAGGATCGTGGCGAGGAGCTTGAAGAGCACCACGCTCGACACCCCCAGAACCGCGAACTTGGCGAAGGACTTCATGGAACCTCCGATCTTCATCGTCAGGGGCCCCTCGAGGCCCGACCGGCGTAGCTCCCTACGGAGCGGCCGAGGCCGGGGTTTCGACCTACTTGTAGCGGTACGTGACTCGTCCGCGGGACAAGTCGTACGGCGACATCTCCACCTTGACCCGATCGCCCTCGAGCACCCGGATGTAGTTCTGCCGCATCTTGCCGGAGAGGTACGCCAGGACCTCGTGGTCGTTCTCCAGCTTGACCCGAAACGTCGCGTTGGGAAGGACCTCGGTCACGGTCCCTTCGATCTCGATTGCGTCTTTCGCCACTCTACACTTCCGTTGAAATACTGGAGCGCTCATCCGCGCTCCTGGGGGCGCGATCCGTGTCGTATTGCACGAATTCGCAGCCGCGTACCTTAAAGCCGCGCTCATCCACTAGCAACGACCCTCCTCCCGATCGCACCCGTGTTGGGGTCGCCCCCACACGGCCACGGGCTCCGTGTTTACATCCGGAAGAGGTAGCTCAGCTTCATGAACAGGCCGTCGCGCGTGGGGCGCACGTTCTCGAATCCGAAGGCGGACGCGTCCTCCATCTCTCTCGTGTACCCGAGGTAGAAGACGGTCCCGGGGGAGGGTTCGTACCCCACCAGCCCTTCGATCCGGAAGTCGTTGCTGACCGACCCGGCCCGAGCCGAACAATCGGAATCCTGACACAGATAGAGCGGACGACCCGTCACGGGGTCCATCAGCGCCGCACTCTCCTGGTGCCCGTACTCGAAGATCGTACGCAGGAAGAGCGCTCGGGAGAACTGATACTGTGCCCGAATCCGAGGAATGACCGCGGTAGAGTGCTCAGCACCATCCCGCGCCCGTTCGAGTCGGCTGAAATTGACGCTGACCTCCGCCCTCAACGGACGGATCGGGTACAGATTGAGGCGGACCTCACCGGAGCGGGACTTGGCCGGCTCGACCGCCACACCGACTCGACGATCGAAGATGGGCGTGTCGTTGAAGCTGAGTCGGACGTTTCCGCGCACGCGCTCCCAGTTGTTGAACCACAGCCCGACGCTCATCCCCGTGAGGCCATTGAAGAGGCTCTGATCCGGCAGGAACGGAGAGAAGGAGCCGTCCGGCTGTTCCACGAACAGAGTCGCGTACTGCTCGGGGCGATACTCGAACATCGTCCGCTGGACGTTGGCCCAGACCGTGATGTTGTTCTTGAAGCTGACCCGGTTGCTCAGCTGGATCTCGCTCTCTTCGAGCCCCTGCCCGTCCCAGAACGCGTCGTGGTCCCAGTAGCCCTTCACCTCGAGCGACGGATTCACGCTCTCGAGGAAGGAGCCGCGCGTGCCGAACCAGTTGTAGGCGGCGCGGGAATTGAATTGCGTGTCGCCGATGCGCTGGAAGAAGCCGCTTCCCGCGTCGAAGCCCGCCTGGCTGTCTTCCAATTCGGCGTTGATCGAGAAGGCCCGGCCGGCGCGCTCGAATCGGAACGCGCCCATGCGACCCTCGGTTCGACCGGCCAAGAGCGCGTTGTTGGTGAAGCTCTGCGCGCCCATCAGTGTGAAGGTATAGCGGCCGGCCAGTTGAATCCGAGCGTCCGCTCCGGCGACCCGGTTGAAGTCGTTGGCGTCGACCGTCCGATCAGTGTAGACGGCCCCGAGCGTCGACGAGGCACCGACGTCCTGGCGGAGGCGTACGAGGTTCACGTAGGTGTTGGCATCCGCGTCGAAGCCTTCGTCGATGGCGCCGAGATAGCCGACGTTCAACGATCCGACCTTCCCGGTGAGCTTACCGCCCGCGATCGGGTTGGCGATGGTCCGGGTGTATACGAGCTGCTTCGGCATGCCGAAGATCTCGGTACCCTCGAGGAAGAAGGGGCGTTGCTCGGGGAAGAAGAGCGAGAACCGCTCGTTGACCTGGACCTGGCCGGCGTCGGCTTCTACCTGGCTGAAGTCTGGATTGATCGTCGCGTCGAGCTTGAGATTCGAGGTAATTCCATACGCGGCGTTGATCCCGAACTCACCGGTCGGATCGAGGTGCCCGAACTGGCCGAACTCGTCGATCTCTCCGTTCCACGCGCCCGTGGCCACCGGATTGATCTCGAGGGAGAGCCCCATGTCCAGGTTTCGCAGGGCGTTGAGCTTGCCGGCCTGGGTGAGCCTGTTCGCCACGTTGGCCGTGATCGGAGCCCATGAGCTTTCGAAGCCGTTCCGCTGGATCTTCCGTTCGATCTGGAGTCCCCATGACTGGTCTTCCACATCGGGAAAGCGAAGGCTCTTGAAGGGAATCCGGATCTCGGCCTCGTATCCCCAGTCGGTGATGTGCGCCTCGGAAGACCAGAGGAAGTCGGGGCTATCGTCGATGGGAGAGAACATCCCTCGGCCCCGTCGGCCCGTTCCACCGCCCGACTCGTTCCACAATCCGTCGTGCTGGACCCCGAGAGGGTTCACCGTGAAGACGTACGCGCGACGCTGATCGTCGTACGTGTCGAGGATGAAGCGAATGTAGTCGTCGGAGAAGCCGTACGAGTCCCGTTCGGACAGGGTGGCACGGATCTCTCCAGGTGCGTCGTCGTATGCCCGCACGGCGAAATACAGCGCGTCGTTGTCGACGAGCACGAGCACTTCGGTCTTCTGGGAAGCTTCGCTTCCCTCCACCGGATTGAACTGGGTGAAGCCGTCGAGCAGGGCGGCCTGCTCCCAGTGCAGCTCCACGATCCGACCGTCCACGTCGATGTCGGCCGCGGTGACGAAGGGGGTCGTTACCTCGACGTTGCGCAGAGACCCCGTGTAGCGGGCGATCGATGTCGACCCGTCACCGATCGGCTGGGACGGTGGCGGAGGGTCACCACCCGCGGCGATCATGCCGGCGGTAGCGACGACTTGAAAGAATGCGTGAATCATGTATTTGGTGGACTGCTCTTAAGCGATTTTGGCCGCACGGCGCGCAAAGGGGGAGCGCCGGGCCTGCGTACCTGGCTGCAATCTAGAAGACACATTGTACACCCTCCCTGCTGAGAATCAGTTTCAATGTCAGACACAGACCGGTCGAATTCGGACCGATTCACCGACGCCGAGCGAAGGGCGCTCGAGCTTGCCCTTCGGGCCGGGGCGGCTTTGCACTGCCCGCATTGCCACAACCCGCTCGACCGGCGATCGGTGCCACCGCGCTCCGACGTCTCGTACGTGCGAGATCGTGTGTGGGTGTCCTGTCCGACCTGTCGCCGGACCGTGGTACTCGACCGCAAACAGCCGCGATGAGCCGCGCGCTCGTGTTCTTCGGCTCACGACTGCTGCTTCGGACCGCCGACGCCGGACTCCGCCTCCCTACCGTTGACGAGCTCGCAGAGGCGCTAGGCCCCGAGCGCTTGGCCGAGCGTGAAGTGAAGATCGGCTTGAGGGCTCCGGTGGACGCCCCACGGATCTTCGACTTCGAAGATCGACACGAGCCGCCCGCGGGCTTTCGAGCCGACGGCCTGCGCGTGGCCTACCACGCTTTGGAGGAAGCCGACTTTCGCGCGGCGGGAACCGCGCGCCAGAAGCTCGAGTTCCTCCGAACGACTCGCTTCTGCTCGCGATGCGCCGCGTCGCTCGACACCTACGACGGGCACGAAGCCTTGGGGTGCCCCTCGTGCGGCCAGATGCACTTTCCGCGGGTGTCCCCGGCGGTGATCGTCCTGGTCCAGCGCGGTCGGGAAGCGCTCCTGGGTCGCTCCGCTCGATTCCCTGAGGGTGTGTATTCGACGCTCGCAGGCTTCGTCGAACCGGGCGAGTCGCTCGAAGAATGCGCTCACCGCGAGATCTACGAGGAAGTCGGCGTGCGTGTCACCAACCTCCGGTACTTCGGGAGTCAGCCGCACCCGTTCCCTCACTCACTCATGGTGGGGTTCGTCGCCGACTGGGAGGAGGGCCACATCAGCATCGACGACGATGAGATCGAGGATGCACGGTGGTTCGGGCCCGAGGCGCTACCGAATCTGCCGCATCCGATGTCGATCGCGCGAGCGCTCATCGAGGACTTCATACGGCGCGTCGGCTGATCGCGTCGAACGGATCGACGCGCCCCCCGCGCGGTGCTATTGCCGAGGCCGACCCCATGCCCCGAGGTTGGGGCGATCCGATTCCCCACTCCGTGACGTCATGCGCACGACCAACCGTCTCTTCAAAGCCCTTCGTCCGCTCGCCCTCGCGTTGTCGATCGTCGTGCTCCCAGCCGGAGTGGCCGCGCAGGTAGCGGGCGCGCTCCCGTTGACGACGCAGCTCCCCGCATCGACGCGCGCCATGGCTTTGGGGGATTCTTACCAGATGAGCGCGGGTCACGCGGACGCGATCTTCTATCACCCCGCGCTGCTCGCGGGCGCGAGCGGATTCGGGCTCGATGTCCAGCGGTGGAGCATCGAGGGAAGCGCGGTGGCGGCGTCGGCGGCCGTTTCCTGGCTCGGCGGCGGCGTCGGTATCGGGCTGCGCTCACTGCAGTACCGTGCGAGCGGTAGCGGCGAGTTGGCGGCCCCCGGCGGCCAGGACCACCTTTTCGAGGCCGAGTCGGTTCCGGTGTCCGAGCGGGTCGCCACACTCGGGTACGCGCGTGAGGCGTTCCTGGGCATCGACGTCGGCGTGGCCTTGAGTCTCGTCGAAGAGCGCGTCGGACCGTCGCAGCACGGCGTGGCGCTGGTCGACGTCGGGCTCTCTCGCGAGGTGGGGCCCGTGACCGTCGGGCTGACCGTCCACGACCTCGGCGAGAAGCCGCTGGTGGAGACCGGGTCGGAGCCGTCGCGCGTGACGCTCGGGGTCGGGCGCTACGGCCGTCCCCTCGGACCGCTCGACGTCGGCTTCGCCGCAAACATGGGCGTGGACGACGACGAGTTCACGTATGGGGGCGGCGTGGAGCTCGGGTACTGGCCCATTCAGGGCCGCACGTTCGTCGCGCGTTTCGGCTTCGAGGACGTCCCCGAGGGGAGCGACGCCAGCGTTTTCACCACCGGCCTCGCGTATTGGGGCGACGACATATCGATCGAATGGGCCTTCCGTCCGGTAAGCGACGCCGACGAAGGCGGCACCCATCGCTTCGGCGTGCGCTGGCGCTAGCGCAGCCTCGGCCGTCTCTCGGCTGGGGCGTCCGCCCTCGTTAGCTACCCCCGTCGACTCGGGCCCGCAGGAAGGCCGGATCCATGTCCGGTGTCAGGCCGATCTGGTCGATCGCCACTTCGCCACCGTGCACGCGATCGAACACGAAGCTGACGCTTCGGATCTGTCGGAGGTCCAACGAACGATTCCGCGATACGAAGTCGCCGAGCGGAATCGAGAAGGTCTGCATGATGAGCTCCCAGTGCGACTGGAATCGCTGCTCCTCCACGTCACGGCGGCGAAGCACATACGTCTCGAGCGGACGCCGAATCGCGCCATAGTCGCTGAGCGTGACCCGCGCGGTCTCTCCCGAGGCGTCCGTGATCTCGACGCTCAGGTCCACCGGCGGGTCCTGCTCCTCTTCCTCCGACCCCCGTCGTCGACGTGGCGGCGATCCCTCCTCCTGACTGTTCCTATCTACTTCGGCCGCGTCCCGATTCACGGCGTCCGCCTCGTCTTCCGCAGCCGGATCGGGGCGAGGCCCCGGTACTCGATTCGTCGGCGCGAGCATGAAGTCCAGAGTCGATCCCGCCCATAGTCGCATACCGGCCGCGAGACCGGCCGGCAGTTCCACGGAGTAGCGCGCGGGCGGGCCGTGAGCGGCCGTGTCGGCCCCGGCGATCCGGTTGTTCCAAGCGACGGTGACGGCTTGGTTCTCCTGCGAGGCCGACGTGTTGTTTCGATTGGACGACCTGAGCTCGAGCGTAGCCTCTTTCCACGTGGACAATGAGTCACCCCGGATCGAGACACCGGGCGCGCTGCCCGTGGTGACGTCGATGTCCTCTTCGAACGTCGCGAGCGCCTCAAAGCCGCTCGTCTCGAAGCGCGTCACGTACATCGTCTCTGGTAGCCACTGGCCAATCACCCGGTGGTCCCGGAAGATCGGCAGATACCTCTTGTCTCCCTTGGTGACGACGTCGACGAAGGCCGACACATAGATCTCCGCGAAGCGGCGTTGATCTTCCTCCGGAATCAGTCCGCGCAGGTCGAGGATCCGGGGGCTTCGAGGACCGTTGTCGTTGGGGCCCCAGACCGAGTTCCATTGCCCATGGTTCGCGCGATAGACATAGATGGCCGACTTGAAGTTGAAGTCATCGGGGTCATTGAACTTCAGGCGGTCGTATATGCGCAGACCGTGGAAGCTGGTTACGTCCCCGTCGTGCGATCCGTGGAAGGTGAGATAGCTCATGTCTTCCACCACCACCTTGCGACCCGTCGGCAGGTACTGCCCGTCCACCGGCGCGATCGAAATGATGCCCTGGATCTCGTAGTCGAAGTCGAAGGTGAGCGATGCGTCGTCTGGATAGTGTGAAAGTCGGTTGAACGCGGCCGCGTTCGCGACGGCCTCCCCACCCCGCGAGTGACCGATTAGGACGACGTTATCGATGTCGACCTTTCCCTCGAACGGATTGCCCGCCTCCTGATTGAACTCGTCGAAGAGTTGCACGTGTCGAAGCAAGAACCAGCCCCGCGCGTCGTTCTCTCCCCTGATCCCTCCGTTGATGAAGTTCTCGTCGACACTCGCCAGGATGTAGCCTCGACTCGCGAGAAGCTCGCCCAGATAGTCGTACCCGGGGTCTGAAAAGTCGCGCATGTTGTGGTTGCCGTGCACGACGAGGACGAGGGGGAACGGCCCCTCCCCGTCCGGATACCACACCCGGGCGTTCAGGGGCATGTTCTCCGGCGTGAACCCCCAGTAATCGTTGCGCTCCTTCGCGGAGCCACCGAGGTCGACCATTTTCGACACGTCGACGGTCGGGGTCTCGATGGTAACCGAGTCGCGGTATTCGGGACGGTTCTTGTCGGTGCCGGACCCGTAGTACATGGTCAGGACGTCGTACTGGCCCGCCTGGCCAGGGTCGGGTGCTTCGAGCGCTTGTCGCGAAAGCACGACGCCGGCGTCACTCGGTGTGAGCTCGAGCGCGGGCGTGCAGCCGACGAGTCCGATCGTGGCGGCCGTCAGAAGTCTGGGCGTTCTTGTCATGGGCCCCATCATGTCAGTCGTCTCGAAGACTGGCAATCGACGGTCGGCGGGCGCCGACCCGAGCGGTAGAAATCCGACAGGCGGACGTTACTATTTCTTTCGCCTTTCGTAAGCCAACAAGGGAGTAACATGGCCAACCCCACGGTCACCATCGAGACGAACCACGGTACCATCAAAGCCGAGATGTTCTCGGACGTCGCGCCGGAAACGGCCGGCAACTTCATCAAGCTGGCCAAAAACGGATACTACGACGGGATCATCTTCCATCGGGTAATCGACGGATTCATGATCCAAGGGGGAGACCCCACTGGCACGGGTCGCGGCGGTCCCGGCTACACGATCAAGGACGAGTTCGCCGACGGACTGGCACACACCGAGGCCGGGATCTTCTCGATGGCCAACGCCGGACCGAATTCCGGCGGCTCGCAGTTCTTCATCACGCTCGCGGCGACGCCGTGGTTGGACGGCAAACACGCCATCTTCGGAAAGGTGACCGGGGGCATGGACGTCGTTGCGAAGATCGGGAAGATCCAGACCGGTCCGGGCGATCGGCCGAAGGACGACGTCGTCATGGAAAAGGTCACGGTCAGCGAGGACGACTGAGCCACCAAGTCTGGCCGCCTCGGCTCAACTACATGTCTGAGCGGCAAGCCACTGGACGGCCGCGTCCAGGACCCGATCGGTCGTGGGGTCACCGGTCTTGGCGCCACGGGAGACGATCTCGTCGGGCGTGAGCTCGGCTCCATAGATGGTCCCGGTCCGATCCACCATCGTGGAGACGGTAAGAAAGATCACCGCCCCGTCGATGAGCGGGAACGCCGAGTTGGCCGTCGAGACACCCCAGGTCGGCTCACCGAACGAACGGGCGCCGGCACGACCGCGGAAAGCGACCGCTACGGCTTCACCGGAGCTCGCAGTCTGGCCGTCCGTGAGGACGGCCACGTACGGACGAGGAGTCTCGAGTTCATATGAGGGGCTCGCAGCCGTGATGACGACATCGTCGATGCTCGCCTCGCCCGCCGCATAGACCCACGACTTGGTAAGCGAGTCCGGGTCGATGAAGAAGCCGACCGTATCCTCCCCCAGGATCGGACCGACACCGGCGACCATGGGCCACATGTTGCCGCCCGTATTGCCACGGACGTCGACGACCCATCGGCAGGTCGCCCCCAACGTGTCGACCCCCTCGATGAGCCGGTGGTACTCGGAGGCGAGCGCGTCCGCGTCCGCGCCACCGCCGGAAAAGCGAGTGACGTCCACGTAACCGATCTCCCCCAACCGCGAAGCCGAGGGTTGATCGCCCTCTGGAGCCGGAGGCCCCTCGATCGGACGACGAAAGAAGCTGTGCCCGTCGCCGAGCCGTTCGATGGCCGCCTCGATCGCGGGGTAGGTCTCTTCGATCGTCATCGCGCCCCCGGCATCCGCGATCGTCTCGGCGCGGAACGACGGCCAGTCGATCTCGTACCGATTGACCGACCAGAGCTGCAAGATATTGACCGCGTCTTCCAGGTACGCCGCTGCATCGAGACCCAGAGCCCCGTCCGGCTCGGCGGGACCCGCGTCGGTGCACGCGGCCAGCAGGGGCAGGGCGAGCGGCCAGGCGATCGATCGTCGAAGCATGCGTCTCTCTGGTCTCGGGCGCCTACCCGGCTAGCCGATCGGCCGCTCCAATCGACCGATCTCGTACCCGGCGGGGGGCTCGGCTCCCAACAGGTGCCGAACGAAGTAGTCCCAACGCCTTCTCATCATGTACGGCTCATTCCCGAAACCATGTCCTCGGTTGGGGAGCATGAGGAGGTCGAAGTCCTTGTTCGCCGCGATGAGGGCGTCCACCACGAGCATCGTGTTGGAAGGAGGTACGTTGGTGTCCATCGTACCGTGTGCGATGAGGAGCTTGCCACGAAGGTTGCCCGCGAGGAGTTGGTTGGCCTGGTTGTCGTAGCTGGTCGTCCCGTCCGGGTAGACCTCCAAGAGCCCCTGCCACTTCTCGCCCCAGTCGTCCTCGTAGTTGCGATTGTCGTGATTGCCCGCCTGCGACACGGCGACGTCGTAGAACTCCGGGTACCGCATGATCGCGTCGGCCGAAGCGAAGCCGCCCCCCGAGTGCCCGAAGATCCCCACCTGTTCGACATCGATCCACGGATGGCGCTCGGCGAGCTGGCGGATGCCGGTCATCTGATCGGGCAAGCCGTTGTCACCCATGTTGCCGTAGTACGCTTCGTGGAACGCCTTCGAGCGCCCGGGCGTGCCCATGGCGTCGAGCTCGATCACCACGAAGCCCAATTCGGCGATCGACTGCAGATCCCGATGCGCGGTTCGGAAGCTGCGTGAGCCGACCGAGCCGCTTTGGGGTCCCGGATACAGGTAGTTGACCACCGGGTAGGAGCGGCTCGGGTCGAAGTCCGTCGGGCGGAACAATAGCCCGAAGAGGTCTGTCTCTCCGTCGCGTGCCTTCACGCTGAATGGCATGGGTGGCTGCCAACCGGACGCCACGAGCTGCGTGACGTCGGCCCGCTGCAGCTCCATGATTTGGCGACCGTCCCGGTCGCGCAGGACGCTCGTCGGTGGCGTAACCGGCGTCGAGTACGAATCCACGATGTACTCGCCGTCGGGCGAGAGCGAAGTGGTGTGATTGGCGCTGTCCGGAGTGAGCAGCGTGACCTGCCCGTCATCGAGGCCGACCCGGTACAGGTATTGGAAGTAAGGATCGCCCGGTTGGCGCTCGTTCCCTACCACCGTGATCGTTCGCCCGCGCTCGTCCACGCCCACGATGTCGAGCACGTTCCAGTCACCGTCCGTCACTTTCCGCTTCAGCGCTCCCGACTCCGCGTCGTACAAGAAGAGGTTGCCCCAATTGTCTCGCTGGGAGAACCAGAGGATCTCCCCCGCGGACGACAGGTAGCGCCAACCGCTCTGTGACTCGTAGAAGGTCTCTTCGACCTCACGGAAGACTTCGCGCACCGTGCCGGTCCGGGCGTCCGCGAGCCTGACCTGAGCCACCTTGTGGTCCCGAGAGCTCGACACGAACACGAAGTGTGAGCCGTCCGCGCTCCATTCGAGATCCCCGAGCTGGCCACCGCACTCGACATGGTCGCTACACGTCGAGCGATGCTGATCGGGCTCCATGTCGAGCCGCACGACCCGGTCGTTCTCCGGTCGGTCCAGATCGACCACGATACGGTGGATCCTGAAGATCACCGTGTCCTCCGGCAGCGGATACCGCCACGCGTCGAGCTCGGGGTGGCCCACCTTGGTGCGGGTCACGTACATCATGCCGACGCCCCGCGCGTCGTGCTGGAACGTCGCGATCTTCCTCGAGTCCGGAGACCACTTCACGACCGGCCGGTCCCGACGAACCCAGCCGGCGTTGTTGGTGCCGTATCCGAAGTCCTCCACCCCATCACGGGTAAGCTGCGTCATCTCGCCGTTCAGTAAGTTGCGGAGCCACAGATCGTGGTCGCGTATGAACACCGCGAGCCGACCATCCGGGGAAGCGACCTCGTTAGGGCGAACCGGGGAACGTCGCGGGTGGGTGGCGTCGCAGACGTACTCCCTCAAATCACATCGATAGAGCCCTCCGGCACGCACATCGATCAGGACCTCGTGCTCACCGAACGTGAGATCCTGAACAGGCAGATCGAGTGGATCGACCGCTGTGTCGAGCGCGGCCGAGAGTGCATCTCCCAGGCGCTCATGATCGAACGCCCTTCCCTGCTCCGCCGAAGTCGGGTCGACCATGAGAAATTCCGTGCCACCCGGGATCCGATTCCGATACCAGAAGCCGCCACCCGAAGTCCAGCTCGGTCGCACCGATGTCCGGAACGCCAGCGGATCCGTATGGGCTCCGAGGAACCGCTCAGCGCGCTGGTAGTCCTCCATGGTCAGCCGTTCGGGAGCCTGTGCCGCAACGGGACTCCCGATCCAGCCGAAGCACGACAGTGTCAGGAAGAAAACGGGGAATGCGATCATGGATCGCATATGGAGCCTCCGATGCCGGTGGAACGAAAGGCGGGGGCGGTCCGGACCGGTCCCGCCCCCCTGACAATCTGCCAACGGCCCAAAATGAGGGCAACGCGAAACGGCGCTCCGCCCCGCCCTCCGCCCCGCGCGCACTCGAACGGCCGCTCTCCGACGGGCCGTGAGTGTGAGCGCGATGGGCACGACAAACGCGACGGTCCTCATACGAACACTCCACGGGTCGGGGTACTCGCCTTGGACGCCCGCACCGTGCCACCCGTCAATCCGTGTGCTCGGCGCCGTCCGAACAGTCTGGCCGGCACGCGAGTCGTCAACTACGGTTCTGGCTCCTAGAGCCCGTTCGGAGCAGCGTCATGAAGACCAGAATTCGCCGTCCCCTCATCGCCCTGGCGGTCGCGTCGATCCTCTCGCCCACGGCCGGGGCGACCCAGACCCAGCCCGGCGGCGAAGCGCTGGGCGACAAGCGCCCGTTGACGATCGCCGACTACAGGCTGTGGCGGACCATTGGTGACGAAGCGATCTCGAACGACGGAGCGTGGGTCGCCTGGACCTATTCACGCGTCCGAGGAGACGACACCCTCACGGTCCGCTCAGTGGACACAGGGGTGCGCCATCAGGTCTTGCGCGCATCGGGTAGCACCTTTTCCAGCGACGGGCGCTGGCTCGCATACTTCATTGCTCCGCCCTTCACCGAGGTCGAGGAGCTGGAGGGCGAAGGCGAGCCGGTGACGCGACGGGCCGGACTCCTCGATCTGCTGTCCGGGGACACGTTGTCCTGGGACGACGCCGACCGGTTCGGCTTCTCGGAGGGAGGCGGCCACTTCTTCGTGAAGAAGCGGAAGGCCGACAGCGACGCCGAGCACGACGGTACGGACCTCATCCTGAGGAACCTACGGGAGGGGTACGAGGAACTGGTCGGCAGCGTCGCCGAGGCCGACTTCAACGATCAGGGTACACACCTCGCGTTCACGGTCGACGCACAGGAAGGAGACGGGAACGGTCTCTACCTCGTCGACCTCGGCACCGGCGCGAGACGTGCGCTCGACAACGCCGACGAACGGTACGCGCGTCTGACCTGGTCCGAGCATGGGACGGCGGTGGCGGCGCTCCGCGGCACCAAGCCGGACGGGCTCGTGGAACGCACCAATCGACTCGTTGTCTTCCGCGCCGCACACACAGCACGTCCGATCCGCGTCGAGGTCACACCGGAGGCCAGTGGCCTGAACGGGGGGTGGGTGCTGAGCGAAAAGGGTGCGCTCGTCTTCGACGACGATGACGCCACGGTTTTCGTGGCCACGAAGCCTCAGGAAGAAGAGCTGGGCGACTGGCCGGAAGAAGGCCTCCCCCTGGCCGACGTGAATGTTTGGCACTGGCAGGATGACCGCATACAAGCGCAACAGCAGCGGCAACTCCAGTCCGACCGGAACCGGACCTTCGTGGCAGCGGTGCACCTGGACGACCGGCGGTTGGTTCACCTGGCAGACGAGCGCATGCGAACGGTCGAGATTACCAAGGACGGTCGGTGGGGCATCGGTCGTGACGACCGGGACTATGTCTCCGATTGGCGCCCGGACGTCGCTGATTATTACCGGATCGACACGCGCACCGGTGACCGCACGCTGGCGCTCGAGGCGCAACTGCGGACGCTGGGGCTCTCCCCCGACAGTGAGCACTATCTCTATTGGAAGGACGGGCACGTCTGGGACTACCGGATTGCCGAGAATCGCCACGTGAACCTCACCGGGTCCGCCCCCGTAGACTTCACGAATCGGGAGTTCGACCGGTACGGCGAAAAGCCGCCCCACGGGCTCGCGGGATGGGCCGCGGACGGCGAGGGGGTTCTGCTGTACGACCGGTGGGATCTTTGGCTCCAACCGCTCGACGGGAGCGCAGCGCGCAATCTCACCAATGGCTTCGGCGCGGACGAGCAGATCCGCCTCCGATACGTCCGAACGGACCCCGACGAACAATTCGTAGATCTGGACGAACCGGTCCTGCTCGACGCATACGGGGAATGGACGAAGAAAGAGGGCTTCTTCGAGCTCCGGGGCAACGACCTCCGGCAGCTCACGTGGGAGGACCGCCACCTCATCCTGCGCGACAAGGCGGATGACGCCGAGCGGTATCTGCTCACGGTGGAAACGTGGCAGGACTTCCCGGACCTTTGGGTAACGGAAGGCTCGTTCGCCAACCGGGATCGGGTCAGCACCGCGAACCCGCAACAGGACGAATTCCTCTGGGGTTCGCGGATCCTCTTCGACTACACGACCGACGACGGGATTCCCCTTCAGGGCACACTCGCGATTCCGGAGACGTACCGGGACGGCGACAAGCTGCCCATGGTCGTGCGGTTCTACGAGAAATACTCGCAGGACCTACACCGGTATCCCACGCCCGAGTACCGGCATCAACCGAACTTCGCCGGCGTGGTCAGCAACGGATACCTCCTCATGCAGCCCGACGTACACTTCCGGATCGGAAGCTCGCACTCGGACATGCTCGAGGCGGTCGAGGCAGCGACGCGCAAGGTCATCGAAATGGGATACGCGGACCCCGACGCGGTCGGCTTGAGTGGCCACTCGTACAGCGGGGGCGGCAGCGCCTACATCGCGACTCGGTCGAACATGTTCGCCGCCATCGCCCACGGAGCCGCCCCGATCAACTTGGTCAGCGAGTTCAATCAGCTCTTCGTAGGCAGTGGCCAGAACAACCATTCATACGACATCTACGGACAAGGGAGGTACGCGACGGACCCCTATCGGGACTTCGACCTCTATTGGGACCAGTCCCCGATCTCAGGCGTGGAGAACATGAACACGCCGGTCCTGTACCTCCACGGCGAGGAGGATCCCACGGTGAACTGGGAGCAGGGCCTCGAGTGGTACAACGCGCTC
Source organism: Gemmatimonadota bacterium (assembly GCA_029863525.1). GTDB lineage: Bacteria > Gemmatimonadota > Gemmatimonadetes > Longimicrobiales > Gaopeijiaceae > UBA2589. Next base: position 81,372 of record JAOTVL010000001.1, read on the forward strand.
CGGTTCCTGAACAAGCCGATCATTTGGCTCTCCTATCCGGACGAAGGCCACGGGCTTCGGAAGCTCCAGAACCGGATCGACTTCCAGTACAGGCTCCAGGACTTCTTCGACCACCACCTCAGGGGCATGCCCGCACCTTCTTGGATGACCGATGGTGTACCGCAGACCGAGAAGGACCGGCACCTGCGAGAGTACGCGCCACGCATCTTCCAGCGTAGGCCCATCGGGTAACGCAGGAGGACGCCGACCTCAGCCTGAGGAGAGCGCGGCCGCCGGCTCGGTTCCCGACTCGAGTGTGCGATCCAAGAGCGTATCGACGTCGTCGAGCCGGGTCGCTTCCACGAGGATCTGGTATGCGAAGAGCCGGGGCCACACCCTGGCCAGCCAAGAGGCTACACCGTCGATGAAACGGAGCAGCGGTGAGGTGCCGATCATATCGCGCACCGGAGGGCCGAATCCCCGCACCAGGTCGATGCGGAAGCCCTCGCCCTCCAGGGTCCTGCAGAACGAGCGCACGGTGAACAACCGTGTGTGGGTGCGGTCGAGAATGCCCTTCTTGCCATAATTGAACTGGCCGATCGTGAGCATCAGGCGCACCAGCACGTAAGCAACGTTCCCCGTACTTGCGATCAGGGTGCCGCCCGGCTTCATGGCCCGACCGATTTCGCGCAGACTGCGCTCCGGTCTGGACAGATGCTCGATCACGTCGAGCGCCACGACGTAGTCGGCCGGCCCGTCCATGGTTTCGACCAAGGAATCCGCGAACGGTCGGTCGAGGTTCACGCGTTCGTACGGGTAGGGGAAGTCGCGGTCGGGCACCTCCAGATCGACCGCCGCCACCTCGAGGCCTTTCTGGTGAAGCCGCAGGCCGACCTCACCGTGACCCGCACCCAGCTCCAGCACCCGGGCTTCCTTCCGCCAATCGTAATCCAGGACGTACTGGTGGACGGTGTTGGGCGCCTCCTTGAAGACGTACTCGTCCGAGCCGAAGACGTCGAACTTCGGGTGGTATACGAGGTGGTACCGGTTCGCACGTGAGCGAAGCACGGTTCCGATACAATGCACTGCGTAGGGGATCCCCTCGACGTGGCAGATCTCGTCGCCGTAATAGGTCGGGATCGGCACCTCGACGATCTTCAGCCCCCGACCGAGAAGCTGGATGATGATCTCGGTATCGAAGTGGAAGTCGTCGGTGTTGTACTCGAACGGGACTTGCTCGAGGGCCGACACTCGATAGGCACGGTATCCGGAATGGAACTCGGACAAGCTCGCGTCGAGAAGACGGTTTTCGGCAAAGGTGAGGATCTTGTTCCCGACGAACTTGTACAGCGGCATGCCTCCTCGACGCGCCGCGCCCGGGACCATCATGCGGGAGCCGAACACGGCCGCCGTTTCCCGATCGTCGAAAGGGGCCAGGATCCGAGGCAGGAACTCCGGAGCGTACTGGCCGTCGCCGTGCAGCAGGACCACGACGTCGAAGCCACAGCGGGACGCGTATTGGTATCCCAGCTTCTGATTTCCGCCGTAGCCCTGGTTGTAGGGCGTCCGGAAGACCTCCAGGATCGGAATCTCGTCGCGGAGTGCTCGAGCGAGCGGGATCGTCTCGTCAGAGCTGGAGTCATCGATGACGAAGATACTCGTCAGGTGCTGACGCAATTCGTCGGGGATCCTGAGGAGCGTGTCGCGGATATGACTTTCGGCATTGTACGCGACGACGAAGATCGCGACCCGCTGTTCGCGTGCCACCTTCAGGCCGAGGGTGAACTCTTCGTCCGAGAGCCCCTCGACGTCGCTGAGCCGGACCGGATCCATCGGGCCAACATGCCGCGCCGACTCCGCAGAGCCAAGGGCGACGGCCGCGTTGCATGCCCCGGGCGAAATCTCTGGCATCGCTTCCAGGGCGCGTCTACCTTGCCCGACGATGACTTTTCCACCCTCCTCGCCGCTCGACTTCATCGGGCGGCATCGTGGCGTGATCGTCGTCCTCATCGCCGCTGCGGTCGTGCGTTTGGCCGATCTCTCCGAGTGGTGGCTGAATCCCGACGAAGGGATCTACTACTCGATTCTGACCCGGGCCGACTTCTCGGGCTTCTGGCAAGAAGTGACCGCGAACGCGCACCCCCCGCTCTACTACCTGTTGCTGCGCGGCCTCGGCGTGTTCACCTGGGACTTCTTCTGGTTGCGTGTCTTCTCCGTCGTGTGCGGACTCGCGGCCGTGCTGGGCGTGTGGGCCGTGGCCCGACGACTGGGGGGAGACGGCTCACGGGGCGCCGTGGCGGGCCTCGTCGCCGGAGTCGTGCTCGCCTTCGCCCCGGGGCCGATCGAGCTCTCGCAGGTCATGCGACCGTACATGCTCCAGCTCGCTCTGCTGGCGTGGGCACTCTATCACCTGTTGGGCTACCGGCGCTCGGCGTCCGGCCTCGAGCTCGTATCATACGTGACGCTCGCAACGCTGGCCCTCCTGGTGCATTACAGCTCGGTCTTGGCGCTCGCGGTATTCGGGCTCCTGGTACTCACAGACGGAATGGAAGCCCGGTTCGCTTCGCTTTCGTGGCGAAGGCTGATGGTGGCGCACGCGGTACCGGCCACCGTGGTGCTCGGGCTGTATTTCTTCCACCTTCGACCGCTCGCCGCCAGCGCCTTGGCGGACGATGCCCTCGACGGCTGGCTGAGCTTCTACATGATCGGCTCGCCGCCGGAGGCGTGGTTCTCTTTCCTCGGGTTTCAGCACCTCCTCGCGGGTCCTTGGCTGCGTGGTCCGATGGCCCTCGCTCTGCTGGTGGCGATCGGCGCTGCAGTCTGGACTCGGGAGACCGGCGTCGCGGTGCTCGCGGGGGGAGCGCTGCTCGTGGCGGTACTCGCCGCCGGGCTCGGCCTCTACCCGTTCGGCTCCACGCGCCACTCGGTTTGGCTGCTGGCGTTCACCGTTCCCACCATGGGGTGGTTGGCCGCAAACCTGCTCGATGCGCGCCCGGGTCGCCGAGCTATTCAGGTCGGTCTGCCGCTCCTGCTGATCGGGCTCGGCGGGCCGGTCGGAACGGTCATGGGTCTGGCCCGCGCTCCTTGGTCGCCCTCGGACCGGGTCCTGCGCCAAGACGACCTCGGGTCGATGGTGGACGTGCTCGACCCCGCGGCTGGTCCGCAGCCGATTTTCATGAGCGCGCAGACGTTCTACCTGCTCATGCCGTTCTACGCGTTGGAGCGGGAGCAGGCCGTCTTCTCGCCCGACAGCACGGTCTTCCGATTCGACTACGGTGCGCGGACGGTGCTGGTGGGCGTCGCGTGGGACTTCACCCTCGCGACGACGAACGAATCACCGGACCAACTCGACCCGCCCCTCGCCGACGGTCCGAGGGCCGGCCCTCGTGGAGCGGGCTCGGGTGATCTCGCCTCGGTGCTGAGATCCGCGTCCTCGGCATTCCCGGCGCTCGACCCGAAGAGACACGAGCGCGGCCTGATCTTGGTAGGTGGCTGGCGGCCCGCCTTCGTCGACGAGCTCCAGATGCTCGCGGGTCGCGCGCCGATTCTCAGTTCTCGAAGAAGTGTCCCCGGACTTTATGCGTTCGTGATCGACGGGCCCGCGCTGGCCGCTTCCCTCGGACTCTGAAGGGGCGAAGCGCCGCTTCGTTGATTACCTTCGGCGCAGTACCGGACCACCCTCCCCGATGGCACACCCACCTGGTGACTCGTAATCGGGAGATGGAGATCGCCAATGCCCGCATCCCAAAAGCCCCGCACGGGTCCGCCCGGGACCGATGCAGCCCCGGGCGCCGTGACCGCCGATCTGGGACTCTTCAGCGCGGGTCTCGGGTCCGAAGGCGATCGCTTCCTCCGACTCTTCCGGGCTGCTCCCGTGCCAATGGCGCTCACCGATACCGCATCGAGACACTTCGTCGAGGCCAACGACCGCTGGTGTGAGGTTACCGGGTATGCACGAGGTCAGCTCGTGGGCCGCAGCGCTCTGGAGCTCGGGATCTGGGGCGACCCGAAGCAGAGGGACGCACTCCTGGCCCACCTCGAAGTGGAGGAACTGGTCGACAACTTTCGGCTCAGCTTCAGACGGCGCGACGGGGAATTGCGTGAGGCGTTCGGTTCCATCCAGGTCGTTGAACTGATGGGGCGGAGGCTCTGGTTCTCGGTCCTTCACGACGTCACGGATCAGACGTTGCTCGAAGAAGAGCGCGCGCGCATGGTCGAGCAGCAACACGCCCTCGAGCGCTTGAGCGCGATCGGTGAGCTCGCCGGTGGCGTGGCGCACGACATCAACAACCTCCTACTTCCCATTCTCGTGAACGCCGAATTGTCGCTCCCGGACGCGGAGGGCGACCTGCGGGTCCAGCTCGAGGAGATGAGGGAAGCGGCGCTGCGAGGTCGGCAGCTGACCAAGAAGCTGCTGGCCTTCGGTAGGAAGCAGGTTCTGCAGAAGCGTCCGATCGACGTGAACGCCGTCGTACGATCCGCCGAGCCGTTCCTCCGACGGCTCGTGCCTCCGGGGGTGCGACTGGAATTCAGTCTCGCGGAGAACCTCCCGAACGCGTTCGTCGACCCCACGCAGACGGAGCAGGTTCTGATGAACCTGGTCATCAACGCGCGGCAGGCGATCGGACGAGACGGTCATGTCGAGGTGAGCACCTTCGCGTCCGAGCCTCCCATCGGGTCAGTACCCATGGGGGTCAGTGAACCGACCGGCGAACACGTTTATCTCCAGGTAGCCGACGACGGCCCCGGCATCCCCAAACAACTGCGCGAGAAGATCTTCGAGCCGTTTTTCACGACGAAATCCGAGGCGGCCGGAACCGGTCTGGGACTCTCCACGGTGCTCGGCATCGTCGAACAGCACGCCGGGCACGTGTTCGTGGGAGAGAGTGCTCAGGGAGGCGCTCGGGTGACCATCGGCCTCCCGTTGCATGCTCGAGACCAGCACGATGAATCCGCGGCCGATGGGGACAGAGCCGGGCAGGCGTTCGATCGGGGCATGGGGGAGGGGATCACCGTGCTCGTGGTCGAGGACGACGACGCCGTACGATCGGTGACATCCCGGGTACTTCGATTCTACGGGTACCGGGTGCTCGAAGCCGCGCACGGCGCCGCCGCCCTCGAGCTCATCGACGCGGGTGAGCAATCCGTCGACTTGGTGGTCACCGACATCGTGATGCCCGGGATGACCGGCCTGCAGCTCCGAGACCGGATTTCAGCGCGCCCCTCTGCTGTTCCCGTCGTTTTCGTGTCCGGGTACAGCTGGAACGCGCTCGCCGACCACGGTGTCGATCGGAACTCCATACGCATTCTCGAGAAGCCGTTTTCTCCGACCAAGCTCCTCGAGATCGTGGCGGAGGAACTGGCACTTGAGTGAGGTCTTCCGCGTGCTCCTCGCTGACGATCACCCCCTGGTGGTTCGCGCCCTGCGAGCGTTGCTCGAGCGTGAGCACGACTTCGAGGTGGTTGGTGAGGTCGACGACTTCCGATCACTGGCGACGGCGCTCGAGAAGAACAGGCCCGACGTGCTGGTGGTCGACGTCGGGATGCCCGGAGGGGACGCGGTCGAGATGGTGCGCCGAGCGCGCCGTGATGACAAAGATCTACGGGTGCTGGTCTTGAGTGGCTTTCCCGAGGAGGACTTCATCGTTCGCATGATCGACGCGGGCGCGGCAGGATATGCGCGGAAGGACGCCGACCCCGCCGAGCTTCTCGCGGCCATCCGCAAGGTCGCCAACGGCCACATGTCGATCAGCGAAGCGGGAGCCCTCGCCCTCGCGGCGTCGGCCGCCGGAAGGGGCTCGGAGCACGAGAAGCTCTCCGATCGAGAACTTCAGGTTCTGCGACTCCTGGGCCGGGGCTCGAGCGTCGGCGACATCGCCGTCGAGCTCCACCTGAGCCCCAAGACCATCTCGACCTATCGGGTGCGGATGATGGAGAAGATGGGGTTCACGACGACCGCCGACATCATCCGGTACGCGGTGCGCCGGGGACTCGTGTAGGACGGCGACCGACACGAATTTGGGACGTGGACTGACACCGCAGACGGCCCCGGAGCGTGATCTTCCACGGAAACCAGGCCGGATTCGGCGTTTCCGCTACATGAGCCGGAGGTCCACGTGGGCACAGTCCTCGTCGTCGACGACGACCCGACCGTACGAACGGTCGTCGCGCGCCTGATCAAACTCGAGGGCCATGTAGTGCTCGAGGCTGAGGACGGTCGCGTAGCCCTGCGGCTCATGGCCGACCGCGACATCGACCTCGCGCTCGTCGACATCTATATGCCCGAGATGGATGGGATCGAGCTCCTCATGCGGCTCAGGGGAGACTTTCCCCGAACGCGTGTGGTCGCCATGTCCGGCGGAGGCCCGGTTCCGGCCAGCCACGTCCTCGACGTCGCGACGCTCCTCGGTGCGACGGACGTGCTGCAAAAGCCCTTCGGTCCGGACGACGTGCGTGCCCACCTGCGCGCACTGGGCCGGGGCTCGGAAGACCCTCCCGCCGACGTGACGCCCTCGGGCTGACCTCGTTCGCTACCGACCGGTCAGAATCACTTCGGTCTCGTCGGGGAGCCGCATCCGCACCCAGCTGTTGGTCGTCTCGCAGAGGGTACAAAGGGCGAAGTTCTCGTCGATCACCTCGAGGTCCGAAATCTGGTCGCACGCATCGCACCGAGCCTGCACGGTCTCGAAGCGATCGTCGTCCAAGTGGCTCTTCGCCAGTCGGATCCCCATCACGATGCCAGGCTTGCCGGTCATGGGGCAC